>JBLHQF010000131.1:0-7929 GCA_047624885.1 Cryomorphaceae bacterium | reverse complement strand
TGAATGTTATTATGATGATTTTTTCATTTTTTCCGAGGATAGCTTCTATCTCCAAAGTAGATCCCATGTTTCTAATCTCAAATGCGGTGGGAGTGGGTGGCAAAATAGTAGGGATAGTTTTAGGGGGAGGAGATACTGTATTTTCAGTTGTATTTGGGTAGACTTCTCCTGGTTCATATTCTGTTTCGTAGACGAATTCACGTATAGATTCAGACGTGCAGTGTCCTCCAGAGGGTGCAATGAGCGATTGATAAGATACCAGTTTTGCCTTCCCCGCTTTGACCTGCTCGATGAGTTTATTTCTCAGCGCTGTATGTTATTGACATTAAACGGGCCAGTCATGATTTCAGCATATTCTAGTGAAGTAATTTCGATCGTTTCTGTATAAACATGAATTTGTGATGGCTGGCCATTAGGGATTTCAGCTTCAATTGGATCATCATCTTGGGCGTGAGCGGTTAGAAAAGAATTGAATATTGTGAATGCTAGAAGGAAAATTATTTTGGCATATTTTCGTGAGGCGATGAGTAGAGTTAAGTATATTCCTGCGATAAGTTACAGAAAATTATCGTCACACCAGCCCGCACTTGTTATCCCTTCATTGAAACGATGACTATTTTTGAAAAAATAATTGCTCGGGAGATTCCGGCTAAGATTGTCCATGAGGATGATCTCTGTATATGCTTCCATGATATTACGCCACAGGCGCCTACGCATCTACTGATGGTTCCTAAAAAATGCATCGTGCGTGTGGGCGAGGCGGGTGATGAGGATAAAAGAACTCTTGGGCATTTATTATTCATGGCTCAGCAGGTGGCGCGGCAGGAAGGTTTCCTGGAAAGCGGATTCCGCGTCGTGATCAATAACGGTAGCGATGGGGGAGAGGCGGTCCCGCATCTGCATCTACATATTCTTGCTGGCAGAAAAATGACCTGGCCTCCTGGCTAAAATAAAACATGGATGATTTAGAAATAGATAATAAATGCAAATTTTGGCGAAGAGTTCTCATTTTAGGGATTCTTGTTCTCGTGCTAGCTCTGCTGACTATGGTGTCATTGTATCTCTCAGGAATGTCTGATGCCAAAGCGCAGGCTGGCGCGGATTATGAGTGGGAGCAGGAAATAGCGATGTTGGCAGCGAGAAGTGAGCTTTTGTTGTCCGCGGGCAAATGGACGCTCCCATTCGCCATCCTAGCTTCCCTGATGATGAATGTGGCCAGATATAAGCTCAGAAAGCTGAAAAAAAATCCAAAATGCCAAAAAATAAAAGATTACACACATTAGGCTTGAAATCCACTCCAATTTGTGTTTATTGACCTACCGCTAGTAGCACAATCAGCCATTTAAATTTAAATCTAACTACCTCTGAGACTTACTATGGAAAAATCGAACATTATCCCGTTTGACCAATCCGATGAGTCCAGTGGAACATCAAAATCACCTATGAAAAGCAGCCTCGTAGACCAAGCAGCCCTGATCGTAAAAGATCCACAAGTTCTCGTAAACATCGTTTCACAGCGTGTCCGTCAGCTCAACTCTGGAAGATCACCACTCATTGATGCTCTGCCGTCTATGGGTGCAGCGGACATCGCCCTCACCGAGATCATCGAAGGTAAGATCGTAGTGACTCCGGCTGAGACTGTGTAATCATTTTCAGCTACATCAAGTAGCTGCCCAGCCCCTCTAAAGTCAGAATAATCATGAGTGCAGAAATATCCAAGAACCGGAAAGCGCGCCATGAATATCATATTTTAGACACCTACGAGGCGGGCGTTGAGCTTAAGGGCACCGAGGTGAAATCTATCCGTGCCGGCAAGGTGAATATTTCGGATGCCTTTGCTAGAGTCGATAAAGGTCAGCTCTTCCTGCATGGATGCGACATCCAGCCATGGGAGACTGCGGGGCCTTGGTTTCAGCATATGTCTAAGAGACCAAGACGTCTTTTAGTGCATAAATCTGAGATCTTGAAACTTGATCAAGTGACCTCTCAGAAAGGTTGCACCCTGGTTTGCCTGCGCATGTATTGGAAAAACAAGCGTGTCAAAGTTGAAATAGGAGTCGCCCAAGGAAAGACCCACACTGATAAGAGACATGCTCTCAAAGACCAGGTGGAAATGCGCGAGGCGCAGCGCGAGGTCGCTAAATTTAATCGCGGGTAATTATTAAGCGATGTCTGATCAAATCTCTACCAAACCAGTCATCATTCTCGTGCAGACCCAGATGGCGGTCAACATCGGAATGTGTGCCAGGGCGATGCTCAACTGTGGGCTCGATGAACTCCGGCTAGTCGCCCCCAGAGATGGTTGGCCAAATGCCGGTGCCATTGCACCTTCAACCGATGCTAAGCATATAGTCGAGTCTGCAAAAGTCTACTCCACCGTAGCGGAAGCCGTGGCAGACTGCCACCAAGTCTATGCTGCCACCGCCCGCATCCGTCACCTCAACACGCCAGCCGTCACCGCGGCCGAGGCAGCTGCAGAAATGCACCTAGCCACCGCGGCCAGTGCGGGTGAAAACCGTCCCGCTATTCTCTTCGGTCCCGAAGCCTCTGGCCTAGATAATGACGCCATGTCATACGCTGACAGGCTGCTACACTATCCGATGAATCCAGAGTACACCTCGCTAAATCTAGCCCAGGCCGTGCTGTTATTTTCTTGGGAATGGTGGAGCACCAGAACAGCAGCGACCACTACCTACGAGCAAGACTGGGATGCTGCTCCGAGAGCCGAGCTAGATCATTGCTTGCAGAGGCTAGAAAGTGAGCTAGAGAAATCTGGCTTCTTCCCAAACCCAGCAAAGCAGCCGAACACGATGCGGAAAGTCCGCGCTCTTTTCAGTCGGTCTAATCTCAGTTCTAAGGAAGTAAAAAGCCTCCAAGGCATCATCACTGCTCTCATTTCTCAGCGTAGGTGATCAATCAGGAAAACCTTGCTCCTACTCTAAGCCCGTAATGTCGTGTTGCTTGCTTGCAATGTAAACCAGGTACGTGCATTGTGCTTTCCAGCTCTCTTAAGACGCTAAGATGAAATTTACCCTTAGAAAGAAAAACACTGACACTTTAGCCTCGGGCAGCGATTTAGCGAAGCTAAAGATACCCGAGCACCTGGCGATCATCATGGATGGCAATGGTCGCTGGGCGAAAAAACGCGGATTGCCGCGGGTGGCGGGTCATCGAGCCGGTGCTGACTCTGTTAGGGAAATAGTCGAGTCATGTCATCAGCTAGGGGTAAGGTTTTTGACACTGTATGCATTCTCTTCGGAGAACTGGAGCCGGCCACAGAAAGAGGTGGACGCATTGATGGATCTGTTAGAAAAATTCCTTAAAGAAAAGACTCCTGAAATGATGGAGGATAACGTCAAGCTCACCGCCATCGGTAGGCTAGATAAACTCCCATCACATGTCAGAGCAGAGCTGGATAGGTCAATGTCCGCCACCTCAGAAAACACAGGAGTCACGATGAATCTAGCGCTTTCCTACGGCGGGCGTGAAGAAATTGTGGATGCGGCTAAGCAGCTTATAAGAAAGGCCGCGGTAGGGGAGATCTCCGCAGATGATGTGGATAATGATGTCTTTTCTGCTCAGATGTACACTGCCGAAATGCCCGACCCATGCCTGCTGATCCGGACATCTGGTGAAGTGAGACTTTCTAATTTCATGCTCTGGCAGCTCAGCTATGCCGAGATAGTGATCACGGATAAGTTCTGGCCAGACTTCGGGCATGATGCCCTGGTCGATGCGCTCAGAGAATACACCAAGCGAGATCGTAGATTTGGTAAACTTTAATCGGACAAAAAATGGAACGCTACTTATTACTGTTAAACGAAGACCATGACTATCTAGACTGGGCTGCGAAGAAGCTAGAGGCTGATGGTATCCGCGTGTTGAAATGTGATGACACCGAGAAGGCACTAAAGGTCATTGAGAAAGTGGATGTGGAAATAGCAATCGTAGATATGCTGATGCCTACTAGCGATGGTGGCGATGGCCTAACAGTCCTCAAAAAAATTAAAGCGAAGGCAAAAAACTGGTCGGAAATGCTCTTCATCCTCACCGCTAGTTTCCCCACCGCGGCTCAGCTAATTAATGCTACGCAGCTAGGAGCGCATGATATTCTCAAGAAGGAATCTTTGACCTTTGAACTCAAGAAACTCATCGAAGATGCATGGCAAGTCATCGATGCACGCAAATTAGTGCACGAAACCCTGCCATCGAAAAACGAAATTGTTAGAGATGATGATGTGATTGGTTCATCGAAGGCATTTCAAGACCTTTTCAAGCTCGTGGGCAAAGTGGCGCGGACCGATGCGCCAGTGCTAGTCACTGGTGAGAGCGGCACAGGTAAGGAACTGGTGGCCAAATCCGTGCATCAGTATTCTCCGCGTAGCCATGGAGAGATGATCGCTCTGAACTGTGGAGCTATCCCAGAAAATTTATTGGAAAGTGAACTCTTCGGCCATGAAAAAGGCGCCTTCACCGGGGCGGGATTCAAGCGTATAGGCAGATTTGAGCAATGTGATAATGGCACACTATTTCTCGATGAGATAGGGGATATGCCGCTCACTGTTCAGGTGAAGCTACTGCGCGTCCTTCAAGAAGGAACCTACTCCCGAGTAGGTGGAAATGAAGTGCTCAGCACCGATGTAAGGATTATAGCGGCTACGAATAAAGATCTAGCCATCGAGGTGGCTGAAGGCAGATTCCGTGAGGATCTCTACTATCGCCTGAATGTGGTAGAGCTCCATCTCCCCCCACTCCGCGAGCGTGTGGATGACATTCCACAACTGGCTGCCCATTTTCTCAAGAAAATCACCAAGAAGCAAGGGACACATACTAATGGTAAGATGCGACTCTCCGGAGAAGCCATTGAAAAACTCTGTTTGCATTCTTGGCCTGGCAACATCCGTGAACTGGAGAATACCATCGCACGTGCTTGCGCATTAGCGGGCTCAGAGGTGCTTCTCCCAGATGATATTTCACTCGCCGGCTCTACCACTAGATCAAATGCTAATGCTGTAATGGTGTCTAAAAGTCTTCAGCAAGTCATTTCCCAAGTGCCCGCGGGAAAGAACGCTCTATCTTGGATCATGAAAATACTTATCGACGATAGCATCGCTGCCGCCGGCGGAGACCTTTCCATTGCAGCAAAAAAACTTAATCTCAGTGAGGCGGAGCTAACCGATCACAGTGATTTAAAGTGATTATCATCTCCATGTAGGTAGCTACTCAAGTAGGCAAGAGTCTCCAGACTAGGGTGGCTGGTAGTGGATGACGCATCTTTTGGCAGCTTGTAAAAGGCTGGGCTTGCCATGAGGGCGAATTTAGCTAGTATCGCGCCTCACTCCTGAGAGCAATTCTCACACTAACTCTTTTATACACACTATTATGTTACGCAAAACTAGTATCATCATCACACTTGGCCCCGCTACAGACTCCCCAGAACGCCTCGGCGAACTCATCGATGCAGGAGTCAATGTCTTCCGTCTCAACATGAGCCACGCACAGCACGACTGGTGCAGAACCGTGGTGGCAGATATCCGCAGGATCGCTGAGGAAAAGAAAGAGCACGCCGCAATCCTCTTTGACCTTCAAGGACCATCCATCCGCACAGGTGACCTAGATGCTCCCTACCAGTTAACAGTTGGTGACAAATTTGAAATAAGAAAGCAGTCCGCTGAAGCCTCCATCCCGTTCTCTACCACGGTGAACTATGAAGGTATGATGGACGATGTCGCTCAGGGTGCCACACTCGTAGTGGACAACGGCACCATGCTCATGGAGATCGAGGAAAAGCATGATGATAGACTCATCTGTAACGTCCTGACCTCAGGTAAGATCGGTAACCGCCGCCACATTAACCTCCCCGGAACAAGACTCAATCTCCCCGCACTCACAGAAAAAGACCACAGAGACCTCAAGGTCGCCGTTGAGTGTGAATCAGACTTTATCGCTGGCTCATTCGTGCGTGACGCAGCTCACGTAAATGAACTTAGATCCGAGATGGAAAAGCTCGGTGGTAGAGCGAACATCATCTCAAAGGTAGAAGATCAAGAAGCTATCAAGAATATCGATGACATCATCATCGCCTCAGACGTCATCATGATCGCACGTGGTGATCTAGGCATCGAGGTGCATGTAGAAGAGCTACCTATTATCCAGCGTCAGATCGTCAACCGTTGCCACGTCCTCGGAACCAGAGTTATCGTAGCCACTCACATGTTGGAGTCCATGATCACTAACCCTACGCCAACGCGTGCGGAGGTCACAGATGTTTCCACAGCAGTGTATGAAGAGGCGGATGCCATCATGCTCAGTGGTGAAACCTCAGTCGGTGAGTATCCTATCCGCTGCGTTGAAACTCTCGACCGTATCGCTAAGCGTATGGAGCGTGAAGGCTCTATCGGCAATGGTAAACTCGCCGTTTTAGAAACTGATAAACAAAAAGTGATCCACTCCGCTCTCAGTCTCGCTGACTCCATCCCGAATGCTGAAATAGTGGTCTTCACCAGACGTGGAATCATGGCCACACAGTGCGGAATGCTCAGACCCAACACCACCATTCACGCCTTTGCTCCAGAAGCCATAGTTTGTCGCCAGCTAGCTCTAGCTCGCGGTATCGAGCCAAACATGATCCCATTCAATGATGACCCACTGATCACCATCAACAATGCTGTGGAATACATGAGAGAAGGAGGTGTCGTTAAGGAAGGTACACCACTCATCGTCGTCTCTGACACGCTCCGTAAGAGCAAGATGGTGGACTCCATCCTGCTTATCTATGCATAAGATAGACATAGGCATCGAAAATTTTGACCACACGCAAGCACTGTTAAAGTGCCTGCGCACCTCACCGCTTCTCGTAGATCATCTACCAGAGGCGGTTTGTTTTGATAGAGGTAGGTTTTCTCATGGAGCAGAGCATTCTGATTTAAAATTAAACTACGCCCAAAAGCTTGGGCATCTCTACGAAGACGCACTTGAGCAAGTACTGCTCCACTCCCCAGAAATCAATCTGTTAGAGAAAGGGATTCAGATCTTTAATGACAAAAGAATCACCCTCGGTGAACTAGACTACCTTCTCAAAGATCTCACCTCAACTACGGGCGAGTTTATTCACCTCGAACTCGCTGTTAAATTTTATCTCATCAGCTATAAAGATGGAACGGCTAGCTACCCCGGGCCTGACCCGCGCGACAACTGGCTCAACAAGCTCCAGCGTCTCCAGCAGCACCAGCTGAAAATAACCCAGCTACCCGCCGCTAAAAAACTTTTGTTAGAGAACTACGGTATCTCAATGATCACCCCCCAGCAGCTCATCTACGGCAAACTCTTCGATCATTATCAAGCCACCCAGCACCCATGCCCCCCGGCGATGAATCCCAGCTGCCAGCGCGGAACCTGGAAATACCTCAGCGAATGGCAGCGAGACTCAAAAGAGGAAAAAATCACCATCATCCCCAAACACCTCTGGCCAGTTTCGCTAGAAAATAACGGAAACCTACTCAGCACACTCTCTCCGATCACCAGAGAAGAATTCGCCTTAGAGGCCAGCGAGCGCTGCACCATGATCTGGGACGCTACCACTAATAACACCCAATTCATCGCGCCAGATACTTGGGGGAAAAGTGAGTAATTGAAGGGCAGGTCTCTTTGGGGCCGTAAAAGTTAGTTAGTCTATCGCAAAGTCGCCAAGTAACTGATGATATCCCTGATTTCATGTTCTTTCAAGAGTAGTCCCATAGGAGGCATTGAGGACATCAGCGTGTGCGTTTTTATTTGATCGACGGCTAAGGTCTTTTTCGTCGTATCGGGAAGTGTGATAACCCATATTTTAGCACCTTTCTTTTCTAAAACACCTGATACTTGTTCGCCATTTTTAGTTTCTAACAAAACAGAACCGTAACCTTCTGAAAGATCACTATTAGGATTTAG
>JBLHQF010000130.1:0-8001 GCA_047624885.1 Cryomorphaceae bacterium | reverse complement strand
TAGCACGAGGAGCAGGTAAAAGAGAAAAGGGTACAACACACCACGAGGACCAGAGGATAAAGACAGTGATGTCTTCTCGTTAGAAATAGCAATGACGTGAACATATTATGGATACGGGATCCAAAATAGTTGCCTTACAAAGAAATCCAGATGCTAAAAATGAATTGCTAGGATTACTTCTTTGGAATTAGTTGTATATAGATGGAATCTTCATTTTTGATGAAGTCTTTAGGATATCCTTGCTTATCAGTTGCCTCGGCATCGTCTTCGATAATACAGATGTGTAGGATTCTTTTTTCGATCTTGTAAATTCCCTTCTGAAAGTCGCCTTCATCTGAGTAAAGATGGATTCTTTTGGGAGAGGTTGTTGAATTTGTCAGATAGGAACCAAGCCCAGCATCTGGATCTTCTACATCAGTGACTGAAAGTGTGGATTTACCAAAATCAAAGTTAAATTTTTCATCAGCCAATTCTCCCATGTCCCATAACTCCTTGGTCTTCCAGTTTCCTTTAAGACGTGTGTCTATAGGAAGGCGTTTAAGTTTTATGATTATTAGCCCGTCAGTAGGTTCAAAAGAATCCGGGTAACTTTTAGCTTTTTCTTCGAAATCATCAAAATGGCAGATAGTGAGTTGATCTTTTTCCAATTTGTAGATCATCGGAATGGTGACTTTCTCATCATCAATAGTGAGCGTGATTAGTGTTCTATTCTTTTCAGCCTCGTAAGTGAAACTACCATGATCGGCTTCTTCGTCGTATGTGGCCAAGACAGTATTACCTTGGAATTTCATGAAGATGGTAGCGATGTCCTCTGCATCCATCGGATCTTCATCTTCGTGTCCTGAGACTGCTTTCCATAGTCCTTCAAGTGGACTTATCGCGAGATTCTGTTCTGCTTTTTTTGCCTCAGCCTGTTTCGCGGAAATTGTAGTGAGAAAACTGAGGAGTAATAGTGGGATTAGATAGAGTTTCATAGTTTAGATAGTTGGGTTAGAGTGAAATCTCCAGCGCGCCGGATTTAATGGCGTCTACTTGGAGGGACTCCATGAGATCGAGATTTGAGGGGATCCGGGCGAGGGGGGATTGGTGTTTTAGTGCTGCATTGTGCCAGAGTGAGAAGTGCTTGCTGTAGGTCTTCTTGTAGTCACGCAGCACGCCGGGTTCGATACGGTGCAGGTGGCGGTTGTTGGACTCGGCATCGATGAATTCATAGTTCCCTTGCCAGTCAGGATTCGCCTCCGATTGAGAAAATGGACAGAGAATAATCATCGATCCCTGCCGCTGGGTGAAATGCCGGATCACTGGACTTGCATCGCCGGGGAAAAGTAGGTCGCTGATGAACACTCGGATGGTGTTCGGTCTCAGTGGCACGGGTTCTAGATTTGGCGCTTGGTTTGGGTGCTCGTCTTTCAGCTCGGCGGAAGTTTGATACCATTGATCACTGAGCACGGCTTCGATAGGGAGCTGCCGATGACTGCCTCCCTTGAGTAGATGAATGTTAGTCGCCGCCCCAGCCTGCAAGGCGGTGGTAACGATTGTGTAGAAAATCTCAGCCACACGGATAGCCTTCTCTTCCTCAAAAAACATCGAGTCCGAAACATCCAGCACGATATCCACGATAGGGCGGACTTCTTCGCGATAGAGCTTCATCGTGTAGCTTCCCGTGCGCGCATAGGCCTGCCAGTTGATATGCCGCGGGTCATCGCCTGGGACGTAGTTTCGGTGGTCTTGGAAATCTAGTGATGAGCCAGATCCCGCACCTGCGAACTCACCAGCCATCCCTCTCCAGACTCGCGATCTCAGCGGCAGGGAGACGTTCTCTGCACAGACAGTTGCTTTGATTCTGGCTTGCTTTAGCTGTGCGGGGGTCATCGGTTATTTATTTACTTTCAGTTAGATTAGTTTCGGCCTCGATGATGCCTTGAGCTTGCATGTCGTTATTTCTGATATGCTTCCAGAACTTTCTTGAGGTTGCGAGACAGGCAGCCCAGTAGATGAAGAATGTTGGTAAGGCGATTGCGTGCGCGATGTATTCGGTTGCGCTACGATCAAAAATATTGAACTGCACCGGAGGAAGCCAGCAGAAGGCACTGTAGATACCACGAGATCGAGTCTCTTCTGCAATGATTACAACGAGTAACCATAGAACCCCCGTAGCGACTAGCCCACCGAGGTAGAATACGAACAGCTGGAGTGTGTTTCTGAAGAATATCCTAACTAGGAGCAGCGGGAAGACGAGACAGGAAAAGCAGATGCACGCTACGGTGACTACTTCTTGTTTAAAGTTGTCCTGGTAGTATGAACTTGGCGTATAGAAAAGTGAAAAAAGTAGGGTTAAACTGAAAAGGAGCATTACGAAATTAAGACCAGATGCCCAACCAGGATAGAGAAAGTAACTACTGATCTTGCCGAAGAGTCCTTTTCTAACAAACGGTACACTCACAGTAGAAGTGGTAAATGGATGCTCGGTGAGAGTTATGAGTCCAATAGGAGCGGAGAGAATCAACATGAAATAGGGAGCTGCCTGGCGGTAGTCTGGATCGCTCATCCAGAAGATAATGCCTAATACTGCTATTATTCCAAGGCAGATGAGCCTTCTTGGTGTTGCGCGATTTTCTGATATGGGGGCAATACTGCCCGCTCCGTAGTCCAGCGCTAGCCAGCCAAAATAGATAATTCCTAGAACAAGTAATAAATAGACAGACAGTGTCTCTGGAGTCTGGAACGAGCAAAGCTCAATAATTTCTCGGTATACAGGAGTAAATAGAAAAAGAACAAACACTGCCCAGCTGGTGAAAAATGCGCATGCTAGACCGATCAGACCACGTAGGATTAGCGAAGGAAGTGATGAAATGCCTACAAATACCGCAGTAAAGCCGGCTGAAGCGAGGAAGATAGTGAACAGGATCATCAGCTCCGCAAACAACTGCATCCCTCCGAAAAAGTAACGCAGGATCAGATAGGGAGTCACTGCTGCTATAATGAGAGCAGACTGCGAGACCAGCGAGATCCATTTTCCGAACACTATCCTCCATGCGGAGAGCTTGGTGATGACCATGAGGTCGATAGTGTTCTCCTTGACCTCAGATCCGATTGCTGAGATAGCTCTGAGCGGCTGCAGGACACAGGTCGCAAGACCGATACAGATAAACACCGAGACGGAAATATCTTTGCCTACATTGTTATAAGATGAGGAAAACGATTGCCCTAAAATAAGCACGCCTAAGATAACTTGAATGGCGATAAATAGGATAATGAAGCTCACACCTTTGAGGCCTTGGCGCAGCTCCTTGACGAGCATTGGCGAGAGCCTATCCGAGAAGTCTGAAGTCTTCAGGATGGCGGGATGAATAGTGGATTCTTCTGACATTTATAAGTTATAAGTTTAAAGTGTTAAGTCTTGGTTGATGTGGGTATAATATTTCGCTCTGCCTACCAGAGGTAGGTGGCACGGTGCTTCTCGCTTCTCGCTTCTCGCTTCTTTTACGTTATTATTGTTTCTCTAGGATGTCGATGAATGCGTCTTCGAGATTCCGCTGTTCCTTATGAAACTCGATGATCGGTAAGCCATCTTTCACCATCCGGCGCAGTACATCCGCCGCCACTTCTGGGTCTTCTGAGTCCACCCGGATCCTGCCACCTCGCTTGCGGTCTTCTATGAATTCTACGTATGGCGAGGTCACAGCCCAGTCTGCGAGCTTAGCGGCATCTCCCACTACCTGGACGTCATAAAAGAAGCCACCAGTAGAGTCTGATCCTTGCAGCAGAGACTCCGCATCACCGTGGTGGACGATCCTGCCATCATTGATAAATAATAATGAGTCACACATTTCACCTAGCTCGGAGAGGATGTGTGATGAGATGAAAATGGTCTTACCTTCCTCCGCTAAAATCCGGATTAGATGTTTCAGTTCCACCCGTGCTTTAGGGTCCAGGCCAGCTGCTGGCTCATCTAGGATAAGCACTTGTGGGTCATGGATCAGTGCGCGTCCCAGACAGAGGCGCTGGGTCATGCCTTTTGATAGTTTGTTAGAGAGGCGATCAGCTAGTGGGATGAGGTCTGCGAACTCCATCACTTCCTGAATCCGCATGTGTCTTTCCTTACCTGTGTACCCCAGAGCTCGTGCGTAGAAGTCTAGGTACTCCAGCACCGTCATGTGATCATAGTTTCCAAAATGATCCGGCATCCAGCCCAGCAGTGACCGAACTTTAGCAGGGTGGTTCACCACGTTTACCCCGCAGATTTCTACCGAGCCCATCGTCGGGTAATCCAGCGTGGCGAGCATCCGCATGGTGGTGGTTTTTCCTGCGCCATTGGCCCCAATAAATCCACAGACTGAACCGTGTGGGACTTCAAAGCTGAGACCATCGACCGCCTTGAGCTTGCCGAAATAGCGATAGAGGTTTTTGACTGAAATTGCTGACATGTAGAAGTTTTAAGATTAAAGTTTAAAGTGCAGGGCTTACCTGACAACTGGTCCGGTGATGATGGATTCGGTGTGGGTCCACTTGATGGAATCTAGCGTGCTGATGGCGGGGGCTTCATCGGTGATCGCTATGAAGTGGTTCTTGCGCTTGCGCAGGGTGTCTAGTTTATCCTGGAGCTTGACCGACATTGTGACGTGGTGCTTGTGGATCAGCTTGAGCGCATCTACGGGAGTGCTAGGGGTAAGTTTTTTCGAGTCGCCGGCTGCGATGTTAGAGGCCTCCCATGTTTGACCTGAGTCGTCGATGTAGATCAATTCTTGGATCTCATAATCGAATGATGAGTTGACTACAGGGGCGCCTTGGCTGCTCTTGAGAGTGATCCTGCCGCGTGTAGGGATGACGCTTTCTAGATAGTGCCCGTGCACCGAGCGCGACTGAAACCAATCGCCAGATGCTGCGAGTCCAGTCTCGCCATGCTTCGCTGTGTAGTTCGATGATCCACCGCCGTTATCCCGGGTGACACGAGAGAAGCGCGATGGCGCCACTGGGACTGGGGAGATGAAAGTAGGCGATGAAGTCTCAAATGATCCGCCGAGGATGACTCCTGTGCGGGCAACTTGTTCTTGCCAGATGTAAGCTTTATTTTCACCACCATCTGCGCGCACCTCAATAAGCTGCACGCGCTGGCCATGTCCACCAAATCCATCCTGAATGATGATCAGTAGCACCAGTAATAAACTCGCTCCAAGCGCAATGATCGGTGTGGTGATGAACAAGCGATGACGCCGTCCCGCCTTCGCGAAGACGAATAAGTTCACTGGTCCTACCAGAATGCCAAAGCCAATGAGTATAAGGATCAGATAAAAGGGAGAAAAACTGAGTTTGCCGAGTGCTTTCTGTAGCGACCAGGTTCCCGATCCGGTAGAGCTTGATTCGTAGTTTTCGTTGATGGATCGTATTTTTGAAGATTTATTTTTCGGATTATTGATGAGGTTCGAAGTTTGGTTTACATCGAGCGCCTTTATATTTGCCAGTGGCATTATCGTCACGCTGCCAAAGGAACGATCGATTGTGGTTTTGTTAGTATTTTCCTCAGAATCATCTATCTTGAGTGATTTGAAATTTGATACGCCATTGAGTCTGTAAATTAGAATTTCCCCTCCTAAACGGTTCCATTCTAGGATCGCGTTTTGCGCTCCGGCGGACATTTCTCGCCAGTCGTCATCAGTACAGATGATGACATCAAATCCACTGTAGGCGCGCCAGTCCTCGGACATGCTAGAGGGAGTAAACTCCGCTGCGTATTCCTCATTACCGCTGCTATATCCTCTGGAGATAGCTGGGATGAGACTGTTGAATTTAGAGCTGTGCTGCACATAAAGCTTAGTGCTGAGCAGAGTGGCAGGGAGATTCATGTGCTGATAACAATTCATGCTATCACCGATTGTCTCCCCTCCAGAGATCAGCTTGATCGAGAGTGTGGCGGCAGCTGTATCAGTGTGAGATCTGGGCATCGCAGTGACGATAGGAACAAGAATGTCATAGGTCTTAGTGCTCTCAGCTGGGCAGTTATAGCTAAATTTCGATGTTAGTGTAGGGTGGTCATTATTTCTCCGCCCATGATAATAGTCATCTTTAGATTTGGAATTAAAATCTAGCGTCCAATCTTTCTCAAACTTGGTGCCATTCTTTAGCGTCAGTCTCATTGGCATATAGCCATTACTAGGTAGTGAGCCAACTAGTGGTGAAAGCTTTGCAGTGATCTTATTTTTTTTGTCGTATGAGTGATTGATGAGTTCGCGCTGAGCCTGGAGCGCGGTACTAGTTACGAATAATAAGAGGAGTAGGGCGGTGAGTGATTTCTTAAACTGGATCATAGAGAAATTTTGTAGATTAAGTTGATTTGATCGTCTTAGGCGTGGATTTGTCCTGTCCTGGTATTTCCTTAAGAAGGTTCATCACCACATCGTTGGTAGTGATGCCTTCTACCCGGGCATTGTAGTCTAAGAGAATCCTGTGCCTGATCACTGCCGGGGCAACAAATGCCACATCCTCGAACGAGGCGTGGGTGCGCTCATTGATCAGTGCGCGTGCCTTAGCCGCAGAGGCGAGCGAGAGCGCCGCACGTGGGCTGGCTCCGTATTTCACATTAGCCGATGCCGCGGACTGCCCCGGATGTGTGGCATCCACGAGTCTGGCAATGTAGTTAGCAACCACATCAGGCAGGTAAATTTTCCTCACCAGCCTAAGCAATGTATCCAGCGTTCCAGCATCCATGATGGTGTCGACATACGGCTCCGTCCCTAGCTCACGCGATGTCACTATCTTCTCCAGCGTCGCGACTGAGTTCCGCGTGACCTCAAGCTTGAACAGGAATCGATCCAACTGTGCCTCCGGCAGCGGGTAAGTTCCCTCAAGCTCGATCGGGTTTTGCGTAGCGAGCACAAAGAACGGACTAGGTAAATGATGGGTCTCACCAATGACCGTGACCCGTTGTTCCTGCATCGCTTCTAATAATGCAGACTGAGTTTTCGGAGAAGCTCGGTTGATCTCATCGGCCAGCATGATGTTGGTAAATAGCGGGCCGGGCTGAAATTTAAATTCCCTGCGCCCATCCACCTCTTGTAGCACTGGGTTTCCTGTGATGTCTCCCGGTAGAAGATCTGGAGTGAACTGAATCCTTTTGGTATCCAGGCCTAGAGTCTTGGATAGGCCCTTGACAAGTTCCGTTTTTCCCAGCCCTGGTAGACCTTCTAGTAAAATATGACCTCGAGCCAGTAGTCCAGTGATAACGAGATCAATCAGTTGCTCCTGACCGAAGAGTACTTGGTTTAGAGCGGTATTAAGTGAACGGATGTGCTTAGCAGCATTGGTGACTTCAGTTTCTGATGCGTATTCCATAATGAGTAATTTAGGCAAGTGCGCCTGATGAAGGCTCAGTTTTTGAAACTGAAAAAACCAAATTATCAAACGACTTATATTGAATAAGAAATACAGCCTAAACTGGCAAGAATTGATTTGAGTTATCTTTCAGGTATTAATCTGGGGGAAACACTTGCTAATTAGCTCTTTGAGAAGCTCTTCTCAGGATCCGAGGATTTATAATGAATGGGCCTCCGTTTGGTGGTGTTATTTTTTTATACGCGGTTCTGTTAGGGGTAGGATTGGCTATTTTTCGAGGTAGGTATGAAACCTTACAAGACCTATTTGAATTGGGGTGTTTTTTATCTGAGGGTTTTATTTAAATAGTAATTTTCCGCTATGGGAGTGTGGGCGTCCCGCCGGCATCAACTCAAGAGCACTTATCCAGCACGATACTCCATAGCAGATGCGGGCGGGACGCCCACGCTCCCGTCTCCAGAAAAATCCTCAGATAAAAATACACCCTTTGAATTGAGTATGTCGAGGCTTTATTATTCATTAAGTGAATGATGTAGCTATATTTAACAGCGTTTTACTCCAATTAATCATCATCACTGATTATATAGATTGTTATTTTTGATAGATGTGCTGATTTGTTGGCGTTTTCTCTATGTCAAGTAGGGTGCTTTATGCTACTAACTAAATGAGATG
>JBLHQF010000129.1:0-8050 GCA_047624885.1 Cryomorphaceae bacterium | reverse complement strand
TTGTTCCCTCGCTTAGTCGCCCTGGAAGAACAAAGTTGAAACCAATCACTCCCAAATGAAAAAACTCTACTTTCACCCCGCCAAGCAGTCGCCGATCAGAGGCTTGAATCACTATGAGGCTGAGATCCGCGATGAGGATGATAACGTTTACTGGACACTCGAAGGGGGGATGAAAGGTGGCTTTGTGATGCGGCAGTTCAATGGCAGAGGTGAGGGGAATATGGTCTGCTTTGAAGAAGTGAAGAAAACGTTTTTCTTGGTGTCGTCTGCTAAGTTACTCGGCATGACCCGACATGAGATCAATCCAGATTGTTTTATCAATTTCATCAGAAACCGATGGGGAAACGATAAGGAGATCATGGAACTATTCCTGCAAGAGACCATGCGAGAATACAGCAACGACCAATTCACCCTCATTCATCGCGACTTCTGGAGCAAATTAGAAATCCAAACCGATGGCAACAAAGACAACATCTACCTAGCCGCCTGGTGGTGCTTCCACTACTGGTTCCGTAAGACTAAACAGGGATAAGATCTGAGCTAAATTTATCAATTTTCAGAAGGCAAAGAGTTTTGTGGCTGGTGGCTACTTTAGTGTATTTTAATGAAGTTAAAATCCCAATGGCTGAAGCATTCTATTGCATCCGAGCGGGTTACTTTATTCAATGCAAACCTAATAGCAGACTCCAGAAATACAGGCTGCTGTAAATTACGCTCTTCGTTATCCAGATCCTACAGATTCAACTCGTAATGCGTGTTCCTTCCAGCTCCCACTAGAGCAAGCGCTGTTTTCTCTAACAGATCCTGTAAATCTCTTGTGGCTGTGGCTGTGGAAGTTTTAGTGATGTTGATGTATTTCTTGGCACTCATACCACCTGTCAAGCCGTTGGCTCCTGACAGGAACATGCGCTCGATGACTTTGTGTTGCCTTGGGTTCAGTTGGCTCTCGTATTTTCTATACCATTTTGTCTTCTGGAGGGTGTGTTTAATTTCTCTCTCGGCACGGATCTGAGCCTCGTAGATGGCATTCACAAAGTAACCTATTCACGGGGTGATTTCGCTACTGCGTTGGGCTGTTTCAAGTGCGTTGTAGTAACCTTTTTTGTTGGCGTTGATCGTGCGGGAGAGACTCATCAGCACGGGCGAACCTAGGCTCCGTGATAAGGCTTTCTCCGCGCTGGCGCGACCCATCCTGCCATTGCTATCCTCGAAGGGATGAATGGACTCAAAGTAGAGATGCGCGACCGCTGCCCGGACTGCTCCCGGAAGCGTATCTCGGCTGTCATTGAACCATTGAATAAATCCTCTCATCAACTCTGGCACCTCGGCAGACGGAGGTGCCTCGAAATGAATCGTCGGATTACCAATTCTACCCGACACCACCTGCATCGGGGTTGTTCCTTGTCTCCAATTTCCTAATGAATGAGCATGCTTCGCTAACTCTGGCTTTAGACTCATCTGAGCGCATGTAAAATTTATCCCTTTGAAAAGCAATCGATGCCACTCAAAAAGCATCGCTTCTGTGAGAACTTGGTCGAAATCATGTCGTGCAACAATCATCAACTCCGCGATTCCCTCTGCTCGATGATCGCTCACTAATTCAGATACGGCATTGAGTCCCAAATTATTTTTTACCGAGGACATCACATCGCTACGCAACAAGGACTCACCTTCGATCTCCGATGTCTCGATCGCTTCCATCACCACCAAATTTAGCAAGGCATCTACTTCCAGATCGCTTGGTAAGCCTTCTATCAGTCCATACACGTTGCCTGAAACTTGATCAATTATTAGATAACAAGCCAGCCACTTCAGCCAAGTCGTAGCTGAATGCAGGCCAAGATTCGAGTTGCCAATTGTAGCGCATGAGCCGATTTAATCATGTAATCGGCTCATTCATTGAATTTCTTTTAGATTCCCTACTCCAAGCGCTCCATCTAACCCAGATGAGCGATCAAGTTACCGACTAAGTAAGCGACCAAGTCAAATCAACATTCACCAACCACCACTGCCATGCTCCTAGCGGGAGCAAATCTGCAAAGCCATGGATCTTCAGTCCATGGTCAACACCCCCAACCTAAGACTGTGCTGAAGGCACACAACAAAATACTCTGTTCCCCCCCCTATTCCGTGCCTCCAGCACGGTCATGTTTGGGGTGATCCCATACATGGGGCTGAAGCCCACATGCTCTGCAAACACTCTCCCTCCAGGAGAAAAAGCATGCTTTTGACGAGTCCTACATAATTTTTTATCAATAACTTATAAATGATCACAGGGATCCCAACATCTGAGCTTAGCTAAACCGCCCTCAATGCACTCTTCGAGAAGCTCTGTCACAGCAGCACGATCAGATGTCTCAGACAATACCGAGAAGGATCTGGCGACTCGCTGATTCAAAAAGACGAAAACTTCGAAGGTCAAACTGTCGATCAAATCTTTCGAGCGGTGAAATCACAAATCACGGATTGTCCCTTCGTATCTATTGGTGCACAACGCCACATGGGTGATTTGTGGATGTCCATGTGAACGTTGAGTTAGAATAGAGAGAAAAGACTTCAGGGTCGCACTCGATGATCACGGCAGTTACCCTGAAGACCTAACTATGCCCGGTTGGTTCGGTTTCTGCGCATAATGAGTGCTAGACCACCCAGGCCCAGAAGTGCAGTGGAGGTAGGCTCAGGCACCGGGGCGAACGAGTATTGGATCGTGTCAGAAGCCGCGCCACCGATGAGCACCCAAGAAGTGAAAGTATCAGTCTGAGCACCTCCGAAAATATCGGCGATGGCAGTGCCAGTTGCTCAGCGAAGTGTAGGTGTCGCGACACCATTCGCGACACCATTCGCGACACCATTCGCGACACCATTCGCGGAACTATTCGCGGAACTATTCGCGGAACCAATATCAGTACCAGCGAGCAGCGTGGTCCCGTGGATAGCATCCCAGTCCAAGCGAGTACCACCAATTCCAGAAAGACTTGAAAAACCAGTACCAAAAGTTCCTGACACAACAAATGCAGACCTATTCAAGAATGGCTCGCCACCTGTACCAACATTTGTCGCAGAGACAAACGGACCACTAACGGCGGCTAGGTCAAAAATCGCTGAGCTAGCAGTCGGAACGGTGAAAGCACCAGGAAGGCCAGAAACGTCGACAGAAAAAGAGCCGGACGCCGAGGTGGTAGTAACAACCGTAGACCCATTTCCCGTTTACGCAAACAACCAAGTCACCCCAGCCGGGGCTGAGCTAGCTAATCCTAGTGTTCCTATTAGACCTGCGACTTTGAGACCTTTTGAGAATCTCCCCATTGTGTATGTATTCTTTATTTTCATATTTCATTCTATTGTTTGGTTGATTGTTTGGTTGATTGTTATCCACCTCACCATGAGTTTGATAACAGTTGTATTCTGCGTCCAGATGCCCTGCGTCTGGCAGGACTCAGTAAAGACAAGAAAATGGTAGAAAACATTGGGGAGAGAGAGTCTCTCTGAGGTGGGTCATTAGGCGTGCTTGGATGCTGTGGACAGTATTTGCTATGTCAGTCGCCACTATGCCAATGCCCCGGCAATACGTAGCCCAATGTGTATAATACAACTCCATCCTCGACTGTGCCAGCTTGCGGAAAGCTGGTAACTTCTTAGGATGCTGCTCGTAAAGCCGAGTTGCTTCATCGATAAATCCTGAGCATTTAGTCTCAGCTTTATCATAAAATCGTTGTTTCGCTTTTTCACTAAGACAGCCGTAGTGACATTGCCAAACTGAATGGTCAGCTCTCCAGTTAACTCGCCATTAAGCCACTGGGTGACTTCTGTGTCCTCAGGGTCAAACTGCTCATAACCTTGTGCAGTCATACCTAAAAGGCCACACCTCCATCCCGAAAGGGCTTGGCTGTTTGGCTGTTTGGGTTAAATTCACGAGTGGTAGTATGTTTATTTGGATGCGAAGCAGTACAGAAAAAGTAGCTAAGCAAGGAAGAAATAGCATGCGTCCTGCATTATCAGCAGACAGGATTCTAAAGTAGCTTCAATTAAAAATTAAGCAGATATTATGCCAATAGTCACTAAAGCCTTTTAAAGGATCGTGACTACTTCGCGAAGCTGGTCTGGATTTGCTTGAATAGCTTGGAGGCGATGACTTTTTGTCCTTCTTGGTTGGGGTGAATCATGTCGGGTAAGTTTAATTTTGGGTCGCCGGATATGCCTTCGATTAAGCTGGGGTAGAAGTTTACTTTTGTTTTGTGGGCGACTTCAGTGAAGGTGGCGAGGAACTTCTTTTTGTAATCAGCTCCCATGTTTGCGGGGACTTCGATGCCTGCTAAGATGATTTTTGCTTTTGGTTGCTGTTTTTGGATTGTTACGATGATTTCTAGTAAGTTCTCTTGGGTTACTGCTGGGGCTATTCCACGCAGACCGTCATTTCCACCGAGTGCGATGATGATGAGGTCGAGTGGGTGTTTGACGAGTAGCTTCACTCTTCTCGCTCCGCCGTTTGTGGTGTCGCCAGATAGACCGGCGTTGATGCATTTCCATTGTAGACCTTGTTGCTTTGCTAGGTCTTGGATGAGTGCGGGGTAGGCTGCTGATTTTTCTAGTCCGAAGCCAGCGGTGATGCTGTCGCCGAGGAAGACGATTCTTCGTTTGCTTTTATCCACTACTATTGGATTATCTTGTCCATGAGCACGATCTACGCTGAGGCTAATAAGAACTAAAAAGATGAGATAGATAAAGCGAGAAGCTATTTGTAAAAAAGCAGATACCATGCATCTTGTCTAAGTGATATATTCCCTATTTGCAAAAACATTCTCATGTGTGTGTTTTTATCTGAGGGTTTTGCGGGAGACGGGAACGTGGGCTAGCAAGAGAGAGCCCGCATCAACCCAAGCCTTATCCAAAGCGCATTTCTCCAGCATGATGATCCATTGCAGATGCGGGCAAGATGCCCACGCTCCCGTACTGGCAAAATACCCATAAAACCTTCAGATAAAAACACACTCTATTCTCATGCCGTACATCCTAGAAACAACTAATCTTACTAAAACGTATCAAAGTGGGGCCTCACAGCTCACCGTGTTGGATGCGGTTAATATTCAGATTCCTTGGGGATCTACGGCTTCGATTGTTGGGGCTTCAGGGAGTGGGAAGACGACGCTTTTGGGGCTTTGTGCTGGGCTGGACAGGGCGACATCGGGTGCGGTGCATTTGGACGGAAAGGATATTACAGATTTTAGTGAGGGTGAGCGGGCTAAGCTGCGGAGAGACTCGATAGGATTTATTTTCCAGAATTTCCAGCTGATGCCTAACCTGACGGCCATAGAGAACGTGGCGATCCCTGCTGAGCTACAGGGAAAAAATGGAGCGGAGACGAATCAACGCGCTAAGGAATTGTTAGAACGTGTTGGGCTGGGTTCGCGCATGAAACATTACCCCAAGCAGCTCTCTGGTGGTGAGCAGCAGCGGGTGGCTATAGCTAGGGCATTTATCCATCAGCCCAAGATTCTCTTTGCTGATGAGCCTACCGGAAATCTGGATGAGGAATCTAGCATGCTTATCGAAGACATGTTGTTCGAGATTAACCAAGAGCTAGGGACGACGCTGGTGTTGGTGACTCACGACAATGAGCTAGCCCAGAAGACTCAGCATCTGATTAAGCTCAAGGGTGGTAAACTTGTTTCCGTATGATCGCGTTTATCAAATCACTCTGCACCTCGTGGACCTGGTCTATGGCTTACCGAGATAGCCGGGCTACGCGGTGGAAACTTGCGCTTTTCTCGACGTCTATCGTGTTCGGTGTGGCGGCGCTGGTGATCATTGGATCGCTTAAAAATAACTTGAATGACTCTGTCAAAGGCCAGTCAAAATCTCTACTCGGTGCTGATCTCCAGATAAGTGCTAGGCAGGAGTTTTCTGAGGATGCGGTGAATCTCACAAGAGAGATCGGTGGCGAGCAGGCGCGGGAGATTTCTTTCTCCACCATGATGACTGTAGGGGAGAACCCTCAGCCTCGGCTGGTGACGATTCGTGGTGTCGAGTCTGGCTTCCCA
This sequence comes from Cryomorphaceae bacterium, assembly GCA_047624885.1. GTDB lineage: Bacteria > Verrucomicrobiota > Verrucomicrobiia > Verrucomicrobiales > Akkermansiaceae > Rubritalea. The sequence goes on along the minus strand of JBLHQF010000129.1, from coordinate 2,012 downwards.
TTCTACGGTGAGGTGGCGACTACCCCAGCAGGGAAATGGAGTTCTATCCACTCAGATTCCTCAGAAAAGGGTGTGTTGGTCGAAGAATCATTTCTGATTTCTATGCAGGGTAAGATCGGTGATAGGGTGAAATTTGGTGACCAAGAGCTGGTTATCATCGGGACCTTGGATCAGGCTCCTCCGTCATCTTCTGGGTTTGGCTCGATGAGCCCGACGGTGGTCGTATCCTACAATGTGGTGAAAAATTCTGACTTACTTAGCGGCAAAAGTCTCTCGTTTCACCGAACCTATTTTAAGCTTCCTGAGGTAGAGGATCATCGTGAAATGTTAAAGCAATACCAGCCAGTGATCGATGCTGAGCGGCTGCGGACAGTGACTGCCACGCAGAGGAGTGAGCGTATTGAGAGCACGGTGAATAACCTGTATCTGTTTCTTAATCTCATCGGTTTCAGTTCGTTGTTTTTAGGCGGTATTGGAATAGCGGGTGCGATTCATATCCATATCTCTGAGCGCATTCCCAGTGTGGTCACACTTAGGTGTCTAGGCTGTACGTCTGCGAATGCCTTTGCGATCTACTTTATTCAGGGAGTCTGTATGGGTGTTTTGGGGACTTTGTTAGGTCTTGTTCTAGGTTGTGGTGGCATTGTGTTATTGGGATACCTTCTACAGTCGCTTCCTGATTTGGTTCCTTTTGAGATCACTATTGCGCCGGTATGGTATGAAGTAGCGAAGTCCGCCTGTATTGGCTTTATGATTAGTATCTGTTTTGCGCTGTTGCCATTACTGAAGCTTAGAAATGTTAGCCCACTCGCGGCACTTCAGCATGATGGAATGGACTCTGAAAAACAGACGTTTAGGTTTAAGTCTAAGTTTAGCGTTGATCCATTACGCTGGTTGATCATTCTCGCGCTGTCTGGCACTGCCTTTCTGTTAGCTTGGATTGATAATGGTGGCTTAGGTCAGAGTGGTGTGGGATCCGAAGGGGCAGATGGAGGCATTGATAAAGGGTTACTCGCAGCTGCTGGTTATGTTGGGTTCTTGGCGATTACGTTTGGATTACTTTTGGGGTGTGGTTATTTACTGCGCTGGCTGCTCAGGATCTGTGTGCGTAAGTCTTGGCCGTTCACGGTTCGGCAAGGTGTCTCAGCGCTATACCGACCTAATAACCAGACGAGCATTTTCATGTTGTCGATTGGTTTGGGTGTCTTCTTTTTATTCACCCTGATGTTCATGCAGAACATTCTGTTGCAGTGGCTCAGTCCTGAAAGGCTAGCCGGCCGACCTAATATTTTCATGGTTGATGTGCCGCCCGAAGAGGCAGAGAGAGCGGAGCAGATGATTACTCAAGCAGGAAGCACACCAGTAGGTGCAGCGGCGATCATCCAGCTCAGACTGACTGAAATCAAAGGGAAACCAGTGGAGGAAATTTTAAAAGCGCAGGCCGATGATGAGACCTATGAGGAAGGTGGAAAAGTCGGAAATGTAGAAGAAGGGGGAGTAAAGAAAATACCAAGGTGGGTTCTTAGGCGGAGTTTCCGCAGTACATTTAGATCCGAACTCAGCGATACTGAAAAGCTTACTGATGGTGAATGGATCGGTAAGTATGATGCCTCCACCTCATCTGGCTTGATCCCTATCAGCATGGAGGAGAAAATAGCAGGGGATCTCGGTGTGGGTGTAGGCGATACTATCACAATGGAAATCGAGGGATTTGGCGAGGAGGTCCAGCTGCAAATCACCAGTCTAAGAGCGGTGGACTGGCGTAGTATGGATCTCAATTTCTTCATCGTGCTACCAGAGGGAGCGGTGGATGAGTATGTGTCATTCAATATTCTCACGGCCTATAGCGATAGCCCTGAAGCCAGAGCGGAGCTTCAGCGAGCGATGTTTGCCAACTGGCCATCTGTGAGCGTGATCGATCTGTCACTCATTTTAAAGACAGTCCAGTCGGTGCTGAATACTGCTGGGAAAGCCATTCAAGTGATGTCGCTGTTCACGTTGATCACCGGCTC
>JBLHQF010000128.1:0-8228 GCA_047624885.1 Cryomorphaceae bacterium | reverse complement strand
AGCTCCTACGACAACTGCGACCCGCGATTTAAATGATCTAGTAGCTAAAGGAGTTTTGAAGAGAACGGGCGAGAGAAAAGGCACGCGATACTGGTTGAATTTTTAGGGGGGGGAAACTAATATCTGTAAAAGCTGAGGCCGTTAGGCCGAGTCCCCGCCAAGAAGGCGATGGAGCTTAGCGGAATCGCCTTCTTGGCGGTTCGCTAAATCCAACCCCTCTTAATCGGAACTTGGTAAACGTCCGTCCCAGCCTGAAACTGAAGGTGCAAACACTAAAGCACCAGACATGAACGAACAAACCGAAACTACACAGACAAACGAATTTATCAACCTTATGCTCAACGGAGGACTTGGAGAATGAGCTCCGAGAATTATGGAACTTATTATGAATGCCGCTATGATCGTCGAACGAAACGCCCACCTTCAAGCCGCGCCCCACCAGCGTTGCGAGGAGCGCACGGGTTACGCCAACGGCTTCAAACCCATAAGCATCAAAACCTCCATGGGCAAACTCGATCTCGCGATGCCCCAAGTCCGTAACTCTGAAGAACCCTTTTACACCTCATTACTCGAAAAAGGATCACGCAGCGAACGGGCACTCAAAGCCTCCATAGCGGAAATGTACATCCAAGGAGTAAGCACCCGTAAAGTAACCAAAATACTCGAAACCATGTGCGGACTCAGCGTCAATTCCAGCCAGGTTTCAAACCTCACCGCTGAGCTTGATGACGAATTTGAAAAATGGAGAAATCGCCCACTACCCGAAATCAGTTACGTCATACTTGATGCCACCTACAAGAAAGTCCGCATCGATGGGGCGGTGAGAGACTGCGCCGTTCTAGTAGTCACAGGGGTTCGCCGAGACGATGGAAAACGCATGATCCTAGGAGTCTCCTGCGCACTATCCGAAGCTGAAGTTCATTGGCGAGAAATCCTTCAAAACGTTCGTGAGCGCGGTATAGGCATACCAGACCTCGTTACCTCAGACGCCCATGAAGTACTCAAAGCCGCGCTCAAATCCACCCTCAGAGGCACCCCTTGGCAACGTTGCCAGTTCCACCTTCAGCAAAACGCTCAAAGCTACGTTCCCAAAGACTCTATGAAAAAAGAAGTGGCAACAGACATCAGAAAAATATTTGATTCCCCAGACCTTCCCCAGACCTTCCACATGCTGAGCTAATGCTAGAAACTCTGGTGAAAAAGTATGAAAAAAGCGCACCCGACCTCTCTCGCTGGATGGAAAACAACATCCCTGAGGGACTCACCATCCTGAGTCTACCTGAGAATGTTAGAAAAAGGCTGCGCACCTCCAACATGTGTGAGAATCTGAACAGCCAGATCAATCGCCGGACGAGAGTTGTAGGGCTCTTTCCAAATGAAGCCTCACTACTTCGTCTCGTGACCTCCGTCCTGATGGAAATATCAGAAGGGTGGGAAACAGGCAAAACCTATCTCAAAACCACTACAAACAACTAACTAAAATATCAAAATCAACCAACCTTCAACTTCAGATTGAAATCACTTTTACAGAAAAAAACTTGCGCCACCGCTGTGGGTATTTTGAAATGGATTAGTCGGTGTCGGACATGCTGGAGAAATGGCCTAGTTTTGATGAGATGTTGATGATTCTAACTATTGAGGCTATAGCATTGGGGAAGGTTAACGCTAAGTCAGGACTTTTTTGTGCCTACAGGGCAAGTTTAGAGGTGATCAGATAGCAGTGATCAAGAGGCGGGTATCCGTGCTGGGTTGATGAAACATCTTAATGAATATCCTATTGACTAGATGAGATGAATTGATAGATTTTCAGCATGAAAAGATGGATAGTTATATCAATTATTTTGCTGCACTTGACTACTGGATGTCTGTTCGCAAACGGGGGAGGCTATCATTATGGAGTCAAATTCACTGGCTCAATAGTCCCCTTTACCGCAGTGGGTACTGAGAATGTCCAGATACTAGATGAGAAGCTCGATATTATTCTTGGCGAGAAATCAGCTAAAGTCTCGGTGCTTTATACGATGAAAAATGTCTCGGATAAGAGAGTGAAAGTGAAGTTTGGGTTTCCGGTGGAAGATGTAATAGATAGTTGGAATGTGATTGAAGGCAATAGTTCCCGTGCTTCTGAGCCATTGTATACGAAAGATTATCTGGTCACTATGAATGGGGAAGTGTTGAAACACGGATTTATGGCAGAGCCATTTGGAGCGGGTAAAAACCCAAAATTGAAACCCTTCAAAGGCAGTGAAATACTTAAAGATATCAAAGGCTGGCAAATATCTGAAATGACTCTAAATAAAGGAGAAACGATCAAGCTTCACATCGCCTACTACTCTCAATACGATAGAGAATCAGCTAGTATCAGCGATGACGTGACAAATGCTGCGCAAGTTTTTAAATACCGCCTCTCGACAGGTGCTGTATGGCACGGTCCGATCAAGCAAGGTAGGGTTACGATAAGTTATGCTAAAACTCTTAATTCAAAAGGGGTTAGAGTAGTGAAACCTGTGAATCGGTTTAAAATAATTGAGGAGAAATACGTATGGGAATTTAAGGATTTAGAGCCAACGCTTGGCGATGATATAACGTTTCAGGCAAAACCAGAAGAGAGCGAGTATGGCTATTATGGTGATGATAAAAGGGTACTAGCTTATGTGAAGCTCGATCAAAAATGGTTTATAAAGCACACAAAATACTCAGTCAAGGCAACCAGTACTTTAGCAGATCAGGGCGATCATAGTTACAAGGCAGATAACCTTAAGAAACCATGGGAAGGGATCTGGTCTGAGGGTGCCAAAGGGAGTGGAGTAGATGAAAGTCTTCTGATTACACTTAATAGACCAACCAGGCTAGCAGCGGTATCTCTAATCAATGGTTATAAACATGATACGAGTTTATTTAAGAAAAACAATCGGATCAAATCAGCCGAGCTACTCATTAATGATAAAGTAAAAGAACTAATAACTCTAGCCGATATGGTCGACGAAAAACGCTATTTTCTCAACTATAAAAGACCTGTGAAAACGATGAAACTTACTATCAAATCAGTTTATAAAGGGACAAAATACGATGACACTTGTCTGAGCTTTTTCGGCTTGCTTGAAAGAATAGCAAAGGAACCAAAGACTTATGGAGCTCGCTAATTCAACATCACAAAAATGACTGTTTCGAAACGTCGTATATTCGAGCTCTGCTTAATATTTTTTACTACCTTGGTTTGTAGCCACGCGAAACAATTACCGATTTATATCGAGGATAGTCATGCCGGAAGTTTTGGTTTTTTCGCTCAAACGCTAGACTTAGAAAAATCCTACACGCTCGTCTTGATAGATGAGCACTCGGATGCGTCTGGAGTGCCAGGGAGTGATCGCGTAAGAACTGCGCTCAGGAAAGTAGCAAGTGTGCGGCATAGAAAGGATAATGTCGACAGGATGCGCAAGGACGGGACGATCCAGCCATTTAACTGGATAGAGCCCTTGATGCCAAGACCGATTTCAAAAGTAATATGGATCGCGGGTGAATCTTTAACAGTTCACGAATTAGCGGTAAAACAAAAGGAAGCTCGAATTCATCTGGACTGGCATACGCAGGCAGAGAAACGCAAAGATGGCATGCTCGCGGAGCGCTATGAGGTGACGGATTGGGAGCGATTTAAGGAGCGTATTAAACAGGGAGAGCTGGGTGATGTCGTGGTTAGTATTGATCTCGACTACTTCGTAGCTGTGCCAAACCCAACCAAGAATCTAAAAGAAAAATGGGATGTTATTACCCAATGGGAAGGCTTAGAGGCTGTGAGTTTTGCTCTGTCGATGCCATGGCAGAAAGATAAAAAGAGTGCTGATGAATTGCTTCATACTGCCTTCGAAAGAGCGTTCTCTGTTGAGGCTAGTGATATCCAATTTGAACCCTATCTAACGGATTTAAATGATCGTTCAGAAATGGCGAAATCTTACTATCAGAAAGGACTTAAACCTCCTCGCTATAAAATTGATCAAGCTACGGCAGGGCTTAGAAAATTTCTTGTTAGAAAACAATCACGGCTGAGAGTTACACACAATCCTTTGGGGTGGGAAGCTCTGTTGAGGAAGTGGGGTGAGGGATCTAGCAAGCATGAGTTAGAGGTTCGGACAGCGCAAAAATCGATCGATCATGTCTGGCGTTTACGCCACGATCAGCTGGATGATATCTTGCTGAAATCGACTGATGAAGAAGTGTCTATGGTGAAGTGGTGGTTGCATAGGCCAGCACATAGAAGTTACAATATTATTCCTAAAAGTGAACTAGGTAAAGGCTTTGCCTCGAATGCTCCTGCCTACGTGGTGTGTAACAGATCGGTCATTGCAGAAACGCAAGATTTAGCATTATCGAGCAGAACATGGCGAAAATTTCTCCATACAGATTTACAAATTGGAATAGTTAAAATTCAAGCGGAATTGGTCACTAAAAATGGTTCAGTGTTTACGGATGTCATCGAAATCAGGGTGCGTAGAAATGAAGGGTTTATCGGAGCATTAGAAGAGCAGTTTGGTTCACCTTATGTATTCGGGATAGGCAGCTACAAGCAAGCTGAAGAGTCTGGTCCTGAGACGCTGTTAGGCAATGACTGTGCTAACTTCCTCATCTATGCAATGCGTAGAAATGGTAAGAGTCTACGGTGGTGTAACCCGGCGCAGATCAGGCAATTTATAGAGCCCCGTGAAGGTGAAGTGAAAACGGGTGATATCGTCCACCTCGGAAGCCATGTTGCAGTTCTCTACGAGGATAAAGGAAGGAATGGGATACTAGATGGTGAGGATGTTTTAGTGCATCATTTGTCGGGATTCCCCATGTTCATCACGCTAGATAAACTAGCAAAAGGAAAATCCTACACAGTGCTGAAGCCTAAGGAGGAGGACACCACAGTGCAAATCATTATGGGTGGTGATGTTTGCTTGCACGATAAGCTGGAACCGAAGTTTATGGATTTGGCTAAATGTATGTTTGGGCAATTAGTGGTAGCAAATTTGGAATGCGTGATTTCAGACGAGGCTACTGCTCTCAAAAATAAGCGGTTTCAGTTCATCGTTCCTAAGAAAAAAGCAAGGGGGATTTCGCTATTCACACTGCTCTCATTAGCTAATAATCATGCTGGAGACGGTGGAGGAAAAGGTTTGAATGACACTATGAACTATCTTGAGGGAATGGGTGTTCAGCATTTCGGTGCTGGAACAACAAAGCCAGCTGCAGCGGTGAAAATACTAGAGTTGAATGGGCAGAAAATTGGCTTCTTAGGAATGAATATGATAGAGTCTGATGTTCTTCCGGCAACTAAGAGATCGATAGGGGTAGCGACCTATCCAGTGCATCAAAAAGAAATACTAGCAAGCATCAAGGACGCACGTGGAGCGGGAGTTACTACCATCATAGCCATGCCACACTGGGGTGATGAATACACCACTAAGGTGAATCAACAGCAACGTGATTTAGCTCAATGGCTGGTAAGAAATGACGTCGACATTGTAGTGGGTTCCCACCCTCACATCCTCCAGCATAAAGAGTATTATCGTGGGAAATTAATTGTCTATTCACTAGGGAATCTTATTTTCGCCCCGCAAAAACGCCCAGGATTCAACAGCAGAAATATGTTGCTGCTTTCTCTAACACAAAAAGGAGAGTTAAAAGCGGACAAGCTGATCAAAGTGAAATAATCCTAGCTCAGGTAAGGGTGTGGAATCTGAGATTAATTGTTGTGTTCTGTGAGATTAGAATTTATTAGTTACGCATGATGAATCGTGTAGCAGTTCTGGATGTGGTGGGGTTAACTCAGGGGCTGATTGGTGATTTTACTCCGAGGATTAAGGCTTTTGTGGAGGCGGGACAGTTGTCTGCGTTTAAGCCGGCTTTTCCTGCGGTGACTTGCACGGCGCAGTCGTCTTATTTGACGGGCTTGCCGGTGGAGGAGCATGGGGTTGTGGCGAATGGTTGGTATGATAGGGAGGCTGCTGAGGTGAAGTTCTGGAAGCAGAGTAACCATATCGTAAAGGGTGAGAAGATCTGGGAGAAGCTGAGGAAAGTGAATCCGGACTTTACCTGTGCGAAGCTTTTCTGGTGGTACAATATGTATTCTAGTGCGGACTGGACGATCACTCCACGCCCTGCGTATCCGGCGAGTGGACGCAAGGTGTTTGATGTTTATTCTCAGCCGATGGGGATGAAGGAGGAGATCAAAAGCGAGTTGGGTAATTTTCCGTTTCCCTCATTCTGGGGCCCCAATGCTGGGATTGCATCGAGTCAGTGGATCGCGGATTCCGCGAAGTGGGTTGAGCGGGAGAAGCAGCCTACCTTGAGTTTGGTTTATTTGCCGCATCTGGATTATTGTCTGCAGCAGTATGGTCCAGATCTGGGGGATGAGAGGGTGAGTGTTGAGCTTGGGAAAATTGATACATTGGTGGGAGAGTTATTAGATTTCTATGCGGAGAGAGATGTTGAGGTGATGTTGTTGTCTGAGTATGGGATTTCAGCGGTTGATGAGCCGGTGCATTTAAATCGGCTTTTTAGAGAGAAGGGGTGGATCACGATCAAGGATGAGCTTGGCTTAGAAATGTTAGATTGTGGAGCGAGTAAGGTCTTTGCTGTTGCGGATCACCAGGTGGCGCATGTCTATATCAATGATGCATCGCTGATGCAGGAGGTTCGAGAATTATTAGCGAGCACTGGCGGAGTGGATGAGGTTAGAGCTGCTGAAGGTTATTCAGCGGAGAGGGCGGGGGATCTGGTTGTTGTTTCTAAATCGAATGCATGGTTTAGCTATTACTATTGGCTTGATGATGCGCTGGCGCCGGATTTTGCGCGCTGTGTGGATATCCACCGGAAGGTAGGGTATGATCCTGTTGAGCTGTTCCTTGATCCTGAATTGAAATTCCCGAAGCTTTCGATTGCTAAATTTCTGTTGATGAAGAAACTAGGATTCAGGGCGTTGCTGGAGGTGATCCCGCTTGACGCTAGTTTAGTGAAAGGTTCTCATGGCAGAGATAATGTTCCAGTGGATGAACGGCCGATCTTTGTGACTCAAGGTAAAGTGAAGCATGAAGCTATTTCTCGCCCAGAGGAGGTCGCTGATAGGATCATGCAGAGAGTTCTTGGTGAAGGGGGGTAATTTTTTATTGATGAAAGTTAACTATTAAAGAGAGTTGCAGAGTATTACAGGTTCAGGGCTTGACATATGACTGCGAGTAAGTCATCAGCTGTTAGCTTTAGCGGTAAACAACTTAGCGAAAAGGCTTGATAACTTAACTCAGAAAATCATGGATTGGTTCTTTTATATCTCATATGTTATTGTTCTTGTATGTCTTGCTGGCTACGGGTTTCACAGACTGACGATCATTTATCTTTATTTGAAGCATAAGAATGATGTGCCTGTTGCTAAGGGGCATTTCGATGAGCTTCCGATGATCACGATGCAGTTGCCTGTGTTTAATGAGCTCCATGTTGCTGAGCGCTTAATTCAGAAGGTGGCAGAAATTGACTATCCTAAGGATAAACTCCACATTCAGGTACTAGATGACTCTACTGATGAGACTCAGGAAATATGCCGTGAGCAGGTGGCTGACCTGGTGTCGAGAGGGTTTGATGCGCAATACGTTCACCGCAAGGACCGCACAGGTTACAAGGCTGGAGCATTAGAGAACGGCATCAAAACAGCTAAGGGAGAATATCTCTTTATTCTTGATGCTGACTTTGTGCCTAATGCGGATGTCTTGCAGAAGACGATCCATTATTTCACCGATGATAAGGTGGGGATGATTCAAACACGCTGGGGCCACCTAAATAGAGATTACAACGTGCTGACAAGGATTCAGGCGATGTTCCTTGATGGACATCTTGAGCTGGAGCAGACAGCGAGAAACCGATCTGGTAGATTTTTTACATTTAATGGAACAGGTGGAATGTGGCGCAAGTCATGCATCGCTGATGCTGGTGGGTGGCAGCATGATACTCTTACTGAGGACATGGATCTTAGCTACAGAGCACAGCTAAAGGGCTGGAACTTTATTTTCCTCAAGGATGTGGAGAGCCCTGCAGAGCTTCCAGTGGATATGGATGGCTTCAAGAGTCAGCAACACCGCTGGACGAAGGGATCTATTCAGTGCTGTAAGAAATGCCTCAAGAATATCTGGAAGAGTGATGCTCCACTGAAAGCAAAGATGGAGGCTACTGCTCACCTGACCTCAAATTTCGCCTACTTAGCA
>JBLHQF010000127.1:0-8290 GCA_047624885.1 Cryomorphaceae bacterium | reverse complement strand
CATTGAGTGATACGAAAAGCCCAATCAGATCTCCAGACGCATGAATCCCTAATCAGAGTTCTCCATATGTTGGAGAGTCCTATCGCGCTGTTGCGCTTCCGTAGTCTCTGGTAGTCAACGCGACCCCTAAAGGGGAGCTCTATCTAAGAAAGATCACTACGTTTTTGGGTTGACCTGAAAAGGTAATTCAACTGATACTCCCGCCATGACAATGGTAACTTTCATAGAGGCTGACGGCGAGGCTGTGGTGGTAGAAAATGCAGAGGGCACAGTGATGGAATGTGCTGTTGAGAACGATGTCGAGGGGATCGATGGGAATTGTGGCGGTGTTTGCTCTTGTGCCACTTGCCACGTTCATGTCGCTGCGGAGTGGTTAGAAAAGGTGGGTAAGGCATCTGAAGATGAGCGTGAACTTTTAGAATTTGAGGATAACGTTAACGAACGGAGTAGACTCAGCTGCCAGATCGAGATCACTGATGCTGTAGATGGCTTAATAGTTGAGGTGCCAGAATAGTAGTGATTTAAATTTAATCTAAGCTAAAAAAACAATACTATGCATCCATCTTGTCCATACGATCCATTCAAAGAAGCGCGAACTGAGAAAGGCGTTTTACCTGCACGCTTCGGAACTGAGAATATACCCATGATTTTGGGCTATAAAGATGTGAGGATAGCTGCTAAGGACTACAAAACATTTAGTTCCGATACACCCTTCCGCGTTCCTATTCCTTCTGAGGAAAATGATCGTAGCGTTAGACAGATTCCTGTGGAGACTGATCCACCCGAGCACAAGGAGTACCGCAAGATCGTAGAGCCATTTTTTAATCGCCCAAAGCAACCGGAATACATGGAGCGGATCGCTGATTTAATTAGTGAACTGTTAGGCAAAGCGGCTCAGAATGAATCCACTGAGATTGTTCGCGAGTTTTCACTGCCGCTACAGTCTCGCGCATTAACTTATCTCTTAAATATCCCTGAATCCGAGGCTGAATTATTCATCAGCTGGGGGATCCATGTCTTTCGGGATACAGAGGATGGGACATCCAATGGACAAGCGCTTGAAGACTACCTTAACTCGCAGCTAGATAGGGCAGGGAAGAGCCAAGGAGATGATTTCTTCTCCATGCTTACCCAAGCTGAGTTCCAAGGTAGAAGCCTGACTCGCGATGAAATGCTGGGCTTTTCTAACCTCGTTTTTGCTGGAGGTAGAGACACCATTATCCATACTGTCTCGAGTGTTATTGGACACATCGCTAAGCACCCTGAGATTCTCCAGAATCTTCGGGGAGATCCTAAAATGATCACCACAGCCACAGAAGAATTTGTGCGTTTCGTTTCTCCGCTGACACATCTGGGAAGAACTTGTCCAGTCGCTACGGATGTGAAGGGAGAGCAAGTCGAGGCGGGTGATCGAGTTTCACTTTGTTGGGCATCAGCTAATTTCGATGCCACAGTATTTGATGCTCCAGAGGAACTACGCATCGACCGCAAGCCTAACCCACACATCGGTTTCGGCAGCGGCGTTCATAATTGTCTAGGTGCTGTTCACGCACGACTGATTATCCGTACACTGTTGAAGCTACTTAGCGAGAAATTTTCTGCCATCACCATCATAGATGCGACAGAAAATATGGAGACTGAACCTGACTACGAACGTGTGCTGGGCTATGATGTTCTGAATGTGAAAATCACTGAGCGTTAACACAAAATAGGATTACTTCATTGTGATCGTTTTAATTTTTCGTGTATCGGCTCTACCTTCATTTTCATCACCCGATTCTTCAGCATAAACTACGAGGTTACCCTCCTCTTCTTTCACATAGAAATTAGCGGAACTAACGTGCCACTCAAAATTATAACCAGACATTGACTGATATGCTTTTATGTCCTCAGCGTTATGGGGGCCATATTCTGATTTGTCTTTCATGCTGTAGACTTCATTATCTATTTGGTATTCTTGGTCATTCACCACAAGAAATACCTGATGTACAAGCGACTCGTCATCATAATCCCTGCTCTTAATTAACCATTTTACTTTAAGTGGCTTTGCTGGTTCTGTTGTGATTTCTCGTTCAGCTTCCTTGGTAGGGCTTAGTTTTTCAGTTTTGTTGTGTGGTTCTATCTTGTTATTAAAACAAGAAATTAAGCAGAGACTGAGGATACCAATAGAGGATGAAAATAAGATAAAATGCATAACGCAAAATTATAGACCAAGAATATGATGTTAATATTAATGGGGGCTGGATACGCTGTTTAATGGTGAACGACGCCCTTAGTGATAGGGGGTGTATGGAATTATTCTCGTTTTTAGATGTTTGTTCGCTCGATCTAATGCGCCTGCAGCCAGTTCTCTCCGGTTCCGGTGTCCACTTTTATTGGGACTCGGTTGGGGAGTTCTAGGGCGGATTCCATGGCTTCTTTGATCAATGGAATGAGTTCTTCTTGCTCGGATTTATGGAGGTCGAAGATGAGTTCATCATGAACTTGGAGGAGCATTTTTGTTTTGTAATTTCCGTCTGTTAGAAGCGTGTCTACTTTGATCATGGCGAGCTTGATCATATCGGCCGCTGTGCCTTGGATAGGGGTGTTGATGGCGGCTCTTGATGCGTTATTGCGCTGCATGGCGTTGCGCGAGTTGATGTCTTTGATGATGCGCTTTCTGCCTGTGAGAGTCTCGGTGTATCCCTGCTCGGTGGTTTTCTTGATGGTGTTGTCCATGAAGTCTTTAATGGCAGGGTATTTCTCAAAGTAGGTGTCGATGATTTCTCCTGCCTCGGTGCGTGAGATGCCGAGCCGCTGTGAGAGTCCGAAGGCGGAGATGCCGTAAATGATACCGAAATTAACCATCTTGGCATTACGCCGCATATCTGAGGTGACTTCATCTAGCGCTACTCCATAGACATTGGCCGCGGTGGCGGTGTGGATGTCTAGGTCCTTCTTGAAGGCATCGATCATTGCCTCGTCATTGGCGATGGCGGCCATGACGCGGAGTTCTACTTGGGAGTAATCCACAGCGAGTAGGATGTAGTCAGCACTACGCGGGACGAATGCCTTTCTGATCTCTCTGCCGGCTTCTGATCGGACCGGGATGTTTTGCAAGTTCGGGTTTGAAGATGCGATTCTGCCGGTAGCGGTCATCAGCTGATGGAGCTGGGTGTGGATGCGCTGATCTGATGGACAGAGGTGGGTGGGGAGCGCGTCCACGTAGGTGGATTTGAGCTTAGATGCCTCGCGGTAGTCCAGGATGTTGGCGATGATTTCATGCTCGCCAGAGAGGGCGGAAAGTGTGGCTTCATCGGTTTTGAATTGTCCGGTTTTGGTTTTCTTTGGCTTCTCGACCAGCTGCATTTCTGAGAATAGGAGTTCGCCTAGTTGCTTCGGCGAGTTGAGGTTAAATTCCTTACCCGCTTGGCGGTAGATGTCTTTTGTTAGAGTGGCAATTTTATCCCCGAGCACGACGCTGATTTCTGCAAGTGCGGCGGTGTTGACCGCGATTCCTTCATTCTCGATTCTGGTGATGACAGGGAGCAGGGGAGACTCGATCTCGTAAAATGTCTCGCTCTGGTCAGCTTTTTCTAGCTGCTCGGCTAAAATTTCTGCCAACTGGAAAGTCACGTCTGCATCCTCACAGGCGTAATCTGTTAGAGCACTCGGTGGGATGCTAAGCATGTCGATCTCGTCACCTTTTTTCTTCTTAGCTACCTTCTTTTTAGGAGCCTTTTTCTCGGCCAGAGCGAAGAGGTCATCTACGATTTCATCCTCGGGCTCTTTTTCAGGTTCCTTTTGGTATGTCTCGGCGAGATCGCTGAGCTTAATGGTGGTGTAACCAAGGAATCTTTCCGCTAGATAATCCATGCTATGACGCTGGTCTGGCTCAGCGAGCGAGTGGGCGAGCATGGTGTCAAAGTATGGACCATTGATTTCAATCCCCTGAGCGAGCAGGACGGAGAGATCATACTTGAGGTTGTGGCCTATCTTGGTTGCCTTCGAGGTGAATGCAGGGGTAAGGTTTTCTACGATGACGCTTAGTGGTAGCGCATCAGTGGGGGTGACGAAGTAGGCCTCGTTTTTTTTCCAGCTGATGGCAAACCCGAGCAGTTTAGCGATGCGAGGATTGAGCGACGTGGTCTCGAGGTCGAAACAGAACAGGTCTTGTTTGTCTAGATTAGAGGTAAGTTTATTCAGCGCAGCGGGGGTGTCGATGAGTGTGTAGCTGGTCTTGAGGTCAGGGAGTGATTTTAGCTCCGCGTGGACGTGGTCATCACTATCAGTCGAGGTGGTATGGCCTCTGCCAGAGTTGTAGTCATTTCCGTAGAGGCGTTTTCCGAGTGCGTTGAATTCAAATTCAGTGAACAAGCTCTGTATCGCTTCGTCGTCTCGATTATGCAGCAGTAGATCATCAAAGGTGGTAGTGACAGGAACATCAAGAATGATGGTGACTAGCTCTTTTGAAAGCATTGCCTGTTCTTTGTTGTTCTCGACATTTTCTTTCTGCTTACCCTTGAGCTGATCAGTAGATTCTAACAGTTTCTCGATAGATCCAAATTGTTTGATGAGTTTCTTCGCTGTCTTCTCGCCGATGCCGGGAACTCCCGGGATGTTATCAGCCGCATCGCCCCAGAGTCCGAGGATGTCGATGACTTGTGAGACGCGTTCAATTTCCCAATTCTTAAGAATAGCCGCCACATCGAGCATTTCCACATCAGATCCCTTACGGCCTGGCTTCCACATCGTGGTGGTGGGGCTCACTAGCTGGGCGAAATCCTTATCCGGAGTGACCATGAAGGTGTGGAATGAACCTTCATCATCTGCCTGCTTGGCCATGGTTCCTATGATGTCGTCTGCTTCAAATCCTGGTATCTCGATGACTGGAATGTTGAATGCTTTAAGAAGACGTTTTATCTCTGGGATGGCGGCGGCGAGGTCCTCTGGCATAGCGTCTCGCTGAGCTTTGTAGGCGGGAAAAATTTTATGTCTAGGTGTTGGTTCCTTGGTGTCAAATGCTACGCCTAGGTGGGTGGGTGATTGGTTATCGATGATTTCCAACATGGTATTCATGAATCCGAAGATCGCCGAGGTGTTCATTCCTTTGCTGTTCATGATAGGATTTCTGATCAGCGCGAAATGTGCGCGGTAAACGAGAGCCATTCCATCGAGTAAAAAGAGGCGTTTAGTAGTGTCTGACATGTGGAGATAGTGCGTCCAAAGGCTGGGGTCGGTCAATGTTAGTATGAGATTAGTATGAAATTAATCGTTTCAAGGCATTTAAATCAAGAATTCGCTGGTCAGGTGGGGGGTAAATGGTGTTCAAGTAGAGCCATGAATTCATCTAGCATTTTACTTTGTTTCGTGTTCGCAGCCATTGGGTATGTGATTCACCCCATGATCTTGCCTGGACTGGTAGATGCTAAGGTGGTAGCGGAGTCTGCCCTCAGTGATAGCTATAAGGAAGAACAAGCGAAAAAATCCGGTAAAGATCTAGCTAAACCAGAGGACGATAAAATAGAAGATTTAGCGCCTGCCGCTGTTAAGCCGGAGGTGGTGGAGCTACCGACTCCAGTTATTCCTGAGCCAGTTATTCCTGAGCCCGTCATTCCAACACCAGCTCCAGTAACAAAACCAGCACCAGTTGATGAAGGGGTGAAGCTCAGTGAACAAGAATTTATCGATGTCCTCAAGGCTTCAGTGAAAGCCGGCGACGTGAATGAATTTGAGTTCAGCCAGGTATTAGAATGGAAACTAGCAGGTGAAGATGGAGCTAATCAAGTAGGCATGGTGACCTACAAGGCAGACACCATTTTCGATGAACAACAACTCGAAGCAAAAGCACTCGTAAAAGACGGTAAAGTGGTCAAATGGCTCTGGCCGACTACGAACACTAAGATGAGGTAGCTGTAGTAGCAGGGAGTAAAATCTATGAAGTATATCTCGAACTATCTAAAAGCGCTCACTTTCATCATTACAGCCGTTGCCACCACCGCATCGGCTAAGCAGCCTAACATTATTCTCTTTGTTACTGATGACCAGAGTCCCATTGCTGGTTGCTATGGTTCTCCTGTGATTCAAACTCCGTATTTAAATCAACTTGCTAAAGAGGGTACGCGGTTCACCCATGCATTTGCCACCACGGCCTCATGCTCCGCTAGCCGATCTGTGATCCTCACAGGTATTCATAATCATGCGAATGGGCAATATGGGCACACCCATCAATTTCATAAATTTGAAACATTCGCGAGATGTGCCGCTCTTAGTTTGCCAAATCAGCTAAGATCACGTGGCTACCGCACCGCTCAGATAGGCAAGCTCCACGTTGCTCCAGAAAAGGTTTACCAGTTTGACCAATACATCGCTGTTGGCCACGGTAACAACAGCCCCGCTTGGGTAGAAAAATGTAAGCCTCTGTTCGATGCCAATTCTGATAAGCCTTTCTTCCTCTATTTTGCTACTAACGATCCGCACAGGAGTAAAGGGAAAGATCAGACTGCTCCAGAGCAACTAAAGCCTAACCTATTTGGAAATCCACCAGTAGGAAAAACTTACCCCGGCACTAAAGAAACGGTCTATGATCCTGCGAAGGTAATCGTCCCGGAATTTCTGCCAGACACCATGGAGTGCCGCCGTGAGATCGCACAATATTACCAGAGTTGCACCCGCACTGACATCGCGCTAGGCCGGTTGGTGGCTGCGCTAAAGGAAGCCAAGCAATACGAGAATACCATGATCATCTATACTGCTGATCACGGAATGGCATTTCCTGGAGCTAAGACCACTGTCTATGAAGCGGGGTTACATGTTCCATTTATCGTCAGGATGCCTGGGCAGAAAAAACAGGGTGTGGTTTGTAATGCGATGATTTCCCACACTGACATCACGCCTACTATCCTGTATGCAGCAGGTGGTTTAAATGCCGCCAAGCAAGCACCGAAGAAACTGCTGGCTGTAGAAAAATTAGGCAAAGGAGAAAACCCAGGTAAACCGCTAAAGAAGTATCATGGGCGCTCGTGGCTTGGTCTGTTAGAGCAAGAAAATGTCCAAGGGTGGGATGAAATTCTAGGCTCACACACCTTTCATGAGATCCAGATGTACTACCCTATGCGCACCGTCCGTGGTAGACAATTTAAGCTCATCTGGAACATCGCCTCACCGCTCCCGTATCCATTTGCATCTGACCTCTGGGCTGCGTCTAGCTGGCAAGCGCAGTATCAAAAAGGGATGCAAGCCAAGTATGGAAACCGCAGCGTAGAGTCCTACATCCAGCGGCCAAAGTTTGAGCTTTACGATATAGTAAACGATCCCTCCGAGTCAGAAAATCTAGCTACCGATCCTGCCTATTCTGAGAAGCTAGAAGAGTGTAAGCAGCGCCTCAAAATCCTCCAAAAACAAACCGCCGACCCATGGATCATGAAGTGGGACTATGAGTAAGAGAGAATTGTATATGGTATTGAGACTCAAAGTTATTTTGAATCGCTACTAGGTAGTTGGTGGGGAGGGGCAAGGGATTTGAGGGAGGCTGTAATGATGTCGGGTTTGATTCTAACTGATGTTTTGACACGTAGAAGCGACACTCTGTCGCTATCCAATCATTGATGAAGAGAGGGGAGAGCGACAGAGTGTCGCTTCTACTGTACCTAAAAACATCAGTTAGGGTCACACTCAATAATGTCTATCAATGTAATGTGGAATATTATATGAGTTAGCTATGAAATTAATTCTAATAGTAATGATGATTATGTATTCTAATATTTGCGTTGCTAAAGTAACTGAATGGCATGCAGGGAATCTAACTTATTATCATGAAGACCATCTCATGTGTGATGTAGCTACGAGGGCTATAATACCGGTAGAGTCTCCTGGGATTTGTATTATGAGATGCATGACTAGTGATATCTCTGGAGATGGATCATTTGTCATCACTGGGATTTATGAGCTGGTTGGTAAAAAAAATTTAAAAGTAGCGAAAAATTATGTGAGGCATTCTATTTATATAAGATAGGGAAATAAATCGGGAGAATTCTTCTACACTACTTTTACTGAAAAAGTAGATTCTGTAAAATTTTCCACACAATACAAATACTTTAAAAGTAAGATACTTAAAGCGAAACAGCAGATGAAAGATTCTCTCCCGTTTACAGGAGACCTTCTTTCTTTTTCTACTCAAGCTGCCGTTATTGAAGGTATAGTCAGCGAGTCTAGTGCTTTATTTATGGCGCATATAGGTGATTCTGAAACTAAGCCTGATTTTGATGAATCTGATAGAGAGTTATTGGAATTTCTACACAATAAAGAACGC
>JBLHQF010000126.1:0-8338 GCA_047624885.1 Cryomorphaceae bacterium | reverse complement strand
AATTTGTGTTTCTTAATGGTAGGCCGGTAGAAGATGCCGCGATTAGTCGCGCGATCAAAGACGGATTCAAAGGCGGAGTTGTGGATGGGCTGAACCCTACTGCATGGCTCTGGCTCACGATGAATCCCGCGCTGGTCGATGTGAATGTTCATCCTGCTAAAAAAGAGGTGAGATTTCATAAGCCATTTGATGTTAGAAATCTTGTTCTCACTGCTGTTGAGGCGCGGACGATCCCACTGGCGAGCATTTCTAAATCAGCAGTGACTCCGGCCAGGGGCGAAGCGAAAATCATTTCCAGAAAAAGTGGCGAAGTTTCTGCTATTGTTAGAAAGCCATTTCAAGATGATCCTGTTGTAGAAAAGCAACCACATAAAGTAATAGAACCAAGCAAATCCTCTTTCCCAGAACCTTCCCTCCCCAAACCCTCTTTTCCTAAACCGCTGCCTCAGCAAGAGGTGTTAGAGATCGAGGAGGTGGAGCGTCCGAGGTTTAAAATGCTGTCTGTTCTGCATGATACTTATATTCTGATGCAGGGAGACGATGGGCTAGTTCTGTTAGAGCCGAAGGCGGCAAGGGATAGGATCGCTTACGAGCAAGTTCTTAATGCGGTTAAAGAGAGTGGGGGAATAGAAAACCAAGGGCTACTGGTTCCTGAAGTCATCGATCTCGAAGCGCGGGACCTCGATGTGGTGATGAGTAATTTAGAAAATTTCAGTGAAGCGGGGATCTCCATCGAGCCGTTTGGAGGTGGCTCTATTCAGGTGCGGAGTCTGCCTGCACTGGCCCATGTGGAGAAGCCGCGAGAATTTATCACATCAATGATCGATGAGTTGATCGAGACCCAGGGTGGTCGACGTGGCAAGCAGATGGCCTTTGAGGCGTTCGCAGAAACTCTCTCTAACAGAATTTCTAAATATGAACGCTGTGATCTGCGTGGTGTGGAGAATCTGTTAGATGAAATGTTTGGCTGTGATCTTCCCTATTGTACGCCCGATGGCAGGCCGACCTTGATCCAGATTTCAATCAAGGAACTGGAGAAAAAATTCAAAGGATAAATAACGGATGAGTGTGTTGTTAGTAATCAGAGAAGACCTTTTCAGAGACCGCTTAGTGGATCTGGGGGTAAGGTTTGCTGCAGCTAAGGAGAGGGAGCTGTATGTCGTGAGCCAGTCATCAGGATCGGCTCTGCCTGTCGTCACTAAGCTAGAATGGGTGGGTGAAGAAATAAAAACGATTACCATCACTACCACCAATCCATTCCGCACAATCAAAGATCTAGTGGCTGAGCTAAAGCCTGATATGCTGCTGCTCAATGATGCCAACGACCACCCCGAGCAGCACTCGAAAGTAATCAATCAAGCGATCAATGAAATCAGTTGCGAAGTGATGATCGTGAGACTGGGTGAGGGGGATCATCATGGAGAGAAAATTCTAGTTCCCTGTGGTGGTGGTAGGCATTCTAGGGTGGCGCTTAGGCTGGCGCATAAGATGGCTGGGCTCGATACCACGGCATTTTTCGTAGAGCCAGATGTGGATGAAGTTTCTGAATCCGTAGGGTTCGCACAGCTACACCGGCAGCTAACACGGGCAAAAGTCCCCGCCGATGAAGTTCGCTGTGAGGTGGTGCTGGACAACGATGTCTTCAAAGGTATCCGCGACGAGGTTCAGAAAAATGACTATGGATTAGTGCTGATAGGCGCCTCCGGACACAGTTCTGTTAGACGAAAACTTTTCGGTACGGTGCCTGACAAACTCATGCGCGGCGAGAAAGGAATGAGCATTTGTGTGATCCGCTCCGCCATGCCAATGGGCAGTTTACTTCGTGATAAAATAGAACGTCTTCTCCACCTCAACGTCCCTCAGCTAAACCGCGATGAACGCGTGCTTCTCTTCGGGGAAGTAGAAGAAAAGTCCCGCTGGTCATTTGATTTCGCAGTATTGATCATGCTTTCTACAATGATTGCGGCACTTGGATTACTCTCTAACAGCGGAGCTGTAGTCATAGGTGCCATGCTGGTAGCGCCGCTGATGACGCCGCTCCTCGGTGGAGGTCTCTCACTCGTGCAGGGAAACTGGCCACTCTGGAAACGCTGCCAAACCGCAGTTCTGTTAGGATTTTTCAGTGCGTTGGCTATTGGTGCACTGATGGGTTTAGTCGCGCGTCTGTTAGATATGCCGATGACTGCGCAGCTAGCGATGCGGGGCGAACCTAGCACGCTTGATCTAGGGATCGCATTCTTCTCTGGAGTGGCAGCGAGTTATTGCCTAGCCCGTCCCAAACTCAGCAGCGCGCTCGCAGGTGTGGCCATCGCTGCCGCACTCGTGCCACCCATCGCCACCACGGGTATCTGTTTGGTGTTAGGGAAATTTTCCGTAGCCCAGGGAGCCGCGTTATTATTTGGAACGAACGTCGTGGCTATCGTGGTGGGTGCGGCATTTAATTTCTACCTAGCAGGAATCCGTGGCCGCAAGAAAGACAGTGGCGAGCTGTGGTCACGGAGATTTCTCATCGCACTCACTCTGGTGATGGCGGGATTGATCGTGCCGCTGACATCAGTGCTGATCGAGCGGGTCGCAGGACCAGTTGAAGTCGAAGAAGTCCTCATCGAGCAAGCAGAGCAGTATGGGGTCACCGTCAAACTCGTTCAGAGGTCAAGCCATCTGGACGGTCTCCCATTGATTGAGCTCACCCTGGAATCTGCCCAGCCAGTAGAGCATAGCGTGATCAAGAAGCTTAAACGCGCAGTAGAAAAAGCGACGGGTGAAGAAGTCCACCTCAGAGTAAGGACAATTCTTGTGAGTGAGTTATAAAAAGTTAAAAACTTACCTCTAGCTCGGCGGTCGCTACGCTTGATATGTCTAGGCGTTCGCTGAGTGACTTGGTGATGGTCTTTGCTGAGCGTTCTATTTTTCCTTTGAAGAGTTCCTTGCCGCTGCCGTCCTTAACGATGATTTCCTTATCTAGATTCACGAGTTTATCGTTGAGTCTGAGGGTAAGTTTTTTCACGTTCTCGGTGGTGAGGGTGATGGTCTGGCCATTGACTTCGGCGGTGACAAAATCTTCTTTTTTAGGGTCATCGTTTGCTAACCAAGCGAATCTAGTGTGCAGCACATTGTCCTGATACCAGTTGAGCTGCTTCGCCCATGGGTCACGGGTGTTTTTCGCCATCCACGGGATTGCTTGCTTACAGTCCAGCTTCATCCAGTGCCCATGTTCGGGATAAACAATCCATTTGTGTGGGTAGTGACCAGGGTTTTCTTCTGCTAGTTTATCTAACATTTTCCCCCATGTGGCACAAAGTTCGTTTCTTTTATACGCAGCGTCTTTTCCTCCACACTGGATAAAGTAGGGGAGATTGAGAAGGTTATGCGGCTTGGCATCACCTGGGTGACCAGCCATCATGGCGGCACCTGCCCAGCGGTCAGCCATGCGTGGTGCCAGCTGGTAAATTCCATCGCCACCAGCTGAATACCCGAGGACGTAAACTCTGTCAGGATTCACTCCGTGATGCGCGATGAAGCGATCGATCAGCGTATCAAACATAGGGTCGATATGCGCTTGGTGCCAAAGGTTCCAAGTGTTGGTAGCGGCTCTGGGCGCTAAGTAGATTCCTTCTTTTGGCTTGTAGAGCTTAATCTGGTTTCTCCACTGACCATCGTTGACATGAGCAGGAGCACCACCGCCGCCGTGGAGTGAAATGTAGAGGCTGTGACCACCTTCTGGCTCTTCTCCATAGGTGAGGTAGTCATACGGCATTTTAAATTTCTTGTAGGTGATGACCTTAGCCTTCATCTCCGCAGCAGTCGCTTCTTTCATGGCAGCAGCTTGGTTCTTGAAATTCTCCTGGATCGCTTGTTGCGCATCTTCCTGTGAAAAAGTGATTTCATCTGGGACGACAACTTCTAATTCTGTTGCGGTTTCCTGTGGAACGGTCTCCTTGTCAGTGGGGCCTGACTTGCAGGATGATAGTATTCCACCATAAATAAGTGCGGCTGTGGCTAGTAATAACTTATGATTGAGGTGCATGTTAACTAAACGTTCTGGAGGGTGTGGATTTTTCATATTTTCTCTAATACGAGCGATGTCCTACACGGGATGTAGAGATGTATTGCATTTTGCTCATAGCTAACCTCTGTGAAATACTCGGTATCCATGGAAACGCGATTGTGGCCACCATACTCTGGCTGATCAGTGCTGAGGATGATCTTATATTTACCCGCCTGATGCACTGGGAGGCGATAGCTTGGCTGTGATTGCTCATGATGTAGATTGGTGACAAAGATGAGATTGCCACGCTCAAAGGCGAGGACCTTGTCATCATTGTTTGCCCAGAGTTGCTGCGCGTGGTCTGCGTTGAGGAGATCGTATTTCTTACCGAGGTGGACTAGATCTTTGTCAAATTTAGCCAAGTACTGATACTTAAGCTCAGGGTCACTCATGAGTGACCACTGACGGCGGCAGTAATGATACGACCAGTCATTCCCCTCACGTGGGAAGTCTAGCCACTCTGGATGGCCAAATTCATTTCCCATAAAGTTCAACCAGCCTTCGCCCGCGAGCGTGAAGGTGAGCAGGCGGATGATCTTGTGCAGCGCCATGCCTCGGTCGATGATTGGATGCGGATCATCCTTGCCCATGTGCCAATACATGTCCTGGTCCATCAGGCGGAATGCCAGCGTCTTGTCGCCCACGAGTGCCTGATCATGGCTCTCTGCGTAACAAATATTTTTCTCTCCATGGCGGCGGTTCACCATGGTGCTCCAGATCTCGTGGATGTCCCAGTCCTCGTCCCAGGATTCTTTGATCAGCTTGATCCAGAAGTCTGGAGTGCCCATGCTGAGACGGTGTGTAAAGCCCACACCACCTTCGGAAATAGGACGGCATAGACCAGGCATGCCACTCATGTCTTCAGCGATGATGAGTGCGTTCGGGTTCATCTCTAGACAGAGAGTGGTGGCGAGCTGGAGGTAGAGGACGGCGTCCTTGTCCACAGCGTCATCGAAGTATTTTGCTAAGTTATCAAAGGAGATGTCGCCATGGTGTTCGTAGAGCATGGATGTCACGCCATCGAAGCGGAAACCGTCAAATTTAAACTCTTCAAGCCAGTAGCGCGTATTCGACAGAAGGAAATTTCTGACCTCAGGTTTACCGTAGTCAAAGCACTTGGAGTCCCACTGCGGTTGGTCTCCTCTAACGCCTCCGTGGAAATACTGGTGGTCGGTGCCATCGAACTCATTCAGCCCCTCGCCGAGGTTCTTCACTGCGTGCGAGTGAACCACGTCTAACAGAATGGCGATGCCATATCCGTGCGCTGTATCAATCAGATATTTTAAATCCTCAGGCGTGCCGAACCGAGAACAGACAGCGAAAAAGTTAGACACATGATAACCGAACGATCCGTAATAAGGATGCTCCTGCACCGCCATCATCTGGATGACATTATAGCCCGCATCCGCGATGTGCGGGATGACATCATCCGCAAATTCTCGGTAACTATGTAGCCGAGGTTCCTCACCGCTCATTCCTGTGTGCGCCTCATAGATGAGGGGCGAGGTGATAGCTGATGCGTCGAAATTTTCGTGCTTCCACTGATACGCTTCTTTAGGCTGCCAGATCTGACCAGTGAAATCATGCGTAGTAGGATCCTGCACCGCGCGTGTGATACAGGCTGGGATGCGGTCTCTCACTGAGTCATCAGCCCCGTGGACGCGGAGCTTTATTTCCTGCTCGTGACCTAGTGCTGCTCCAGGGAGCGAAATTTCCCATATCCCGCTATCGGTACCTTTGAGTTCATGGTTCTCGCCAGACCATTGATTAAACTCACCGATGATCTGAATCCCCTTAGCATTAGGCGCCCACTCTCTGACGATCCACTGATCACTATCTTCCTGGTAATGAATGCCTGTGGACAGGTGACCAGATGCGTAGTTGAAGAGTGATCCGGAGCGATCCTCAATAGCCCCTAGCTCATGCTCAAACCTGCTGATCCGTTCATTGATCTGATCTGTCTGAGGTGCGAGCCAGCCATCATCGGCCACGAGTTTTGGGGTATTGTTTTCTTTCTGCATGTCATTGTCCGTATTTAAATCATATACTAACGAGCAGATTAAAGATGGACGATGAAAATATGTTCATTTTCTAAATTTTGCTGTCACCGGGAAATATACCCATCAGCAACAGGATTTTACATTTGGGAAGCATCTCTCGAGAAAATATTTTTCGCCGTAGATTGCGCAGATTTAAAACAGATTTCTCATTCAAGATTTTTAAGAAACAGGCATAGGACAACGTTGTCCTATATTTTGCTGAAAATTACCCCTAAACCTCTGTCAATCTCTTGCCAAATCAGCGGTAATCAGTGAAATATGCGGTAATGTTATTCGTCATCTCCCTAATTTTTCCCTGCCACCAGCAAGATACATCTTAGGTTGTAATGGTGGGTTGTTTTGCTACAGTAGATGATCATGAAAAAGAAATTGCCATTATCTCAACTCGCTCACATGGGCTTGATTGTGTGTCTAAGCCTTGGGAGTTGTTCCGCGCAGGTGCCAGCCCCCGCTCAGCCTGAAAAGAAGGTTGAAAGGAAGGTTGAAAGGAAGGTTGAAAAGAAGAAGAGTCTATTAGGTTTTGCGGCTAAAATGGTGATGGGAAAAAATGGCGGCGACAAGCATTTCTACTTTCCGATGAAAGGCAAGGGGAGAACTCCTGACCATTACGGAATAGCCTATGAAGATGTGTTCTTCCAGAGCGCGGATAAGACGAAGCTCCACGGCTGGTTTCTCCCAGCTAAGGGTGGAGTGAAAGCGGCTAAAGCAACCATCGTTTTCTCTCATGGAAATGCAGGTAGAGTATCGGATCACCTAGGTTTCGTAGCTGGAATGATTACGAGTGGCTACAATGTGTTGCTCTACGATTACCGTGGTTTTGGTCAGTCAGAGGGTAAGGTGGAAAAAGTAGGGGCCATCTCAGATACCGTTGCTGCATTTCGCTACATAAAGACGCGTAAGGACATCGATCAAAACAAAATCCTCGTCGTTTCACACAGCCTCGGCGGTGCTAAATCAATCGCAGCATTAGCAGAATATCATCCTAAAGGACTACGCGGGATTGTGGTCATGAGCACTTTCTCATCCTACCGAAAATTGGCTATCCTGCAGGCTGGGGAAGTGGCTAGCTATGTCGTCACCGATACCTATAATCCAGTGGATTTAATGAAGAAGCTACCCAAAGTGCCACTGTTGGTGTTCCATGCCGAGAATGATCAGCTCATTCCCTGTGAGCATGGGGAGGAAATCTATGATGCAGCAAATCAGCCGAAGACACTCATGAAACTAAGAGCAGGAGGCCATAATAGTTTACTCGCAGTGAACGACCACGAAAATGAGAAAAAACTGCTGAAATGGTTAGATAATGTAGTGAAATAGCAATAAATTTGGCCTAATATGCTCAAAGATGGAAATTTTTTATAGACAAAACCCTACAGCTATATTAAATCCGCACCCGCTACATTCTTTAAAACAATGTGGCAAATAAATGGGACGGTAGCTCAGCGGTAGAGTAGGAGACTCATAAGCTCTTGGTCCCGAGTTCAAGTCTCGGTCGTCCTACCATTTTTAAAAGCTCTTAATCTGTAATGGATTAAGAGCTTTTTGTTTGGGCTAGCCGTCAGTTTTGTATGACGGAATAGGAACTCATTTCTTTTGCTATCTTATAAATAGCTATCTCTTTGAGTATAATTGGTAGCTCGGATGAGCTGCGGTAGCAGGGTGATCCAGCTAGAGATAACATAATCTATTACCGCAGATTTTCACAGAGTGACGCAGATTTCCAGCACGATGAAGCCTCTTTTTCTGTGTGAAAATTACCTATTTAGTCGACCTTAAAGAAAGTGCTCTTAAAACAGCAAAGAATCAAGTGATCTGCGATAATTAGCGCAAATCTGCGGTAAAAAAAGAGTTTTCTTAGGCGGTTATTCCCTAGCTGGATGCCCCCAGCTGCGGTAGGGTTTGATCGCCGAGCAAACCGCGATGCGCCATTCAGCTATCTAAAGGGCTAACGACACCTCCGTTAATTAGTCTGATGGCATCCTCTAAATCTTTAGGGGTAATTTTTGCGGGGCTTTTGGGCAGGGTTTTATGGCTTTTAGGCGTCCGTAAATCATCAGAATCTAAAAGCTGAGAGAGCCCTCAGCACTCCAAAGCGGCAAACGATTGACTGAGTGACTGAGTGACTGAGTGAATGTAAGTCTATCAATTTATATTGCAGCGATGACTCTGCTGTCTTGCCAAGCGTGTCCTGTATCTGATAAAGATACGTCCTAAACTTTTAACTCTTGGA
>JBLHQF010000125.1:0-8376 GCA_047624885.1 Cryomorphaceae bacterium | reverse complement strand
TACTGGGGATGAAAGGGGTATGAAAGGGGTATGAAAGGGGGAGCTAGATGTGTCCGCTAAAATACCAAACAGCTATCAAGGATAGACAGTGGATACCTATTGGGTGCTCTCGATCTCGGTGCTGGAACTGGCAAAGTACATTACCGCCACTGTGCCGAGGAATCCGGCAAAGAGAATAAGGATAATGATCATAGCGAGACATGACTTCATGCAATTGAATGTAATGAGGATTAACGATTCGTCCAGTTAGAACTCAGAATTTCTCAGACATTTTATCATCTGAGCGAACCGTGAGGGTAATGTTAGCTGAAAGTTCTGGTGTTTGATTGCTAAATGATGTTATAATGTGCGGTGCAATGGATACTCTAAGTAAAAATTTACAAGCAGGTAAGGAACTCAGTGAAAGAGAAGTGCACGTCGCGGTCGAGATGCTGCTAGATGAGACGATCTGTAACGATAAGAAGGCGGACTTCTTGCGTGATCTCACCAAGAAAGGTGAAACCTCAGCAGAGATCACCTGTTTCGTGCAGGCATGTCTTGAGCGCGCGGTTGATCCTGAGATCGGCCTGATTGCTGATCAGTTCGAGGGGCCGACCATTGATGTCTGCGGCACGGGTGGAGATAAATTAGATCTATTCAATGTATCAACCACTAGTATGTTTGTTATCGCGGCGGGTGGTGCGGTGGTGGTGAAGCATGGAAACCGTGGGATCACTTCTAAAAGTGGCGGAGCAGATGTGTTAGAGGCTCTCGGTGTGAAGTTAGATATTCCGACTGAGAAATTCCGTGAGTGTCTAGCGACCGCTGGAGTCGGATTTATGTATGCACCCGCTTATCATCCAGCGTTTAAAGCGATCGCTCCTGTTAGAAAAATGTTAGCCGATGAAGGGATTCGCACCATTTTCAATCTGATAGGGCCACTGCTCAACCCAGCCAAGCCTGAGTGCCAGTTGGTCGGTATTTGTAGCGAAACCCACGCTCAGTCCTATGCGGAAATCCTCCAACGGCTCGGTCGTGATAGCGCATGGGTGGTGCTAGGGAAAACGGCCGAAGGAGCCACTGTGGACGAACTCAGCTTGATGGGTGAATCACATATTTATAAATCTGGAGCATATCAAGATTTAGTCGATGAAGTAGTCTTACCAACCGACGTGGGGCTGGATGAATGCGAAGTCTCAGAACTAGTTGGCGGAGATGCTGAGCTCAATGCCCAGATCTTGGAAGACATTCTCTCAGGAAAAGAAACCGGGCCAAAACGTCAAATGGTCCTCCTTAACGCAGGAGCAGGCCTAGCCTGCGCTGGACTAGTGGATGACCTTGCCGGCGGTGTCAAAAAAGCAGCCGAGCTCATTGATGATGGTTCTGCATTAGCAAGACTAAGAAAGCTACAGGAGGTAGCGTGTTGATCCAGATTTATAGGTCGTAAATCAGCAATGATCTTGAGGAGTTCTCACTGACGTAATTGTTCAAAATGATTTGAAGGCATAAAAAAAGCACATCGGGTAGATGTGCTTGGATTTTCTAATGAGAGGAAAGCTGTGGATTACTTATTCATAACAGTAGCTAACTTTTCAGCTATGAATTTAGCGGCTTCAGGGCTAGTTGTCATGAGTTTAGTCATAGTGCCCATCATCTTCTTTTGAAAATCATCGGCTTTAGCTTTCATTTCAGGATCATTTTCAATAAACGCTTCCATTACCTTATCGCCTCCGAGCGCTTCGCTTTTTTCTTTAAGCTTACTCATCACTGCTCCGATCTTTTCAAGGTCGGGCATTGCCGCTTTTGCTGATTCAAGGTCGGTTACTTTACCCAAGCAATCCGCAATTTTATCCATCTGAGTCATTGCAGCAGAGGCTATGCCTTTAGCATCAGTTGGGAGTTCTGTTACAGCGGTTACAGTTTCTGCCGCTGAGTCTGCTGCGTCGGTTACCTTTTTCTCGGCGTCTTTACAAGATACGATACAAAACGGAAGAGCCAATCCTAGGCTTAGTGTGGTTAATTTAGTGGTTATTTTCATAGGTAATTATTTTTTACTAAGAATTTCTATTATCGGCAATTATAAATTCTAGATAGTTCTGTAACGGCTAATATTAATGGTGATTTTAGAGGTGATCATTTTTGTTAAGTATCATATGAAGGGATAGCCTAGGGGAACTGAGTGTGATGAGGTGCTTAGTGGGCATTTTAGGATGGCTGGTCAGTTTTGTTAAGTCTGCCGTTAATCGCTTTCTCTAAAAGGTGGTGATTTTGTTTGCCGATGGGCTTGAGGCTGGAGACGATACCTCCTGTTTCTTCTTTATTGTAATGGAGCTTCATGATGTTTGCGGAGAATTCTGCGTGATCGATGTCTGACCAGAAGACCACTTGGAGGTTTTTCTGTGGTTTCCAGAATGGAAAAAGTTCTATTCCCATGGGGGTGAGGATGATGTAGGCGTGGCGGATACAGTGGATGCCAATACGGAAAAAGATGGCGGCGGGGATGAGGGCGAGGAGGCTCATCCACCAGTAAGCCTTGAAGTCTGCGTGCCAAGGTCCCCAGTTTACGTATTCATTGAAGAGGGTGCCGATACAGATCATAGTGGAGATGATACCGAGGAAGAAGAACAGTGATGCTTGGGCCGAGCGGGTGAAGCGGATTTCTTTATCTTGCTCGACTACCGATTTATTCGGGGAGGAGAAGATACGCTTAAGCGGGCTAGCTCCAGCGCGTGGGTCGACTTGTTCTTCTTCGGGGTTGGTGGGCATGGGTGAGGATAGAGGATAGAGGATAGAGGATAGAGGATAGAGGATAGAGGATAGAGGTTAAAGGAGAAAGGTTAAGGCTTGGGTTGATGGTGGTGGTCGATGGTGGTGGTCGATGGTGGGCGGATTCTTTGACTCGCGTTGCTCGTGGATTGCTCGGCGATCCATCCCTCCCGTCTTGGATTTGTGTCTCTAGTTCGTTTTTGTTCAAATTTTAGTGGCGATGATGGTGAGGATGTGGGCGTCTGGGTGAGGGGCTTTGTCTGGTTCTAAGTCGGTGATGAGTTGCTCTGTTTTCCAGCCGTTGGCTGTGAGTAGAAGCTGGAGCTCTGGGTAGCTGTACCATTGCAGGTCTTGGCTGGAGCGGTGTTGTTGTTTCTGGCCGCTGGGGTGAGTGACGATGTATTGGTGTTTGCGGGAGAGGGTTTGGTGGAGTCTATTGATGGTGAATTTTGTTTTGCACTGAGCTGCGGTTTTTTTCTCGTCGCCTATTTTGGCCTCGTGGTCGAGGTACCAATCGCCTTCGTTTAGCTCTCCGGCTATTTCAGCCCACGGGATGAATAGGGTGAAGTAGAGCTGCCCGTCAGAGGTGGTGGAACCATGGAGTTGGCTGAGTAATTTCTGGAAATCTTCTCTGGTGAGAAGCTGAGCTGTGAAGGCGGGGATGGAGACTCGTTGGTAAGTTTTTTCAAAATCTAAATCAACGATGTCTGCTGTATAGATGGTGGATTGTGCAAGTTTAGAGGTAAGTTTTTGTTCCTCGGCATTTTGCTGCAGTAGAGTGACCATTTCAGCAGAGATTTCTACCCCGTCGATAGGATGCCCCTTTTCTAATAGTGGCAGTAATAATCTGCCTGAGCCGCAGCCTATTTCTAGACTGTTTTTCTTGTCATGAAATTTCTCTAGCAGAGGTAACTCAGAGATGATGTCTTCTTGATTCCAAAAGGTGTCATGAAGTTTGGCTTCTAGGTCGGTGTACAAAGTGATTGATAAAGTTAGAGGTAAGTTTTCTGTTAGACCTTGCTGAGGTCTGGAGTGACGGGAGTTTTTGGGATTGGTTCTGGGGACTCTGGGAAGACGAGCGCGTAGATAGAGATACCTGGGGCGACTTTTTTGAGGTCTTCATCAGCTGGTTGTAGTCCTTTGTCCTCAGAGTCGAGGAATAGCATGATGGCATCTGGATTAGCATCCATAAAGTCTTGGTAGGTGTATTGCTCAGAGATGGTTGTTTTCTTGACGATGGCGCCCTTGAGGACGAGTCGTTCTAGCTTCTTGCGGTTTGGTCTGTCTGTGAACAAGATGCGTCCGCGCTGGTGGGCGGCTACGGCATTGGTGTGGTGCGCATTGTCATCGAGCGGGGCGACTTGCCAGATCTCTTTACTGCCGAAAATATGGGTGAATTCCTTGGTTGCCAGGCTATTGACTTCATCATTATTCGTGGCGGCTACAAGCTGGCCGATGCCGGTGAGATCTAGCTCTTCTTCGACGTATTCTGAGAGTATGTTAGCGCGTTTGGCTGGGATGCCAGCCATGGATGCGGCTGCGACGTTTGAGTAATTAGTATCGAGCATGAGGACATCGTGGCCATCATCATGGAGCGCCTTGGCGATGAGTCTGGTCCAAGTATTGGCGCCAGCGAAGAGGATGCCGCGTGGGTTTTTGGAAGCTAGTCCGAGCTTGTTTGCAAGTGGCGCAGCGAGAAGTCCGTAGAATGCGACGGTTCCTACGATGACGATGAATACGAGCAAGACAAGGTTTTCTGCCTGCTGAGCGATCTCATGCGGGATAGTTCCCTTGTGCGCCTCATGGGTGAGTTCTAGTGCGAAAATGGACGTGACTGCTGCCGCTACGATCCCACGAGGAGCGAGTGAGGCGAGGAAGAGCTGCTCTTTAAAGGTGGTCTTCTTTGAGAAAAGATTAGCTCCGAAGATGGAGAGTGGGCGGACAACGAGAATGAGTAAGGCGAGTAGAATCCCGCCCTGGATGAGGGTTTCAGAGGTGAGTGTTTCGGTATTGACTCGGCCTGATAGGACGAGGAAGAGTAGCGAGATAATCAGCACGCGGAGGTGCTCCTTGAATTCAAGGATGTGTTTGACTGAGACGGATTTCTGATTTGCTAAAGCGATTCCCATGACGGTGACGGTGAGTAACCCGGACTCAGCTACGACGGCATTTGAAGCAGCAAATGCGATGGCAATCATCGAGATGATGAAGACTGAGTGGAGGAAGTCTGGGATGTAGTGTTTCTTGAGTGCAAACTCGATGGCTTTGGCGAGGATGAAGGCAAAGACTAGTCCTACTATGAGGGTTTTCACAAGTGATTCGATCACTGCTGATCTGGCTGAGTCCCAGTCGCCAGCGACGGCTGCTTGGAAGATAAGGACCGCCATGATCGCGCCTATAGGATCGACGACGATACCTTCCCACTTAACGATAGAGCCAACCTTGCGCGAAGGTTTAATATGTCTGATCAGTGGGGCGATGACTGTGGGGCCGGTAACTACTAGGATGGAGCCGAGGATGGCTGCCACTTGCCAGTGCCAGTTGAAAATATAGATACCAATGGCTGTGGTGAGGACAAAGGAGATCAAGACCCCGAAGGTGCAAAGCCGGAGCACGGGGGCGCCACTTTCTTTGAGCTCGGAGAATTTCAGAGTGAGCCCGCCTTCGAAGAGAATGAGTGCCACCGAGAGTCCCACGATGGGAAGTAGTAGGGTGTTTCCTTGTTCTTCGTTGAGGAAGTCATTGATGCTGATGCTAAAAAATAGCTGAGCGCCAAATCCGAATGCGAGTAAGAGCAAGATAGAGGGAAGCTTGAAACGCCAAGCAGACCACTGGGCGAGAATACCGAGACCCAGAATAATAGTCAAGTAGGTGCCAAATGAGATGTCGGTAAAATCGTGGATCATAGAGGTGATTGGGTGATTAGCTCATTGGGTTTTCAATGACTACATTCTGCTTTAGGATCCCTTGTGAGAAGTTCATGAAGTGCTTGAGGGGCAGGTTTATTTTGGTAGAGGACTTCATAAACGGCATCGATGATCGGAGTCTCAATGTCGGTTTCCTTGGCAGCTTCGTAGATAGAGAGCGTGTTTGGTACTCCCTCAGCTACCATGCCGAGTTGGTCACAGGCTTCTTTCAGACTAAGACCTTCTCCGAGAGCTTTTCCCACGCGGTTGTTTCTGGAGTGAGGGGAGTAGCAAGTCGTCATGAGGTCTCCTACTCCGGATAGCCCGGTAAAAGTGTCTGGCTGGCCACCTAGTGCGATGCCGAGACGTGTCATTTCTGCTAGGCCGCGTGTTACCAGTGCGGCGATAGCATTATCGCCAAGCCCCATGCCAGAGGCTATCCCAGCGGCAATAGCGAAGACATTTTTAAGCGCGCCACCGAGCTCCATTCCTGCGACATCTTGCGAGGTGTAGGTGCGGAAATTCGATGTAGATAACATTTCCTGAAGGCTAGATGTAAGTTTTTTATCGATGCTACCTACGACCGTGCAGGTAGCGAGATTGATGGCAACTTCTTCAGCATGATTGGGGCCAGAGAGGACCGCGATGGGGTTCTTTGGAAGTGCTTCGTGGATGATGTTACTCATCCGCGTACCCGTGCCACGCTCTATACCCTTGGCACAGGAAACGAGTGGGATGTCTGTTGGTATTCCTATTTCTGCTAGCTTGAGAGCTGTTTGTCTAGTAGCGGATGTGGGAATGACGAAGAGGATCACTTCTGCAGATTTTGTTTCTACTAGATCAGTGCTACAGCGGATGTTCTTAGGTAGTTTTACCTTTGGTAAATAGCGGTGATTAGTATGCGATGAATTGATTTCTTTCGCTTGCTCATCTGAGCGGCCAATAACGATTACTTCCTTAAAGTGCTCTGAAAGGACGATGGCGAGTGCCGTCCCCCAAGACCCAGATCCCAAGACGACGGCTTTTGTGGTTGTTGATGACATGTTATTTGGCTTTCTTTTTAGAGGTGAACTTGTGCTCTTTCCCAGCGATGAGATTTTTGATATTTGAGCGGTGTTTCCAGATTGCCATCAGCCCGATAAATGTAGCGAAAATAAGCAATGGTTTGTCCCATGTGCCGTTTGCGAGCTTACCGTGACTCCATGATCCGTAGAGGACTAGAAATGGTAGTGATCCTGCTGCTATTATACTAGCTAAAGAGATGTAGCGCGTGATTTTGTAAGTAAGAATGAAGATAACGATGAGGATGGCTGCACCGATTGGCATGAAGGCGATGAGGACTCCTATTGAAGTGGCTATCCCTTTTCCTCCTTTGAAGTTTACCCATGGTGAATAGTTATGACCGAGGATGGCGCACAGTCCGGTGAAGACCTTTAGGGCTTGGGCTTTGAATTGGTTATCACCGAAATTGATGGCGTGTTCACGGAGGAATCCTATCATCATCGTTTCGTTAGCGCCGGTGAATTTATAGAGATTATAAGCGAGTAGGGCAGGGATGAGTCCCTTGAGGAAATCTAGCACGAAACAAGTGATGCCGTATTTCTTCCCGACTATACGAAGCACGTTAGTCGCTCCGATGTTTCCTGAGCCATGCTCACGGATGTTGATGCCCCGTGATTTAGCAATGAGTAAGCCAAAGGGGATAGAGCCCAGTAAAAATGCGAGGATTGGTAGCAGCCAGATAATCATAATGTGTGTTCGTTTAAGTGGAGAAAGTGTATGTGACTAACTAGGGATGTCAATACGTGCGGTGAGCATCCTTAGGATTAGTTGATTTTTGAAAAAAAATTGAGCGATTTCTAATTTATTCTGTCTCACACATTATGAACGATGCTGTGAGATCTGAGCCAATCACCTATACTTGTAGAGAAATACAGCGGGCATGGTGGAAGAAGATTAGCATTCACAAGCCCGGCGTGGATGCTCTTTCAGGGACGTGTCTGTTGATGGTTTTGATGCATTTATTCATCGAGCTCACTGGTGGATTCTATGCACACCAGAGCATCTATGATCAGTGGCTAGGATTGAAGTCTGAGAGTCTATTAGAGGGCAAGGTCTGGCAGTTAGTGAGCTATAGTTTTCTCCATGGTAATTGGTTTCATTTATTCACTAATATAGCGATGATCTGGCTCATCGGTGGCAGACTCATGAGAATTCTTAACCAGAAAAAAGTAGCCATTAGCTTACTATTAGGCAGTGTGGTGGGTGGGCTGTTTTTTGTTGGGTTTGACCTTTGGTGCGGTCAAGAATCATTTCTTGTGGGCTCATCTGGATCAGCCTTCGCGCTATTCATTCTTATGGCATGTCTTTCACCGAATGCGAAGATGTTTCCCATCCCAGTGCGCGCCAAGAATATGGC
Source organism: Cryomorphaceae bacterium (assembly GCA_047624885.1). Taxonomy (GTDB): domain Bacteria; phylum Verrucomicrobiota; class Verrucomicrobiia; order Verrucomicrobiales; family Akkermansiaceae; genus Rubritalea. Next base: position 306 of record JBLHQF010000125.1, on the reverse strand, counting down.
GGTTGGTATACTCGCCGCCTCACTTATTCTCTGCCTCGCCCATCCGGGTTTAAATTTACCCTTCTTCAGAACTATTACTGAATGGCTCGATCGGTATCAAATGTCATCAGTCTTTCGGGTAGCCCACGCCTGCCATCTAGGCGGTGGCTTGGCTGGACTCTGGCTTTCTTCCCGGATTATGGGGAGAATGGTCTCCTTAGATGACCTCAAGCGGAGTCGGATTCATTAACTCTTGTCTTATAGGATAGTTACATCTGAGAACATTTCTGAAGATATCCATACGCTCTAAGTTAGGTTTTGTTTTTC
>JBLHQF010000124.1:0-8385 GCA_047624885.1 Cryomorphaceae bacterium | reverse complement strand
ATGATCTGGGCTACGGTGATGTGGGGGTGTTTTATCAGAACTCTCGTGAAGCTGGCCAGCCGTCGTTTAAGACGCCGCATATCGATCAGTTAGCGAAAGAGGGGATACAGTTAAGAGCGCATTATGCTCCGGCTCCAGTGTGTGCGCCATCACGTGCATCGCTTTTTCTAGGGCAGTCACAGGGGAATGCGCCGGTTAGGAACAATCAATTTGATAAAGCACTTCCGGATCAACCTACGTTGGCATCTACTTTGAAACAGGCTGGCTACAGCACAGGGCTTATCGGTAAGTGGGGGCTACAGGGGAAAGTTGATCAATCCAAACAGAATCCTGAAGGCTGGCCTTCTTATCCTACTAAACGTGGTTTTGACTATTTCCTTGGTTACGTGACGCATGTCGATGGTCACGAGCATTATCCTTTTGAAAATATCCATATGAAGAAGAGGAAAAAGAAAGTTAAGCTCTGGGAGCAGGGTGAGGAAATTAGTACCCAATTAAAAGGTTGTTACACCACGGATCTCTTCACCGCAGCTAGCAAGCGCTTTCTGGTTTTGCACCAGAAGAATAGTCCTCAAAAACCATTCTTTCTCACACTCTCTTATGACACGCCCCACGCAGCTACTCAGATCGCGACGATGGCTTATCCTGATGGCTTCGGTGTGAATGGAGGAGTTCAGTGGGTTGGTAAGAAAGGTAAGATGATCAATACAGCGAACGATTCAGTAAATAGCTATATCCATCCAGATTATCAGAAAAAAGACTGGAAGGATGTCTCCAAGCGATACGCCTCATCGATTAGACGTATGGATAGCTCCGTGGCAGATGTGGTGCAGACACTCAAGGATCTGAAGCTCGATGAAAACACGCTGATCGTCTTCACTAGCGATCACGGCCCCTCTAAGGAATCTTATATTAAACAGGGGCTTGATCCTTCATTTTTTCAATCGTTTGGCCCATTCACTGGCATCAAGCGAGATTGCTGGGAGGGTGGTATACGTCCAGGTGCTATTGCGAAATGGCCAGCGAAAATCAAGCCTGGAACGATCACTGAGTCTCCTTCACAGATGCAAGACTGGATGCCTACGTTTTGCGAAATAGCGAAGACAAGCACACCTGCGATCGCTGACGGGGTGTCACTTATCCCTACTCTAACAGGTGATGAGAATGCAGGTTCAGAAATTTATGTAGAATATATTCATCCTAAGAATACACCAAAGTATGAACAGTACCCTAAAGCACGCGCTGGGCAGAAGCGTGGTGAAATGCAAGCAATCCGACAGGGTAAATACAAGGCGGTTCGTTACAATATCAAGAGTGCAGAAGACCCATTTTTAGTCTTTGATCTCACTAAAGATCCAGCAGAAGCTAACAATCTAGCAGCTAAGCCGGGAGTTCCTGGCCAGCAACACTGGCAAGCGGCCGTATCTAGACTCCACCATACGAACCCGAGCGCTAAGCGTCCTTATGATGGTGTGGAAATATCACCTTTAAAAGGAATGAAGACTCAAGCGGGAGTGAAGGTCACTGAAGCCAAGGTGGCAGCTGGTGCGGCAACAAAGTATATCTCACGCTATAGCTACCAGCTCAGCGGATATATTATAGTGGATGAATCAGGGAGCCACACCTTTTCTGTGGCGAAAGGAGTGAAGGCAATCCTGCGTGTCCACAAAATCAATGTGCTAGACACAGATTCAAATGAAGCCTATCCGAATGATAATACGCTTAATCTCAAAGCAGGAATGCATCCGTTTACACTCTATCTGAAAGAGAAACCAGCAACACTGGAGGTCATCCAGTGGGTGGCTAAGGGTGGGTCTGAATTCAAGGCGATACCTGCGAAAAATTATTGTCACTAAGCTTAAGGTTCTTTGCTGAGTGATCTTTAGTGAAGTCATAGTGAATTAGTAAGGTTTATGCGGTGATGAGAGGGTAGTTTATTTAGCGTTACATGGGATAAGTTGTCATTTGCCATCTGGATTAATTTGTTTTAGCCTCTGGGCATGGTAATCGGCAATTTCAGCAAACTCATGATGACTATGATCCTAATAGTAGTGATGGGAGTGTTCCTCACTGAGAGGAGTGTGGCTTCGGATAGAGCTGCCGCATTTAAGGATGTCTCTCAGATGGTAGATGGCTGGAAGGCAGACCAGCATCTCTGTGTGCGGGGGAATCTAAAGGTGTCTAAGAAATCACTGGATTCCTTAGAGAAATGGCTGGATGAAAAAGGCAAGAACTGGACCGTGATCTTGATGCAAAATGCCCGTGACCAGAGCTGGAAGGATATCAGAGGGCATACCTACTACGGCATGGATGCGGTGGAAAATGCGGTGGTTCGAGAACTATCTAACAATGAGAAATTTTCAGCTCTCGTGGATACATCTGACGGTAAAAGAAATGGGGCTATATTCGTGATGTTCCTTGAGGAGAGGAAATTTTCTTACTTTGGAGAACAGGCCTACGATGTGAGGTTTCTAGGTGAAGGATCTTGGCAGGGGAATCTCGACAACAGCGCGCGCCGGGCGATGCGTAGCGGCAGCGGGGTGGTGAATGCTGTGAAAGACACCATCAAAACAATTGACGGGAAACTCAAGCAAGCGAAACTGAGAGAAGCCCAGCAGCGTGAACGTGCGAAGGTGGAGAAAAAAGAAACTCAGGCGTGGGTGAACCGTGAGGCTGAGGCGATGCAGACAAGCTTAAAATCACATGCTCAGCAAGCAGGACTGATCAAAGCGAACTCTGCGGCAGAGGATGGAGACCTAGCGAATCCTCCATTGAATGATTGGCAACAGTTGATCAGTGAAGCGATGGGGAATCCGAATCCATTTCTGGCGAAGCAGGCGCTATTGGAGACTACGCGAAAAATGAAAGAGCATCGGCAGGCGATGTTGTATTGGCATCGTTTTCCGGATGAAATGGCTAAGCTAGAGAGCCAATTTCATGAGTTTAAAGTAGATCAAAATTTTAGGGAGAATTTCCCAGAGGATTACGGAAGGTTTACTGCTCTCCCGCAAACTATCTTGGTGACTAAGAAGGGACATGAAGCTGGAGAACAGAGTTTTCATAAAATGTTTTATAGCGCGCAGAGTGAAATGCTCTATCTAACAAAAAGAAATCAGATGATAAGGGACGAAAGAATCCGCGAAGAAGAATACCAAGCGGAGCAGCGTGAGGCATACAAAGCAGCGGCAGATAGGCGGCATCGAACCCTTAAAACCATCGCTGTATCTGGTGGTAGCGTTTGTGGCATGGGATTATTGGGGTTCGGTATTTATTCTAACCGGCGCAGGAAGAAACGTAAGCTTATCGCCGAACAGCTCTATGAGGAGTGGAAAGAAGCGATGAGTGAACGTGTGGATAAGCTTTTCGTAGTGATGGATAGAGCAGCCACCGTGGTTGGCTCTGAGCGAGATCTTCCTGAGCGTGGCTACCAAGGCGAGACGCTCTCCAGGTCACTGACTGCAATCAAGAATGTGGACAAAGCCTTCGTATTAACAGCGAGTGTCGATAAGGCGCTGGAGGAGGCGGAAGAGCTTATTTATCCGAGCAGTGTCTCTTCTAAATCAGTGAACGTATTTTCCCGTGCCCGCTATGATGATGCGCTGGATCTGTTAGAGAGAAAACCGCTAGGTAGCCTAATGTCTCTGGATAAGATCAAGGTGATGGATAGAGGTGAAGAGCAGATGCTCGGTAGCCGTGAAAATACTGAAGAAATGGAGCTGAGCTTCACTGAACTGATCGCAGAGTTTGATGAGGCAGTCTCAGCGGCTGATGCAGACCTGGAAATAGTGGAGCATGCTTGGGAAACGATCGCAGCGAGAACGGAAGATTTAGGAGACGCCCTGTCAGCGATCTCAGGTAAGGATGAAGACTTAGAGAATTTAGCGATGAATGATGAGCTATTCCGTCTTGATGCCCTGTTCGAGCAATGGTTGCCGAAGGCTGAGTCATACCACCTAGAGGGAATAGAAGTAGGCCAGCATGATCCCGTTACTGCGCTTAAAAAAGGGGTGGATAAGGGGGGGCGAATGGCAGGGGAAATGAATCTGTTGATTGGAAATATCATAGAGTTCCGCGAGTCAGAGCTGGGAGATATAGAAGACGGAACAAAGAATCTGCACGAGCTCTACCGCCGGAATGATTGGGTGCTGGAGCGACTAATGGGCTTTGACGAGGAACTGGATGCGCTATCGCAGCGTGGTATGAATGAGTCGGTGGAGGAAATGCTAGTGAGTCAGAAAGAGCGGATGTTTGCACTCAATGAGGAGGTGGATCTGGCGTGTAAACTGGCGAAAATGTCGCTGGCTACGATTCCGAAATCGATAGAGGCCGCAAGGGCTGAGGCGACCACTGCCAGATCCGAAATAGCACAAGCGCTCGATTTAACAGGCGAAGACATTCTAAATGAAAGAGATATGTGGAATCCAGATATACTGCTCGCGGAGGCTGAACGCCTCCGCATTTCTACTCAATCCTGTCTGGATGACGGGAAGACCCAGCAGGCGCAGCACCTGGCAGATCAGTCTCATAAGAACATCGATGAAGCTAATACCGTCATCGCGGATGCGCTGCTGGCGAATAGTAGCTATGAGAGAGAGTATGCTCATGTTGGAGAGCTGCTGCTGGAAGCGGATGGTCTTAGGATCTCAGGCGTGGAGATCATGTCGGATCTCGTAAGTGAATACAGTCGAGCTGCACTCCAGATCGATCCTGAGAATAAGGCTGCTGGGAATTTCATCCAGGTAGAGGAAGCTCTCCAAGGAGCACACTCCCAGCTCAACAAAGACATCGTGACAGCAAAGGACTATCAGCAAAGAGGCTGGGTACTCCATGCTGGTCAGCACCTACATAACGCCAAGAAAGCTCATGAACATATCCGTGGAATGCATGAGTTTATTGCCTTTAGGCAGAGAGAGCTAGCGGATCTAGAGCAGAAGAATATCCTCATTCTGAACACTCATGAGCGTGACCTCACTAGCCTGGAGGAAACGCTGGATGACCCACGGGTGACACGTGCCACGCAGCAGTTTTCCCGTGAGTTATATCTGGTGTTTGAGCAGGTGAATGCGGCGGTGAACTCTGAGCACGGTGAATCAAATCCATTTGCAGCGGAGACTCTGTTAGATGAAATGAAGCAGCGCGTCTTAGCGCTGGAAACGCGTATCCAGGGCGATCGTGAGGCATTCGCAGCGGCGGAGTCAGCACTTTCTAAAGTCACTGGCTTGCACGAGCAAGGTCTCATCCTGATGCAGAAGTCTCAGACCGATGGCATTAGCGATAGTGACCAGACGGAAGATTGTGTTTCAGATATTCAGAAATCCGAAGACCTCATTGAGTTACATCAAGAGATCATCGCTGAGCCACATAATAACTGGTCAAACCTCTATGATGAAATCCACTCAACTTATGAATTTCTCTCATCTGCGGTGTCCGGCCTGAAGCAGGATTTAGAAAAAGCTAGAGCGGCCCTTGCTAACATCCGCTCAGCATCACGTAATGTCTCTGGCGCTATGAGCTGGTCTGGTTCCTACGGAGTCAGCATCATGGGAGCCTACGGGAGTAATGAGCTAGACCGCGCCCAGCGAGCGCTCGATACAGGGGATTACCATCAGGCTGCCAGTTATGCAGCAGTAGCTCAGCGCGAGGCCAGATCTGCCATCTCTAGCGCTGAATCTAGGGTGGCGAGTATCCGTCATCAGCGCGAGGAAGCGGCTAGAGCGAGACGGAGAGCGAGGAGCAGAGCCAGCGCATCTAGTTCTAATTTTGGCAGCGGGTTCTCATCAGGTGGTGGCTTCTCATCGGGAGGTGGGTCCAGTTTTGGCAGTAGCTCATCTGGATCCTCTGGGAGCAGCTTAGGCAGTAGTTCTGGTTTTTCGCGCTCAGGCTGGTAATCATCAATTGCGCTTATCTAGCTCTAAACGGGCTTCTGGCCATGAATCTCTAGATTTATCTGAGAAATATGCTTATAAGTGTGATATGAATTTAAGGCTGATCGATAAAGAGACCGTAAAAGCAAATCTGACTATGCCGCGAGCCATCGAACTCATGCGAGATGGGTTCATTGCTCTTTCTGCAGGTGAGGTAGATAGCCCGCTACGCACGGCTTTAGTGAACGATGCGGGCACTGTTCTTTACAAGCCTGCTTACTCAGACGTAGCAGGGATATTTTGCGCCAAAGTCGTCTCAGTATTCAGCGACAACGTGAACAAAAACTTACCTGTGACCCCCGGTATTATCATTGTCAATAGTGCCGAGACTGGGATGCCGGTGGCTTTAGTAGAGGCTGGTTACCTTACCTCGCTGCGCACGGGTGCAGCCACTGGCCTGGCTACAGATCTTATGGCTGCAGATGATGCTAAGACCGCGGCTCTTTTTGGCACTGGTGGGCAGAGTGCTCATCAGCTCGAAGCAATGCTCTGTGTGAGAAAGTTTAAAACCATCTATGTCTTTTCAAGAAACCCAGAAAATGCAGTCTCATTCTGTAGTGAGCAGGGTGAAATGGCTAGAAAGTTAGGCTGCACACTGGTGGCAAACCCTGAGCGCAATTTTATAAAGCAATGTGATGTGATCACTCTAGCGACGAGTAGTCCCACTGCTGTGCTAGCAGATCACGAGTTGTCAGCAAACGTGCATATTAATGCAATCGGATCCTTGGGTCCAAAGCGTACCGAAGTAGCATCAGAAACCATGCTTAGATCCTACGTCTGTGTAGATCAGCGTGTTGCTTGCATGGCAGAAGCGGGTGAGATCTGTCTTATCAGAGATGCGCGGCAGCTTCCTGAAAATTTCTATCCAGTAGAGCTAGGGGAACTGGCAGCTGGTAACTATCAATCACCTAAGACAGGAGTCAGAGTGTTTAAGTCTGTAGGAAATGCAGTGCAAGATCTAGTGTGCACCGCAGAGATCCTGAAAATAGCTGAGAAAAATAGCCTAGGAGCACAAGCATCACTTTAATTGAAAATAAAAATTAAAAAATCTGCAACTATGTGCGGGATAACGTGTTTATAGTCCCATAAGAGCGGATTGAGGCTTTTAAAATCACTAAAAACTAACCAACAAATATTATGAATAAATCATTAGTAATCACAATGTCAGTAGCCCTTTTCGGGTTTTCAGGGCTAGCTATGGCTGAGCCAGGTAGCGATAAAGGACGTCATGGGCACAGGGGGGGAGACTACCGGAAGCAAATGATGGAGAAATACGATACCAACAAAGACGGCACGCTCTCTGACGAGGAGAAAAAAGCTGCTAGAGAGGGCTGGATGAAGAAGATGAAGGAAAGAGTCGATACCGATGGTGACGGCGAAGTATCTGATGAAGAGAAGAAGGCTTTCCGCGAGAAAATGAGCAAAGGCCGTAAAGGTGGATGTGATAAAAGGGGCGGACATAAAGGCGGAGAAGAAATGAAGAAGAGACTTCTCGAGAAATACGACGAAGATGAAGACGGCAAGCTCTCAGATGATGAGAAGAAAGCTGCCAGAGAAGGGATGAAGAAAAGACATGAAGCCATGAAAGAAAAGATGGCTAAAATGAAGAAGAACTTCATGGATAAGCATGACACTGATGGTGACGGTGAACTCTCAGATGATGAGAAGACAGCCATGAAGAAGAGCTACAAAGAAGCTCACGAGCAGTTCAAGTCAGAAATGCTAAGGAAGTATGATGACGATGGTGACCAAGAACTCTCAGAAGACGAGCGCCAAGAAGCACGTGAGTCTGAAAAGCAAGACATGGTCGATAGATTCGACGAAGACGGCAACGGTGAGCTAGAAGGCGAAGAGCGCAGCAAAGCTGGTGAGTGGATGATGGAGAATCGCCCATTCAGACTCATGGAGCACCTCAGAGGTAAGTATCGCGGCAAAAAAGGCGACTGCAAGAAAGGTGACAAAAAAGGCCAGCGCAAAGAAAAAAGAGGCGAAGGGTAATCCTGACCAATCTTTTCTCAACGTTTTAAGAGAAACAATTTAATACAAGGGAAGCTTCTAACGAGGCTTCCTTTTTTTATTGTGAGAGCGAGCTAGTTATTCGTAAGTTTTAATCGGTAAAAATCTCATAGAGCTGGATCTCATTTCCATTCATGAATTTAGGGTGAAGAGTGTCGAGAGAAGGGCCAGTAAATGGAATTCTGAGATGACAGATTTTTTCATAGTGTATTAGCACTAACACATGCTCACACTTGCTGTCAATGAATCACTACTTCCTGCGCTTGTAGTTATTCCTCGGTGTAGAGCGGGATGGTTTTGGAGCGGCCCTACGAGCAGTTTTCTTAGTTTTCACTGGCGAGCTGCGGTGTCCCTTAGATTGTTCTTTAGGATTAGTTTGGAGCATTTCGATGTCTTCTTCAGATAGCTCTGCCCAGCGTCCAGTTTCTAGCCCAGTATCTATAAT
>JBLHQF010000123.1:0-8392 GCA_047624885.1 Cryomorphaceae bacterium | reverse complement strand
TGTAAAATCACTCTTGAAGTGCTGAGTAAAAACGAAGTTGCAAAATCTGCTTATCAGAAGTTTGGCTTCTCTGGCTACGAGTTAGACCCAGAGGCTGGGAAGGCATTATTTTGGGAAAAACCGATTGTTGATCAGATTTAAAACACAAACAAGCTCTTTAAGTCATCGTCTTCTGGTGCGGTTTTCTCTAGCTCTGGGTCTAGTTTGTATGATTTATCTAGGCACACACGAGCATCTGTTAGATTTCCAAGGACTGCGTGATAGCAGGCTAGATTATAATGATAGAGTGGATCAGCGAGCAGTAATTTAGGACCTGAAAGCAGCTGGCGGAGAGCTGCTAGGGTGTCTCCCGTTTCGTGGAGGCAGAAGGCGGCGTGAATGAAGTAGGACTTCTCTTTCCCATTTATGTCACAGAGCTCCTGCGCAGTCGCTGCTGCAGGGCTCCAGAGATGGAGCATCATCTGGGTGGCTAGGAGTAGTTCCTTGTAACGCTCAGAATCATGCTCTTTAGCAGGCATGTTTCGTAGCTCCACGAGGGCATCTTCTGCCATCTCGAGCTGTAAGTATCCTTCCGCTGCCTCTAAATCGTTCATTCCTCCATTCTCTGCTGGCGTGTCCCTAGAGCGCAAGTTTATTCCGCCACTTGAGTGAAGTCGCATAGATCAGATTGGGGCATTCCAAGGTCATTGTGCCTGCGGCACGTTGATTAGTGATTGGTTGACTAGTCATTAGTCCAGCACATTGAAGCTGGATTATTGAAATGCCCGCGAGCTATGTGTTTCATAATTCTGGTAGCGAAGAATCCGAGCAATGACTAATCAACTATTCAACCAATGACGGCTCGCAAAGCCACTAGACGTTCGAGCCAACTAAAGTGTTTCTCTGCTCACACCCCGCGTTTGCTGCCCCAGAGCTGGATGTGGAGGCGGTCTGAGAATCTGTAGCCCTGGTCGCGGCAGATGTCTGCTAGCCAGAGGCGTTTTTGCTGGAGTGCTTGCTCAGTTCTCCCTTCCGGCATGAGTAAAATTCTGGCCTTCGGCAGGGAGTGTTTTTTCTCTAATAGCTGAACTTCTGTTAAATCCTCTGCAGACTGGATAACAAATTTAAACCAAGTGTTGTCTCTGCCCGCGAAGTCATGCAGGGCATCATCTTTGATTCTGAGTTTTTCATCATTGCCGCTGTTAGAGAGCTTGGCAGAGACGTTCCATTGATCGATGGCGCCGCTCATAAACTCGGATGGAATCTGCGTTCCGTTGGTTTCAACTTCGAATCTGTAATTAGGGTCCTGCTCCCTGAGGTGCTGGATCATTTCCTCCCATGCTGGCTGCTGTAGCAATGGTTCGCCACCAGTAAGAATGATGTTTTTACAGTTGTAACTAGCGATTAGATCTGCCACTACGCTTGTTTCCAGACTGACGATATAGTCATCTTTCGCATATTTCACACCTGTCTCATGCTGCCATGGTGTGCCTTCCCAGTTCCAGGTGTAGTCGGTATCGCACCAGCTGCAGTGGAGGTTACACAGAGATGACCTCACAAAAACGGATGGCACTCCCATGCTCACGCCTTCGCCTTGGAGAGTGTGGAAGATCTCGGGTTTATCTTCTAGCTTTGCTAGTTTGAGAAGTGCCATTCAGAGATTAATTCTTAGCGAATCCAACAATGGCTGGCAGCGTGCAGACACCGATGATGACGAGTGCCCAGAAAATGGTGTTGCCAGAGCTGTTGTGCTGCGCCGGCTTGAAGCCCTCTAGCTCGGTCTCACCGGTGATAGTCGGTTTTGGCGCTGTCGGGTCGACGAGATCTTTTACTGTAATGGCTGCAGGATTTGCGATGGCTTGTGCTCTGTGTTCTTCGACCATATCGGCAGTGACGGCAGGTGCATTGTTACCCATATTGGAGCGGACGTAAGTGAGAACATCGGCTATTTCTTGGTTACTCATGGCGGCGTTGTTCGGCATTATACCATTGTAGAGTTTTCCTTTCACTTCAATTGGGCCTGAGAGCCCATGGAGCTGGATTTTAATAAGGTTTTCTACTGGACCATTGACCCACTCAGAGCCGGCTAGCGGTGGGAATACTGGCGGCACTCCATTACCAGTAGGGCCATGACAGGCGATACACTTCGCTTGGTAGAGTGCTTTGCCAGGATGAACACCGCCTTCTGCTATAGCCGGTGCTTCAGGAGCAGGTTCAGGCTTAGCTTCTAGTTGGGGGATCACTTCTGGTTTTACTTCCGGAGTAGGAGTTACTTCAGGTTTGACCTCAGCGGCGAATGGGGATTTGAGATCTTTGACGGTGAGAGGGGTGGCATTTCCTGCTTCTTGAGCGCGGATTGCTTTTACTGTGTCTACGGTGATGGCAGGGGCTTTGTTGCCCATGCTGGAGCGCACGTAGGTGAGGACGTCGGCTATATCCTTGTCGCTCATGGCTGCGTTGTTCGGCATCATGCCGTTGTATTGCTTGCCCTTCACAGTGATCGGTCCCATGAGCCCACGGAGCTGAATTTTGACTAGGTTTTCTTCTGGTCCATTGACCCACTCGGAGCCTGCGAGTGGTGGAAATATCGCGATTCCTTCGCCGTTCTGGCCGTGACACATGGTGCACTTTAGCTTGAAGATTGCCTCACCTGGATGCGCGTCTTGGGCATTCGCTGTAGAAAATGTAGAGCCTACTATTGCTGTAGTTATTGCAGCTACAGCGGTCAGCTTAAAAAAATAGGCTGTGAGTGAGAGGACAGAAAATTTACTGCTAATTGATTGGGTAGATATTTTCATCGTGATTATTCGTTATTGTTGGTAAACCCTTACGACAAATAGGATGGATTTGCATCCATTATTTGTGTTTATTTTTTACGGTTTTTATTTAGCTGCTTCTCTAAGATCTTAAATGCTGTTTTTGCAACATATTGAAGAATGAATCTTTTCAGTGGCTTGCATCGGCAGGAATGACCCCAAAAAAAGAAATCTTTAGATTAGCAGTATAAATTTTTATTGATAATACTGAATCTGCTTTGATCAGTTTGGCGAATATTGCAGTGGTAGGCAGAGCATGGCTATTTAATGATTAAGTAAACCAACCCAAAATAACAGCCCGCTAAAATTATGAAATTAAACATTAAGTCATTCATCATCCTAGCCACCGTGTTAGTGAGCCCTTTAGCGCAGGCACAAAGCAAAGATATTATTGACACTGCTGTGTCTGCGGGAGGATTCAACACTCTCGCAGCACTTAATGCCGCAGGTTTAGTAGAAGCGCATAAAGGCAAGGAGCCATTCACGGTGTCTAGACCTAGAGATGAAGCATTTGCCAAGTCGCCCAAGGGAACTCCACACTAAAACTATCACTAGCGGTCTTCTTGATCAGCTGTTTATGCTCTTGCAATTGAATAGATCATGATGAACAGTGCAGACATTATGAAGCCTAAATTAGTGAAAATGATAAAACCTAACACAAGAGAAGCGGCAGGCCCCTGCTGTGCAGATTCTGATGCATGGGCATACGGAAAAGTGTTAGATGGCTACATTGATGCTGTTAATAGGCCGATGGTGAAGAACTAACCTCAGGAGTAAGCTTAATCTCTAACTAAATATTAATACCGCTGCCGTGATCACTCCATCTAATAGTGAACCGATTCTGCTCAAACGTGTGGCGGCGGGAGAAGAAGACGCAATGAAAGCCTGCCTCCAGGCTTATGGCAATCTCGTATGGGGTATTATTAAACGCTATGTCTCAGATAACGGCCATGCGGAGGACATTACTCAAGAGACTTTCACCGCACTTTGGAAAGCGGCTAAACGCTTTGATTGTTCAATCGCGTCAGAAAAAACTTTCGTCTGCACAATCGCCCGTCGCCAAGCGATCAACCACCTTCGTAAAATGAAGAGGCAACCGCAATTTGAAGCTCTCCCCGAGTATGAGCATCCAGATACCATCGTCACAGAAACAAATGAAAACACGCGCTGGGATGCAGAGCACGTCCGACTAGCGCTTCTGGGTCTTCCCACTGAAACTCAACAACTCTTCTCACTTCACTTTGATAAAGGCATGACGCATCCCGAAATTGCCAAATCTATTAATCTCCCTCTCGGAACTGTTAAAACACGCCTGCGTCGCGGGCTCATCGAGTTACGCAACAAAATAACTGCCTCCGGTGATTTCACTCAAACTCAAGCTCAGCCAAATTCATGAATTCTAAACAAGAGACACTCTTTGAAGAGCTAGAAGCTGGACGCATTCTTGGTGACCTTTCACCAAGTGAATGGGAGCAGTGGGAGCAGCTAATGAATGAAAATGAGGAATGTGTATTGGACAGCACACTGGAGCTAGCTGCTGCAAGCCTTGATGCCGTCTCTGATTACACATCTCCAATGCCCGCTTCCCTTGAGGCCCTCATTATAGAGGATATGTCCGCGTTTAAAAAAGACGCGACTACTCCTAAGAGAGAAGCACTAAGAACTATTCCATTTTATAAGACAACAATCCTTCCATGGGCTGTTGCCGCTTGTCTGGCCTTATCATTAACCATCGTTTGGATGACCGATAAACCTCAAGAGGCTATGGTGACGAACCCGGATATAGATCTAGAATTAGATTTACCCGCGAAATTAAAAATTCTCCGAGAGAATCAAGCGCAGGGAGGTATATCTGGGGAATTGTCATTCAAGCCTGCTGCTCAAGGCTCAAATATAAAACCCACTGGTCAAGTTATCTGGGATAATGAAAAGCAACAAGGCTTCTTAGTGTTCACGAACCTTGTAGCAAATGATGCTAAACAAGCTCAATATCAGCTCTGGATTGCTGATCCTAGCAGAGATAGTAATCCTGTGGATGGTGGCGTATTCAATATACCTTTAGGCGAAGAGGAAGTAATTATAGCCATCAATCCCAAACTCAGAATCACCGATCCGAAGGCCTTTGTAGTGACACTAGAGCAGCCTGGAGGAGTCGTTGTTTCCAAACAAGAAAAAGTAATCGCTCTCTATTTAGTAGAAGGTTAGTAAACCACTCAATGAGTGCTTTGGTTGTGGACTCGATTTAAAGTATCAGGCACTTTCTAGCACTTAGTCTGTGAGCTGATCATCCGCCTAAAGAAATGTGTTCTCATTGATTGGGTTGTGTGTCTTTATCTGACGGTTTCCCGCGTTTAGCAGCGACACTCTGTCGCTGTAAATGCTTGGTGAAACGACAGAGTGTCGTTTCTACTTTATGAAGTAACCCTAAGATAAAAACACACCCGTGATTGGCGCTTGTAGGTTGGTAAATCAATCTCTAGGCTATTCACTATAGAAATGAGCAAAAAGATCAGCTGCCGACCCGACTTCGCGATACTCATTTACTCGGTCATCACAATGGGAAAAGGGACGCACGGTGGATCTAAGAGGAACCTTCTTGGGAAGAATCCGGGAGATGAAATGACCTGGCTGTTTTCAAATGAAAAGCAAGTGACCAAGATGACACCTGCCAGCTTCCTTGCTCATGCCGCGGATGATCGCGTTGTGATACCTGGGAATAGCAAAATGTTTTATGATGCGCTTAAAGCGAACAAGGTGCCTGCGGAATACCTCGATCTCGCTAGCGGGGGGCATGGGCTGAACGGCTACAAGGGCCTCATGTGGGATGCCTGGCAGGCTAAATCACTTCAGTGGCTAGCATCCCTAGAAATGATTCCGAAACAAGATGCACTCAGCAAATAGAGGCTGACAAAAAATGAAAAAGGTCCCAATTATGCTAATCGTTTTAGCCGTGGTGATTTGTGTTATAGGGTTAGGGATGATTATGTTTAGCGAAGTGTTCTAATTAAGCTCTGCCGCTCCTGTTATCCCACCAAGCACTTGGCTAGGAAGCCTTGCTGGCGCGGCTGAGATAAGCCTGCGCCTAGACAAGGCTGATGTTTCAATAGAGGGTTTCTATTCTTTTACCTTCAACTCTTGTAATGTTACCATGGAGTCTGCGAAGGCTTTTCCAATCTTACCATAGGTGTAGGCTGATCCATTATAATGATAGCCCGCGCTGGCTTTGGCGAGCTTCAGAAAGGCTTGCTCCTCAGCGGTGAGGACTTCCTTGTGCAAAGTCTTCTTCATCTTACTTGTCTCAATTTGAAAAGCTCTCCTCCTCTTCTTCGCATTAGGATTTTTGGCAAGAACTGCTTTTTCAGCAGCAACGGAAACGCGATTTTCGAGTATGGTAATTTTCATGTCCCAGAATTGTCCTGTCCGGACTGCTGATACGTTGCCTTTGAATTCCTCCATAGAGGCTGGTGCAGCCATGGCTTCGCGGAAAAATTGTTGTTGATCACCTGGCTTTAATTCTCCGCCAATTCCCATCACACCGATAACGAAGGGCAGTTTAGGCGTCTTCAAGTCTTTCCGGATGTCCTTGATGAATAGTCCCAGCAGACGGCTGTATTCGGAGTAGTCCTTTCCGCTTTTCTTTCCCAGCTTGGGATCCTTATATGGGTAGGGACCGACCAGATCATTGAACCCTTGAAACCAGACGAAGCCCGCAATCTCGTAGCCAGCAGCCTTTTTGTATGCTGGATGGTATTTGCCAGGATCGGCAAGGACCTCGTTGACCCTCTTTATGACCGTGCTGTAGTAATGGCCTATCGGGTTCCCATGTCCGTCCATGAATTTTTCTTCGCCATTTAAAGTCAGATACTTACCCGCACTTGGAGGGCGAAACTGCTCGATAAGGTTTCTGCCGCCCCAGGCGATCTTGCTTTCTTCCTACCCACGTCATCGCCACCGAAATAGACGCCATAGACATCCTTCGGTGCTGATAGCAGCCCGTTCTTCACATTCATATCCATGTACATCTGCTTGCTGTCCTCCGTCATGTTTAAGCGTTCAATGGTCCGGACTCCGGCCTTTCCCTGCATGTTCGACTGGCCAGCTAGTATGTAAATCTTAAGTGGCTTAGGAGCCGCGGTTGCCGAAGAGATGGACATTGCCATAGCAATGGTCAATATCGTAATTGGTAGGTATTTTTTTTATTTTCATGATAGTTGGATGATTGATGTGTTGGTTGTGAATTATTTAGACTCTTTGGGGAATATCTTCTCGGGTGGTTTGATGGTGGAGCCCTTCATGAATGGCTTGATGCTTCTGAGTTCCACCTTCTTATCGATGTTATCGTTAAGCTTCTTCCATGCTCTCTTGACCTGATTCACAGATCTTCCGCTCTTAGGTCTTCCTCTTCCATCAACGAGTGCTTTTTCGTATTCTGTGGTTCTCATTTCCTCGAGGTAAGGTTTCATGGCAGAGCCATAATAGGAGAGAGCATTGAATGCGGCAGGTGGTCTGGTATACTTGCCCCAACCAGCCAAATACAAATAATCAAGAGACAGGTCGATGCCTTCTTTGAATCTGTTCTTGGCTATTATCTCGAGACCGTCCGCTCTGGCGCCACCAGCAAACATAACCCCACTCGGCGCGGCATACTTAGTGCTGTAGTAAATGTCTGGCCAGAGAGTCTCCAGGTCTTTTTCACTAGCATACTTATAAAATTTTGATGCGGTAGAGCGAACTCCTCCATTGGGGTTGGCGAGCCAGCTTTTCATCGCTGGAGTGAGTAGTTTCCTGTCGACTACTTTACTGCCCTCTCCTTCGTGTATTAAGCCATTTCCCAGCAGTAGGTCAGCGATGAAGCCGGAGAGTTTTTGCATCGGGTCATTTATAGGCTCTTGCTTCGCTGCCATTTTCAAGAGAGCGGGTACTGCTTTGCTG
The DNA here is from genome assembly GCA_047624885.1 of Cryomorphaceae bacterium. Classification (GTDB taxonomy): domain Bacteria; phylum Verrucomicrobiota; class Verrucomicrobiia; order Verrucomicrobiales; family Akkermansiaceae; genus Rubritalea. Next base: position 665 of record JBLHQF010000123.1, on the reverse strand, counting down.
CTAGCGGAGCCTAAGGAATGGGGATAGCTCGGGCCTCCTTTTCGGGCTTTAACCGGGCTCAGGGCATACACGGCAAAGAAGTGTAGCGATATGTCTTTATCATTTTCGATCCGCGCCACTATTTTATCAACCGCCTTTTCAGATTCACGGCCGCAATAGCGAAGGGCAGTACAAGCACCGTATCGCGCGAAGCGGTTAGGGCTGTCGAGCATGGCGACTAACTCATCGACTAGATGATCATCACGCTTGCCAAGTTCCTCCGCTGCCGACTGACGAACGACGAGTGACCAGCTACTTAAATGCGCCATCAGTTCCTTGACCGAGAGTCCGGCGGGATGATAAGTGGCGGCATCTACTATCGTCTTCACTTCGGCATCGGTGAAAGGTGGAATGCACGATGCTTTTTTACCCGTGATGTAGAGTGCCTTGCGTGGTAGGCAATGTTGCAGGAGGCGTTGACCAGAGGTGCTCCATCCTCCGTATTTGTGGTGGTCGCCTTTCAACTGATACTGATAGACGGAGCTGCCGTCGGCACGGCGCTCCAACTCGGTGAACCAAAGGGTGTTTTTTGCGAACGTATGTGCCGCGAGTGGTCCGCCTCGGGATGCTCCCAGCACTCCCCATTGTGTTCCGAAAAAGTGACCCGTATGGCCGCCTTCTAAGGT
>JBLHQF010000122.1:0-8405 GCA_047624885.1 Cryomorphaceae bacterium | reverse complement strand
CGCTCACTCAGGTGAAGCCCTGGCAGATGAAAGGCGTGGAAGGAGTCTCACGTTTCCTCGCTAAAGTCTGGAGAGTCGCGATGACCCAGACTGATAACGATGGCTGGAAACTTTCAGACAAGATCACCGACGATGCCCCGACTGATAAATCACTCCTAAAAGTCACCCATGAGACAATCAAGAAAGTAACCGAAGACATCGAGAAGATGAGCTTCAACACCGCGATTTCTCAAATGATGATCTGTACCAATGCCTTCACCAAAGCCGACAAGATCCCCGCAGTCTTACTTCGTGATTTCCTCAAATGCTTAAACCCATTTGCTCCGCACATCACGGAAGAAATCCATCAACACCTAAGCGAAGTCTGTCCATCAGCGAAATGCACCAAAGGGCTTGCTCTCCCTGGCGGTCGCCCGCAAGGCAGAATCCTCAGCGATCGCGAATGGCCTAGCTACAAGGAAGAATTCCTCGTGGAATCAGAAGTCACCGTCGTGATCCAGGTCAACGGCAAGCTCAGATCCAAACTCACCGTCGCCAAAGACATCAGCAAAGAAGACATGGAAGCCATCGCCCTATCCGATGAAAACGTGAAACAATTCACCGATGGCAACACCATCCGAAAAGTGATCGTCGTTCCAGGCAAGCTGGTGAATATCGTGGCGAATTAATCAACCCCAACGGGGTTACGAAGAATAACCTAGGGTTCGCCGAACCCTAGGTCCGAGATAATTCAGCAGCCAACCCCAAAGGGGTTGAGTAACCTAATACCGTGAAAATCACTAGACACCTCCAAACATTCCGCAACCCCCGTGGGGTTGGCTAGCTAAAATTTGCTACCTAGGGTAGTGCCAACCCTAGGCTGTCATTCGTAACCCCTTTGGGGTAATATTGAAACCTATCCTATGACTAGTAATAAACCAACTCCAACTCCAAAACCGCTTCTTAGAAAAATTGACTGTCATGTTCACATTGTGGGCGATGGCTCATCTGGGAGTGATTGCTGGTTCAGCTTACCTAGCTTATGGAAGAAATTTCTAGGGAGGATGATGATCAAAGGTCTAGGCCTTCCTACGTCTTCATTAAAAACGGGGATGGATGAACTCTACGTTAAGAACCTGTTAGAAAATGTTAGAGAGAGCGAGATCGACGCGGTGGTCATTCTCGCGCAGGACGCCCCCTACTCTCACTCGGGCGAAAAGATGCTTAATGAGGCGCAGTTTTATGTCCCAAATGAATACGTGGCTGAGCTAGCGCGGAAACATGAGGAATTTATCCCAGCTTGCTCTATCCACCCAGGAAGACCCAATGCGATGGACGAGCTGGAGAAATGTATCGAGGCTAAAATGCCTGTACTGAAACTACTGCCAAACTGTCTCAACATCGACTACATGGACAAGAAATACATCCCTTTCTGGGAGCGCATGCAGGAGGCTGGCATGATTCTGCTCACCCACACCGGTGGCGAAATGACGGTGAAAGTTTATGACCCTAGCTTTGCAGATCCTAAGAAATTAGAAATACTGTTAGACTGCGGTGTCACCACCATCGCGGCACATTCAGCTGGGCGCAGCGCTCTATTCGATGCTGACTGGACCGGTGACCTGTTAGATTTATTTAAACGGTTCCCCCACCTCTACGGAGACAGTAGCGCGCTCAGCAGCATCAATCGGGCGCGTACCCTGAAGCATATCCTTCCCTTAGATATCCAGAGCCGGATCATCCACGGCAGTGATTATCCCGTGCCAGTCTCTGGCCTAGGGCCGATGCTTATGGGTAAGCTCTCTTGGAGAGATTACCGGGCTGCGGCCAAGATCCCCAACATCATTGAGCGAGACTACCAACTGAAACGCGACATGGGTTTTAGTGCTGATAAATTCACGAGGATGGATGAGTTACTTCAGAAACGTAAGTCACTAGTATAGCGAACCAATCATATCCAGACTCTTTGCCCCAGGCAAAACAGCTAGGTCCATTTGGTTCATCGTGTAGGCAAATGAAATGCCGTTTTCTGGATCACCATACGCATGACTCCCCCCCGCTCCAGGATGACCGAACGCGTCCTTCGACGGTCCATAATGATGCCTCATTTTCTGCCCATCTCCATCTAACGGATCTTTCTGAAATCCACAGGTAAAGTGCGTGGGAGTACAGAGGATGAGGTCATCTCCCATGACCTGACTGGTCTGCATCCACTCTCTGACATCGTCTGAGAAACATTCTACCTGCCCGATACAGGCTTGATAAAACTTCGCCAGAGCAGCAGCAGTCGCAACGCCACCCATTGCAGGGAGCCCAGCTTGCCAGGCCTTTGGCGTATTCATCTCATGCACTCCGTGAAGTCCTTTGGGTGATCCAAATGCTTTCCTAACAAGTGAACCTAGCTCGTTAAATTCCTTATAGAAACCACTCTTCAGCTCAGCTTTATCAGCCTTCCCAGGATAGAGCGTCGCGACTCGATGGTGCTCGCTCTCTGGTAAGCCTATCCAAAGATCTAAATCCAATGGCTCCGCAATTCTCTCGCGCCAAATCTCACCAAGAGATCTCCCAGCGAGTATCCTAACAGATTCATCTAACAGAAACCCAAACGTCCGAGGGTGATAGCCGTGAGCACCACCTAGATCCCAGTTCGGCGATTGATTTTCTATCGCCTCAATCACGGCATGATATTCAAAGACGCTGACTTGTTCATCCAGCGCAGCCAGACCGCATTGATGCGACATCAGCTCGGCAAACGTGGCTTGCTCATTAGGAAAATTTTCCCACACTTGGCAGACACGCGACTCAGGGGTGAGTCCATTTTCATCGAGCAACATCAACAAGACAGATACCGCTGGCCCTTTGGTAGCAGAGTAGATAGGCACGATGGTATTTGTATCCCACGGATGCTGTTGCGACTTATCACACCAGCCGTGAGAGAGGAGCAAAATAGGCTCACCAGCCTCCCAAACGCTGAGTGAAGCACCTAGCTCACCGCGCTCTGCGAAGTTTCGGTAGAACTCTTTCTCTATGTTTTCGATATTCATTTATAATTCCTGCTCGATAGCCTTTAACATCAGGAATAACTCATGCCATTCCTTTTGCTTGGGTTCTAGATCTGATTCCGCTTCTACGATGTAGCGCCTTATATTTTCAAACATCGGAAAATAGGCAGTGAAGAAATCTCTCACTTCATCGACGTAGTCATCCTCTATCATCTCAGCGAGATGTAACCGAGCATCCACGATGGTGTCTGCGTAGTCATAGATAAGCGCATCCTTGGTTCTCTTGCCATACCAGACCATCCACAACACTAGCACACCAGCGATGCCTAGCATCAAAAAGGGAAGCTTGTTCTGTAATTCATCGCTCAGATAACCGGTGACCCCAGCGGCACTAACAAGGGCGAGAACTAGGATCAGGACACGCTTCAGCACATGCTGCCGCGCCACCATCATTCTATCTAACAGACGCCTCAGCTTTAAAAGAACCATCGCATGACGTGTGCTGTTCTCCATTTTAGTAGAGAATTCGTTCACTTTTTTCTCAAAGCCATGAGTATCGAAATCCACCACATTAACTGCCATTTTTCGCTGTAACTCTGGACGCATGATATTCCAGTGCTTCTCACACTGACTGAGCATAGAAAAGGCGATTTCGCGTGCTCGGACAGACGCTGACTCACTGACTGATTCTTGCAATCGTTTCTCAACCGCCACCGCACCATCACCACGCGTGAAGAGTGAGATGAGCGTGCCAATCACCCCATTTTTCTTGCTCGCATACTTCACGGTGTGCTCGACTTGCTCAGTAACGACACTACCGAGCTTATTGAGATTTTCTCGTGCATTTCTGACTTCCGTTTCTCTGGCACGCTCCACCTCTGCTTCCACTGCCTGGAGCACGTGCTTATCACCTTTTAATGCATGCGCTCGGCGCAGGATAGACTCCTCTAGCCTATCAATGACGATTTTAGTACTATCAAAGGCATGTCGTAGAGCTTGCTCACGCTCTTGGCTAGTGCTGATCTGCTTGTCTAAAATGGATTCAACACTCTTATAACCTGAAATCTTCCATCGCTTAGTATCTCTATAGGTGTTGCTCCATGACGCGGCCGCAATAGTTGCGGAAACGCAGTGAATGGGCAGTGCATGACCTACTCGCTGGATACTTAGTGAGCGAAGATGATCTAGTAAAATAGGAACATCATCGGCCGGACGGAGATCAATCTGCTGCAGGACCACGGCTTGACGCTTACCTACTAGCTCTCTGCTCTCACTGATAAGATCCCAAGTTGTAGAGGCCCATGGATTCCCTGATGAAACAATCCAAAGAACGTAGTCACATGTTGGCATGAGCGCCTTGATCCGCTCTAGTCCCTGCTCACTGAGCTCACTAATCCCTCGGGTATCGATCAGTTCCAGCTCACCTACTTCTAAGATCCGATGGTAACCCAGCACCTCGTCTTCCTGCTCTGGTGAGAGGATACTAGGGCCGAAGACCTGAATCGCTTTCGGGTCAGTCACAACGAGGTTTTTTCCCACCAATGATGAAAGAAATGCAGTCTTGCCAGATTCTTTTTCGCCACAGACGAGAATTCTAATTGGGCTCTTCAGACCTTCCCTAACAGAATCTTTTTCAAGCTCGTCTGCGGGCGCATCTATTCTCAGGGCCAGCGTCCTTACCTGCCCCGTGATCGATGCTAACCTCTTCCTAGTTTCTAGATATTCCTCCCCCAGCATCTGAATTACTGCCCTCTATTCTTTAGCGCAATGAGCTGCGAAACGGTGACAAATTTATATCCCCTGCGGAGTAGTTCATCTACGGTAGATGGCACCGCGTCCACTGAGGACTTATGCAGGTCATGGAGGAGGATGATGGAGCCATTCTTAGTCCCGCTCAGGATTCTGTTTCTGACCACTGATACCCCGGGCTTTTTCCAGTCTTCTGGGTCCACATCCCAGAGAATGGTCGGGTAACCATACTCATTGAAGATCCAGCTACGTTGACTAGTGCGGAGAGCTCCATATGGTGGACGCATAGTGCGAGGCTTTACACCTGTTGCCGCGACTATTGCATCACGCGTTTTGTTGAGTTCCCAGCGGACTTTAGTGTCGCTCATGGTAGTGAGTTTCCCATGAGTCCAGGTATGATTACCAATTTCGTGCCCCTCAGCCGCCATGCGCCTCACGAGCGATTGATTATTCTGCACTCGCTCACCTATCACGTAAAATGTAGCCTTGATATTTCTGCGCTTCAACATGTCTAGCACGCGCGTGGTGTTAGAAGCCACCGGACCATCATCAAAGGTTAGGGCTATGTAGCGGGAATTCGATGAGCCACGGCTCCAGCTGATCTGGTTACTACCTGAGATATCACGAGAGAAATCATTGCCCGGATTAAGCGGTGCTGGAGGTCTGACTGTTGGCGCTACATATTGGCGATTCTGTGACACCGATACAGGAGCTATAGAGTTAGCTGCTAACTTGGGTTTACTTCCCATAATTGAGCTATTTCCGCAGCTAGAAAACAGCGCTGCTACAGAGATCGTTGCGAGAATTTTACACAAGGTGAGTTTCATGGGTACTATTTAGGCTACTATTTTCTCTGTGTCACGGATTTAAACCAAAAATGAGCCAGCGAAACTCGCATCATTGCGGGCATTCGCTGGCTCAGTATTGATTCTTATTTGTAGAACTAAGTTACGTTAGAGGGCTGATTTATCAGTTTTCTCCATTGTTCCTAAGCTGAAACCGAAGCCATCAAGCATGGCTGTGATTGCATCCTTATCAAGGGCGGCACCTTCAGTCATCCAGATTTCAGTCTTCTTACCGACATAAACGTTAGTGACGTTATCAACTTTTGCGAGAGCTACACGAGCTTTCTCTTCAGTGTCACTTCAGCCCACACCCCCGACGCTAAGCACGTAGACCACCTTTGGTGCGTCTGTTGCTGCTGGAGCTTTTGATATGAATGTTAAACCCTTCTTGACGAGAACGTCAGTCACAGCCTTTTCATCAAGCATCGCTCCATCATTGAGTTTTACTGTGGCTCGTAGGCCTGATAATGTGACGGACTTTACTCCTGCTACTGCACTGAGAGCCATACTGGCTCTTTTTCCAATACCTCAGCCCTTACCTGAGAACATAACGTAGTAAGCACTAGGTGCCGCTACTGCATCAGGAGCTACTGGTGTTGAAGGAGTTGTTGCTGGTGTTGTCGCTGGTGTGACTTCCGCAGTTTTTTCAGGAGTCTCTTGATCTGCTCCTGTTTGCGCCGTTATTTGTTTATCACATGAAGTCGTGACCAGCACAAGCAGGCCAGCAACCATGCTGAATATGTATTTTATTTTCATAGTTTATATTTAATAGTTAATTTGTTCTACAATATACCGCTATCACACAAATAGTCTAAAGTCCAGCGTCAGTTACCGCCCCGAGTGAGGCAGAGGTAGTGAGCTTGGCAAATTTCGCCAAAACGCCCCTGCGGTAACGTGGTTCTGGTGCTTGCCAGTTCGCTCTGCGGGCAGAAATTTCTTCATCACTGAGCGCTACATTGATCTGGTTAAGCTCGGCATCGATGGTGATTTCATCTCCGTCTTCTAGCAGACCGATGACTCCACCGACAACTGCCTCTGGAGTGATATGGCCTACCACGAATCCGTGGCTTCCACCAGAAAATCTACCATCCGTGATCAGTGCCACGCTATCACCTAGTCCTCTACCCATCACGGCAGCAGTTGGCCCAAGCATTTCACGCATACCAGGTCCACCCTTAGGACCCTCGTGGCGCACCACGATGACATCTCCAGCAACAATATCTCCCGCAAGAATAGCCTTCAATGAAGCTTCCTCGCTATCAAAACACTTTGCCTTACCAGTAAAGCTAGTCCCCTCATTCCCAGAAATCTTCGCCACTGAACCCTCAGAAGCAAGATTCCCATAAAGGATACGCAGATGGCTATCCTTCTTCTTAGGTGCGTCAAATGGCAGGATGATTTTCTGACCCGCAGGATACTCTAGCGCTGAGTTTGCTAAGTTTTCAGCCATCGTTTTTCCAGTCACGGTGAGGCAGTCGCCATGCAGCATACCCGCCTCCAATAGACGGCGCATCAGCGGTACAGTGCCACCTATTCTGACGAGATCCGCCATCACATATTTGCCGCTCGGCTTTAAATCCGCCACCACTGGCACCCGTTTACCGATCTCTGTGAAATCATCAATACTAAGCTCCACATCAGCCGCATGTGCCATCGCCAGAAGGTGTAGCACCGCATTTGTAGACCCACCAAGGGCAATCACCACAGTGATCGCGTTCTCAAAGGACTTTCTCGTCAGAATGTCGCTCGGTCTGATACCTTTCTCGATCATATTCACCACCGCCGCTCCAGCATCGAAACAATCGATCATCTTGTCATCACCCACAGCCGCCTGAGCGGAGCTGCTTGGTAGTGACATACCGAGCGCCTCGATCGCACTCGCCATCGTATTTGCTGTATACATTCCACCACATGATCCAGCACCGGGAATCGCACAGCCCTCAACTTTTTCCAGCTCTTCGTCATTAAATTCTCCTGCAGCGTGCTTTCCTACTGCTTCAAATACAGAAACCACATCCAGATCCACATCCTTACCCTTGATATTCGTGCATCCAGGAAGAATCGTCCCGCCATAAACAAACACTGCCGGTCTATTCAAACGTGAGATGGAAATCATGCACCCGGGCATATTCTTATCACAACCACCAATAGCCACAAATCCGTCCATCCCCTCGCATGCGACCACAGTTTCGATACTATCTGCGATCACTTCGCGGCTCACGAGAGAATATTTCATCCCCTCGGTCCCCATGCTGATTCCATCAGAAATAGTGATTGTATTGAAAATAAGCGACTTCCCGCCAGCAGCATCAGCCCCCTTAGCACTTTCCACAGCGAGCTTATCGATATGCATATTACAAGGCGTCACTTGGCTCCATGTAGAAGCGATCCCAATCTGGGGTTTTTTAAAGTCTTCCTTCTCAAAGCCTACTGCATAAAGCATAGCTCTGCTCGGTGCTCGATCATCTCCATCCACCACCTGTGAAGAATAAGGCCTATTACTGTTAGTATATTCGTTTGTTTCGCTCATTTTGAAGTTGTTTTAATACACCCAATAAACGCATTCTCAAGCCCCACGTCAAGCCCCCACCAAGTCAGTGAGAAAATCGTTTAATAATGAGAAAACTCAAAAAAACGTAAAATAATAAAAAAAAAGAGCGACAAACACGTTTTTCTAGTCTATATAGATCCAACTTAGGTAAATTTTAACCTAAGTCTAACAATATAAATAATATGAATACAGGAACAGTAAAATGGTTTAACTCAGAAAAGGGTTATGGGTTTATCACACCAAACGAAGGCGGCAAAGATCTATTTGTCCACCACTCAG
>JBLHQF010000121.1:0-8427 GCA_047624885.1 Cryomorphaceae bacterium | reverse complement strand
ATACTCTCTGAGTGCTTTGGCTGTATCATCTAGGCTTCGATCGGCATAGAAGTCTGTGATCCTGCGCTGTAGCGGTATTGAGCATTGGCAACGGTTGATTTTAGCTGCTTCGAGGAAGGGAGTAAACTGAAGCTCAGAGGCCTTATTTTTAAAGTGTTGTTCCTCAATATTTATAGTTCCAAAGGTGGTATACCAGTAGAGTTTTTTTTACCATTTTTAATGAGATTGGGATTCTTCGTGGTTTCGTGGACTATATCAGCTTGCGTAGTTTGAGCCCATTGTTCGATCATCGCTTTGCCAAATTTATGAACGCTTTCTATAGCATTTAATTCAGCTTGATTCGCATCCATTCCTTGTGCTACTTCCTCGTCAAAACGCTTGATAATCACTCCTAAATTATTAGCTAGAATAGGATTTTTTCGGAGCGTTAAAGCGTGCTCTATTTCTTGATCAGAGAGTTTAATTTGTTCAGATTGTTGTGATTTGTTTTCATTCATCACTGCCCAATTCTGCACATCAAAAAATTTGTACAATGATAAAATCATTTATTTTCATCAACCCTCAGATAAAAACACACCCACTTACGCAAGCACGGCAGGGCCCCTACACTAGGAATTTTTTAGACAGAATTAACAAGATTCACAAAATTACTAGGTCAAATAATTGGGAAATTTTTATTCAGATAAGGTAAACTGCGATACTTTTAAATCAAGTAGCTTCATCAGCAAGGTGAAATTCTGTTACATTTTGTTAATTCTGTAAGAGAAAGTAGTGATCAAACTGGTAAGCATCCTTAGAGGATAGTCCCTGCGCAAACACGCAGGCTATCCTCTACTGGTGAGCCTGCCCTCCGCCTCCAGATCTGCTTTTAGATTTTAGTTCCGCCTCCAGCTCACCATCCATGAACATGACGAGTGCAGGGAGCGCATGCTCGAAGACTTGCGCCACCGCATTGTATGCCTTAGGGCCTTGGCCGATGGGATCTGGTAAATCAATACCGACCTTACCATTGAACGAGACGAAATCACAGACCAGGTTACATTTCTCAGCATAGTCTGGAAATGCCTGCAACAGCATATCTAGATGACTCTCGGTCATAGCAAACACATGGGTAGCCATCGCTAACATCTCTGCATCCACTGGCCGGCTTCTGAACTCAGCTACTCCAGCAGCAGCTGATTTTTTCTTTAGCACCGCCGCCGTCTCCGGGCTTATTTTATCACCCGGATAGGCCGAGACTCCAGCGGAGCCGAGCACTTCATACCCTGAGTTATCTGCCACTAGTTTCCTAAAGAGACCTTCGGCCATAGGGCTGCGACAGGTATTCCCCGTGCAGATGAAAAGCACTTTCTTTTTTTCAGACATTATTCTTTGTTCGTATTAAAATTCTACTGTCTCACCGAGCACGCCCACGCTGACATCTCCATCATGGACTTCCTTCAGTGCCTCACAGAAGCTCTCACTTCTACTCTGCTCGCCGTGAATCAGCCAGACCTTTTTCTTAGATCCAGTCATCGCCTTGAAATAATCGATCAGCTCGGAATGATCCGCGTGACCAGAGAATGAATCCATAATCTCCACATGCGCTTTAACAATATATGGCTTACCAAAAATTTTCACCTTATCCCATCCCTCACGGATTTTCCAGCCCAGAGTATTCTGCGCGCAGTAGCCTACGAAGAGAATGGTATTCTTAGGATCACCGATGCCATTCTTGAGATGGTGGAGGATCCTCCCTGCCTCGCACATACCTGAAGCCGAGATGATAATCGCTTGATTCTCACTCCTGTTAAGATCCTTAGAACCAATGACACTACGTATCAATGTCAGCCCCTCAAAGCCGAATGGATCTGACTTTTCAAACAGGAAATCATAAATCTCCTTATTGAAACACTCTGGGTGGAGACGAAAAATCTCGGTCGCATTTACTGCCAGTGGACTGTCTACGAACACCGGCACATCCGGAATGGATCCGTCCTCAAACAACTGATGCAGCACATAGAGTAACTGCTGAGTGCGCTCTACAGCGAAGGATGGAATGATGATTTTCCCACCACGCTCCAAAGCACGATTCACAATCTCTGCGATCCGTGCATCAGCCCTGGTCCCTAGCTCATGCTCGCGACCACCATAAGTACTTTCCATCAGCACATAGTCCACATCTTCGACCGCTACTGGATCACGTAAAATATCGTTATTCCCCCTGCCCACATCGCCAGAGAAAAGAAGCCGCTTCTTCTTACCATCCGCCTCATCTTCAATATCCAGTACCACCTGAGCACTACCTAGGATATGACCAGCGTCGACAAATTGCATCGTCACACCCTTGCCTATCAGCATCGGCCGATTATAGCCCACATTGACGAACTGCCTGAGACAAAGCTCAGCGTCCACCTCCTTATAAAGCGGTTCTACGGGTGGCAGGTCATCTCTTTTGCGCTTCTTATTCAGATAAGCCACATCCTTCTCCTGAATGCGGGCACTATCCGCCAGCATGATCTGGCAGAGATCTCGGGTGGCAAATGATGCATAGATATTTCCTTTAAAACCGCTCTGCGTGAGATTTGGTAAATTTCCACTGTGATCAATATGCGCGTGACTCAGCACCACACTATCTATCTCCTCTGGCTTGAAATACGGGAAGCAACAATTCACTTCATACGCGTCCTTTCTTCTCCCCTGATACAACCCACAATCTAACAGAATATTCTGTCCATTCACCTCTAACAGATGCTGCGACCCCGTCGTTGTTCCTGCTGCTCCGCAAAATTTTAATTTCATATAGAACTAAGTTACTCAACATCCCTAACATGAAAAGAGAAAACTTACCTCCAACAGAATCCGTGATTCGATAGAGGTAAGTTTTACTAATTGCGAGATGATGCTAACCACCAAAGGCTACCAAGCAAACTGGAGACCCACATTGAGCGACCAGTCACTACCTAGCTGAGTCCCCTCCAAATCCTGCCAGAAAGTCTTACCTACTTCGAGCGCAGCACGCACCCCACAGACGGAAACATAGTTCACTCCCATATAGGCATCCAGCTTTGTCCCGCCTGAGCTAGCCGGGTCTGCCGGTGAAGAGAGCACTGGATTTAACGTGTGGAGCCCATTGGCCTGAGTGCCATCTATCCCACTCCATACCTTAGCATTGATGCGGGCATTGACTGAGAAATTCTGATTCACATTTCTGGATGCCCAGCTAGTGAAATTTAACGAATCCCCAAATGTGTATCCCTCATCGTTCTCACTGGTATGGAGCGTTGTCTTCAACTGCGCACCCCAAGACCAGTCCTGATCGATGAAGTGATTGTAAGTCACGGATGGCGTGAAATCCACAGTCCCAGAGCCGAGCTGCATCGGGTAGGGCAGATCCCGCCCTATCGCTGGCGGCATCGGTGCTGAAGTCACTTTTTTATCCGTCGCGCCAGTAGGAATAGAGATCCCTAAACCGAAGTGAGCATTGCTATGCGCTGTCTTGTGGAACTGATACATGGCAGTCAGGATGGTGTCTCCCATACCGTCTGACTTCATCGTCATGGCTTCTACTCCAGCTGCGTTATTCATGGTCATTTCATTCTGTTTATAAGAAGTCATGAGCATGAGCGTGAGCTGATCAGTAGGCGCATACATGATGCCGAGCATGTCCATATCCATGGTCATTTCTCTCGGGGTCATCATATAGCCAGAGTCGGCGAGGTTTGCCCCCACCTTGCCAGATCCCTGATAGAGGTCATTCATCTGCATGTGCATGTGACGGTAGGACACCATCCATTCTCCCGCAGAGTGGGTATGATCTCCCATGATGCCGATGGGTGCATGTGCATCTGGACGAGATGTAGCTGATGAGATAGAAATGCAGCCTAGTGATAATGCTGCCGTGAGTGATAATTTAATGTAAGTATTCATATTAATATAGTTGTGTATTCATTGATAGGTATGCGCCTGAGCAAACAGGCACCCATATAGGTGATCGAATTAGATAAATGAGGCTCACTAGAAAAATGAGCGTTTAGCTGAATATCTATCTACACAAACTGCGGCGGAGGGCCGAATACTGGAAGGGAAATCCCCACTAGAGGTAAGTTTTCTAATAACACAAATGCAAGGCGTTTGCCTACAACTGGTCTGAGATTAAGCTTCGTAAACACTGAGCAAATAAGCGGCACCTTGGAGCTAGGCTTCAGCTCTGGGAGTGGTTCCTGCTGCTGTTCATTAACACGTTGCTCAGCGACAGCTATACATTTATCACAGGGATGATCCCCACTAAATGTAGTGGAAATAGCGTTCTCAATCCCCTGCTCAGGGATACGATCATTCAGCATCGTGACCCAAGCATAGCCCTGGTATAGCGCAATGTGAACATTGAGGAGCCCCACCGCGGCCAGCAAACAAAATAGCTTGGCTAGCTTATCTATTAACGGGTGTTTAGAACTATGGCTGAAACTTTCCATCGGTAATAAATCACTCCTAAGCGCTAACCACTATTTTGTAAAGCCAGTTGTCTCATCATTTAGAAAAAATGAACAGATTTTTGATTAGTTAGTTGTAACCCTCGATGATTTAGTTTCTAAGTAGCTTTATAAATAGAGGCGGTAATTATAATTGCTGGTATTCCGTGTTCAATATATTCTTCAAGCGAATCCAATAACAAATTAAATCAAATTAAACCAAATTAAACCAAAATAGAACTATGAAAAAGAAATACTTATTAATGCTCCCGGCATTCTCACTTGCCACTAGCACATTATCATGGGGACAAGCCGTGGCTGATGTCCCAGCAGCAGCTAAAGTGAACCTTAAAGCAGAATTCACCGAAGCCAAGTCCGCTACAGACCTAATCGACAAGCTCGCGGCAATGATCACTAAAGAAGCTAAGGAAGAAGGCGAAGATGTGGACGGCAAGGCCATCCTCAAGGCCCTCGGACTAGGCGATATCACATCCTACGCGATGAGCTCAGAGAAAGACGGCACAGAGTGGAAGAACCTCATGTTCCTCCACACAGGCGAAGCAGACAAAGGCATCTTCTCACTAATAGGCAAAAAAGGCGCAGACTTCTCAGCTCCTAACATGTGCCCAGCAGGCTCTGACCTCGTGATGCAAATGGATCTAGACCTCAGGACTGCTGAGGAATTACTCAGAAACGTGATGAAAGCTGCAGGTAACGTCCCTAAGGAAGAACAACAAGATTTCGAGGACACAATGAAGGAAGAAATCCCTGAACTAGGGATGACTACCTCGGCTCTTCTCAGCAAGCTAGACGTCCGCGTTAACATCGCCATCGATCTCGATGACAAGGTAAAGCTCGCTCTACCGATGGTAGGCGAACTTGATAAGCCACGCGCCGTAGTGCGCATCGATGGCCTAGCATGGATGTGGGACAAGATGGGTGACGACATGATCGCTGAATCAGGCATGCCTCTCCAAAAGAAAGAAGAAGGCGGAGTGATTACTTACAGTCTTCCCGCTGAGATGGCCGCACAGTTCATGGGCTACTCACCAGTCGTCGCTATCGACAAGCAAAAGAACCAGATCTGGATCTCTTCATCACCAGAGTTTCTTAAGCGCAGTATGGATGGCACAGAATCACTCGCTGACAGCTTAGCCTACAAAGGAACGATGCAAGGTCTCCCAGGAAAAGGAAATGCGATGGCGTATATGTCTAAGGACTTTGCTGACCTACTCCTCAAGCTCCATGGCATAGCCAAGGCAAATGGCATGATGGAAGGACTCGGCGAGAATAAAGATGATGTCGATAAGATGGTAGAAAGCCTTAAAAAGATCAACCAAGGTAACGTCTCTACCCTCTCAAGAAGCGAAGACGGACTCCACTTCTCAAGTCGCAGCACTGAGAGCCTAGAAAGCATGATAGTAGAGGCTGAAAAGCAAATGCAAAAGCTCATGAAGGAACTCAAGTAACCAAACTCATCACAACTAAAACAATCTAAGAGATGAGCCATTCCGCATCACGCGGGATGGCTCATTTTTTTATAGGGTTTCACAGAAAAGTGACGCTCTTCAGCTTGCCACATCTTTCTGAGAGCAGCTTCTTTTCACAAAATTTCAGCACATCTACTCAGCTCCTCAGAAAACAGCTAAAGCTATGCAAGGTTTAATCACGAGCGCCAACGGCGTTATACGTGCCATCATCCTATTTCCATGTCATTCACTGCAGGCCGATCAAGCTAGGGAGGAAATATTCTATTACCGCTGATTTCGCAGATTTAAAACTGATCCCCAATGCAATGAAACGACTTTTTAGTAATCAGAATACATAAATATGATGAAGATGATATTTTGAAGCACTAAAGAATAGGCTAATGTAAAAAAACGGCTCTCCGTCAGATACGTATGATATTCGTTAGACTGCTAAGCCAACTTTTTGTTGTAATTAAGTCAGTTATGTCTCCCACGATGCAATTCGATTTTAAAGAAATTTGGGCCTAATAAACTTTGATAGCTAATAGATCGCTGTGGCTTATCGAATATAGGTTTCACTCTCATAGGTATTCTGGATCGTTAATTTATCGTAATGCACATCTGACGGAGAGCCAAAAAAATCAGCGGTAATCTGCGTAATCAGCGGCTAGAAAGAGTTTATTATGAGATATTTTCCCTAGCTTGATCGCCCTGTCATTCACTGCCTTTCCGTGATTCAAAGCACCGTAGACAACACCCCAAACCTGCTCACACAGAAACCGCCGCCTTAATATGCGGATGCGGGTCATAACCCTCCAGCCGGAAATCCTCAAACGTGAACCCATCAATATCCTTAACCTCAGGATTAATCCACATCTTAGGCAACGGCCGGAAATCTCTAGTCAGCTGCTGCTCAGTCTGCTCCAGATGATTACTATACAAATGTAGATCCCCAAAACTATGCACAAAATCCCGCGCCTCATACCCCAGCACCTGAGCCACCATCATCGTGAACAGCGCATAGGACGCTATATTAAATGGCACCCCCAAAAATAAATCCGCACTCCGCTGATACAGCTGACATGACAACCCCGGCTTCTCACTCCCCACATCATGCACATAAAACTGGAACAACAAATGACAAGGCGGAAGCGCCATCTCGTCCACCTTCCCCACATTCCAAGCAGACACTAAATGCCGCCTCGAAGTAGGATTTTCTTTCAGATCATGCAGTAGCCTCGCTATCTGATCCACCTTCGTCCCATCATCCTTAGCCCAAGCCCGCCACTGCTGACCATACACCGGCCCCAGATCACCATTTTCATCAGCCCACTCATCCCAGATCTTCACCCCATTATCCTGCAGATAAGAAATATTCGTATCACCCTTCAGAAACCATAACAACTCATGAATGATCGAGCGCAAATGCACCTTCTTCGTCGTCAGAGCAGGGAATCCTTCTCTCAGATCATACCGCGTCTGCCTGCCGAACACAGACAACGTCCCCGTCCCCGTCCGGTCTTCACGGCTCTCGCCATTCTCTAAAACATCCTTCAGCAGATCATGATATTGTTGCATACCAATCTTCTAAACACTCATCACCCAATTGACACTTAAAAAATGTCACCACTGCTTGATTTATATCAAGTAGGATTTTAAAAGAGACAAGTGCCCGAGCGATTTTTTAAAAGAGCAAGCCATAACTAATCACCAGCGCAAGCATCATCACCGAGGAATAACCATCCTACCTCAGGAAAGCGCCCGGCTCTAATCATCATCGCGAAGCGCAAATTCTCAGAACCCAAATCAATTATTTGTCTTTTTTAGAATACGGAGTGGTATTACTCAGCCAGCCAGCCCATGATCCCCCCAGATCATCAATTTATTACCCATGGATTTCCTAGACATCACCGCCATTCTACTCACCCTCGCAGCACTCTTCTCCTACATAAACCACCGTTGGATCAAGCTCCCCGTCACCATCGGAATCATGCTCATCTCCCTCATCATGAGCCTCGTCATGATCGCAGTAGGCCAGTTCATACCCACCTTCGATGACTCCGCAAAAGCCTTCGTAGAATCCATCGACTTCAACAAAGCACTCATGAACTGCATGCTCAGCTACCTCCTCTTCGCCGGAGCACTCCATGTAAACCTCACCGAGCTCAAGCAACAAAAACGCATCGTCGCCATCATGGCCACCCTTGGCGTCACCATCACCACCTTCGCCGTAGGCTCCATCGCCTACTACATCTTCCACATGCTCGGCGTCGAGATCCCCTATGCCTGGTGCCTCGTTTTCGGCGCCCTCATCGCCCCCACTGATCCCGTCGCCGTCCTCGGCATCCTTAAGACAGCTGGCGCCCCTAAATCTCTCGAGACCAAAATCACCGGCGAATCCCTCTTCAACGACGGAGTAGGCGTCGTCATCTACCTCGTCCTCGTAGGCATCGCCACCACAGGCATCGGAAATGTCACCGTCGCCAGCGTGGCCCATGATTTCATAG
>JBLHQF010000120.1:0-8496 GCA_047624885.1 Cryomorphaceae bacterium | reverse complement strand
ATGGTGTGATTTAGCTCAAAGTAGCGGTCTAGCATCCTTTAGACGATTAGCGAAAGGCTTCCTGAGAGGAGCAGAAAGAATAGTCAATTATGCAAAACACAAGCTTACTTCAGGACGTATCGAAGCCTTTAATAGCTTGATCTCAAAATTATTCATTAAAGCAAGAGGGATAAAAGATCTTGAGTATATGGAACTCAGATTACGCTATGCCTCCATCATGCGTATCTGACGGAGAGCCGATTTCTCATGATATATAAGGAATAAGGTTAAAAAAAGCTTATTCTTAATACACCAATTACCTCATGCCTATTCTATCATAATAATGTTAAAAAAATTATTGATTCGGTTTCGCACCCATAATTAATGAGCGTGTAGTCATTTCAAAACCACCAGATACCGAACAAAAAAACTCCGTAAAGTCAGTGCTTTACGGAGCATTAAAAAAAGCCTCACCTAGAACATATCCTTACGGCGTTTCTCCTTCAGCAGTCGCTTGATGAAATCTTCTACGGTGCGGTTTTCAGTGGCTCCAAAACGTTTGAATTCCTTCCCTTCCGCATCAAATAAGAGCACAAAGGGAAATGCCTTCACCTGGTGCTTCTTCATGAGTTCCTTGGTAGCCTTCTCAAGCTCTGGATCACTCTTGGGTGCATCTAACTTCACCAACACATAGTTCTTCTGGGCCTCCGCTAAAAATTCTTTCTTAGAGAACACTTCTTTATCCATCATCATGCACGGCGGACACCAATCGGATCCGGTGAACTCGACCATCACTAGCTTCCCCTCAGCCTTCGCCTTCTTCACTCCAGCATCTATGTCGGTGAGCCAAGGCCCCTCAGCTAAAGCAGATCCACTTACCATCAAGGCAACTAATAACAGATTTCTAAATAAATTGAGCATACTCATATCTACCATAAAGCGTCATCACTAAGCGATTTCTTTCTTTTAATTTTTCAAGATACGCACGAACGAACGGGGAGTTGCGCTAACTAGCGGTGATGGTTCAGAAAAGTAAGACGAAAGAAGCAAGCTCAAACTCAAAAACAATAACGGTGAAATGCTAGCGCGCGGGATCCTTCCTTAAAATGAAGACCACACCTAGCCAGACCGAGTAGTGAGTCACAATCTCTACTCCACTGGAACCTGCTCGGCATCCAAGATCCTGACCTCAGCACCGGACAGGCACTTGAGAAAATGGGTACCGTAGCCAAAGGTAACTGAGGAATGACCTTCAACTAAAACACCATCGTCTGCTGCGTTTTTACCATTCATTATCTTAGTGATCCAGGAGCTGACTTGTAATGAATCGTCATCTATCGATCTAATAACTTTAGATACAACGAACCCGCTCTATGACCACTCTTTTTGCGATTCCCCCTTGCTCAATAACGGTCCACTCGTTATTATTTGATTTCTGCTCTCAGTCCAAACAATTCAGAGTTTACAAAGCCCCATCATCTAATCACATGAAACGCATCCTCATCTCCATTCTCATGAGCTGTCTTGCCGCCGGCATCGCTCCGGCTAAAGAAACGTTCTACAAGGAATCGCCGTTGTTCCACTTCACCCCCAACCCCGAGACATCGATCAACATCATCGGCCGGCTCGGTCCGATCGGTCTCGGGCTGGAATTGCGCAAGCCAGCATTCACCATGCACATCAGCAACGTGGAAGAGGGCTCGCCTGCCGCGGCCACTGGTAAGCTCAAGAAAGGCCAGATCATCGCGTCTATTAATGGAGAAGCACTCAAGGACATCGACCCTCGCGTTCAACTCGGTAATTTGATCACTAAGATTGAAGCCACCGATGGCGTGGTTAGTCTAATGATCAAAGACAAGCCGAAGTCCGAAGCCTACGCGGTAAAGTTTAAGATCCCCGTGCTCGGAGCATACAGCAACACTTGGCCAAAGGACTGTGCCAAGTCCGATGCCATTGTGAAGAGTATGTCGAAATACCTCCTCGAGGCAGACGACTGGGGCTGGGGAGCAGCACTATTTCTGCTGTCGACGGGTGAAAAAGAAGATTTAGAAGCCGTGCGTAGACGCTTCAGCGGTAAGCTCAGCACAAAAAATGTCGGTCACCCATGGTCGATCGGTTACACGGGTATAGCAATTTGTGAGTATTACCTCAAGACCGGCGATAAAACCGTGTTACCCGCGATAAAAGCACGGCATGACTACCTGCTTGAAAAGGTTTACAACAGCTCATGGATGGGACGTGGCGGCGCAAGTTTCAACTACATGGCGGGCGGCCACCTCAACGCGGCAGGCCTTCACTGTGTTACGTTTCTACTGATGGCCAAGGAGTGCGGTGTTGATGTAGATAAAGCTTTTCTCAAGGACACCTTAAGCCACCTTTATCGCTACGCGGGCCGTGGCAACGTGGCTTATGGCGATCAAATGCCAGAGGGAGGGATGACTGACAATGGTAAGGTCGGCAAGCTGACCTTCTTACTCCAAGCGGCGGCCAATTTGACACCAGAGGGTGAAGATTCGGTCTATGCCAAAGCAAGAGATATCAGCGCCACCAAAAGCTTCTATTCTACCTCTTGGTTATTCCACGGGCATACCGGTGGAGGTATCGGTGAGCTCTGGCGCGGCTCAGCAATGGGAGTGGTGAAAGATAAGCGGCCCAAGCAATACCGTTCGTTCATGGATGAACGCCGCTGGATGTACGAGCTAGCCCGCACGCATGAAGGTGCCTTCGGCTGGGCCAACGGCCAAAATGTCGGCTACACCCAAGTCAACACCGGCAAGCCCTGTGGTAACTACATTCCTCTTATCTTCACTCTGCCACGCAAGCATCTGCGCATTTTCGGAGCACCTGCAACCAAGCATTCCAAGACATATCAATTACCGAAGCGGATCTGGGGCACGGTTGCGGATGATACATTTTACTCTCTCGAACCGGGAGAGTATGCGCCTGGCAAACGGATGGATATCTCTAAGGAAACCATCCGCACAGACGCGTCCAAGGCCATCTTTGACCGTATTCAACAATCGGACGTATCCGAAGAAACTCTGCTCGGATACTCGTTGCACATCGAGCAGGCTATCCGTGCGAGCACCATGAGGCAGATCAGCAAGCGCGGGCTGCATCACCTAACGATGCAGTTGCTGCGATCCAAGGATCCCCGTGGCAGGCATTCCGGATTGCTTGCTGTGGCTGCGCTGCCCAAGCCTATGTCTGATGAAGTGGCCGGACTAATCACCGCAATGATCGAGGACGATCAGGAATCCTGGTGGGTTGTCATGGAGGCTCTGAAAAACCTCGAAAACGCAAGTGCCAACCAGCTAGCTCCTCACGAGGCCGCGATCGAAAAATGGCTGGCGCATGACGACTGGTGGTTACAGGCCTGCGCGATTCGTGCAGCCTCGCCACTGGTGACCGACAAACGCTTTTACAAAGGCTTGATTTCCAAGATCGCCGGGCACATGGCGACCAACCAGCGACCGGGTTTGAGCGGGCATTTCCATTCCATAGCCAAGTTGACCCGCAACGCAGATCCATCCATCAAAGCGTTTGCCAAGGAGCAATTCACCAATGCTTATAGTGAATATCCAGCGATGATCTCCGCGCCCGGTGGGCAGGACATGTCGGCCGGCACAGATTACATGATCCGGCACGTGGCTAAAACCCTTGCTGATACAACGGGTGGGCTTGATGCACTTTACGAGGTTGCCAAAAAACGCTTCCCTGATACCACACTGCCACATAAGGAACTCTACCTAGAAGCAGACGTGTCGCGCCTCGGTCCCGACTTGCAAAACTCGATGAAGGGCATCATCCTTGAAGAGCTTATTCCAGAGTACATCGGCAAGGGACATCATCCGGAATCGAATCGTGGCTACCTGATGAATGAAGCTACCAGCGCCGAACCGATCAAATGGAATTTTTACTATGGCTCACCAAGAATGGCGGGGCTGGTGGATTTATACCAGCGCGCTGGTGTAGACGATTACAATTGGCATGATTACGGTCCGAAGTGGAACGAAATGGAGTGGCAGCACTTCAGTTTCGATCCACCAGAGAAAAAATTACCTGGCACTGGCACCCGATATCGTAAGGTGACCCTACCTAAAGGCATGGAGGACTGGTATAAGCCTACTTTTGACCCCAAAAAGTCTGGCTGGAAAACAGGGAAACAACCCTTCGGGCAGCTCAATGGTAAATTAGTTAACCGCCTAAGGGGCTGCGGTAATGACTTCTGCCGTTGTGACAACCCGATGCAAACGCTCTGGGAGAATGAGGTGATATTGATGCAGGGCAACTTTAAGTTCCCAGAGTTTAAGGAAGGGCATCGTTACCGATTAGTTGTCGGTGGTATGTCACACGTAAAAGGCGGCGACGGCTTCCAAGTATTCGTCGATGGTAAAAAAATGTTAGAGCGTGACACAGGCGTGGGTAAGCGGCAGGGCGGCAAACCCTTAGCCTACCATATTGATAAAGCGTGGTGGCCAGACTTCCAACGGGACAAGACCTCTATCGCTGCAACGAGTTTTCTGCGTATCGACCAGAACACAACGCGCCGCCATTTCTCAGTTTGGCTGCAAGAAATGAAGGCGCCTCCGATGGATCGTAAAGTCATCCTCAATTCAGCAACCAAGTCGCCAATGAGGTCGGCCGAGTGGCAGGCGTTACAGGACACCATGCGGAATACTGGTGAAGACGATGGTAAATATGTTTGGAATGGTAAATTCGCAGCTAATTCGAAAGTCCAGGGAGCATGGACACAGCTTGGACAAGTAAAATCAATCGATAAATTCAAGCCTGGTGAGCCTATCAAAAGCAATGCGCGAGCTCGCTTTCAGGAAGTCATTTTCAAAGATGGTGGTTCCACTAACGACGGACTCATCATTTGGTCAGATGATCTATTGCTCGACCTGAGAAAGAACGAAGCCCTAAAAATGACATCCAAGACCATCGATGACACCGAGTATCTCTTTATTGAGGCTGGTGGCTTCCACACTAAGCACGGTACAGAATGGAAAGCACCTCGCTACGTCATGAAGCGTAATCAAGGTAAAGTAGCACCCTGATCCAGGTTTTACCCCAGTGGCAAAAGACAGCCAGACATTCTCTTTCTGATGGCAAGGTGACCATTATCCGCGCACCCTCCGATCTCCTCAACATCGTCCTCCAGGACGCCACTCAAAAAGTAAATTCCTAGCAATTTTATTTTAGCATCTAAGCATTTCAATATAAAAAATAATTCTAAAAAATATCATTATGAAAAAATCAATCTTCTTTTTGGTTTCGTTACTCTGTCTAGCATCTTGCAAAAAAGACAATACAGAACTGAGTTCAGCCAACAATAATTCTGAAAAGAATGAAGTATCAGCCACCAACCCAAATCCTAAAAAAGAAATTGTAAGCAATAATACCCTATGCAAAATCAATGGTCAGGATTGGAACTACACGAAGGCATCTGGTATTGTCTCAACGCATGCTAGAACAAAAAAACGCACGGCCTTACTTACCTTCAAAAGGAAGTTGGAAAAAGGAAGTGAACATATCCAGCTACATTACGATACAGAAACATCAAAGCTAATTGCTGCTTCATTACAGTTAAAGTTTACTAAAAAAGACGGCAAATTATCTACCTGCTTTTATGACATCAAACCCGAAACAAGAAGTAGAAAACCACAAACTGAGCTAATGGGTAGCATTGATTTATCTAACCCATCAAATGCATCGGGTACAGCAGAAATAAAGAACCTCAATATTAACTATGAGAAAGATAAACTCAAAAATGCTGAAGACGCGGTGATAACAGTGACTGATTTAAAATTCACTGATATAGGCTACTCTGATACGGATAAATGATTTAAATATTGAAGCTGTAACTTGTAAGAAAAATCGGATTCAAGAATCCTCACCTCCCTACGATCTCGCCTATTACGTCCTCAGCCATCCTCAACGCTAAATATTATGTGATTCAATGAGAGATTTCCACCGCTAAGTTCACTTAATGACACTTATCTAACCATCTGCACAGATTGTGTGGGAAAAGGAGTTCAGCTAGGACTTGATCGCCCTACTTGAGAAACCCAGATTCTGTCCTTGATCTAAAGTGCGGCATGTTTAGAAATGTCTTATGCCTATCACTTCACCATTACTCGTAGCCACCAGCAACACCCATAAAACCAGTGAAATCCAGTCGATGCTGGGTACTGGCTTTCAGGTGTCTGATCTCACGACTGGTGATTTCCCTGATGTGGAGGAGACTGGCTCTACGTTTCTGGAAAATGCCACGTTAAAGGCGGTAGAGATTAGCAAAGTCACTACCGGGATCATTCTCTCAGATGACTCTGGACTGGAAGTGGATGCGCTCGGCGGTGAGCCTGGGGTTTATTCGGCACGCTACGCGGGGACTGATGGTGACAATGAAGCTAACAATGCCAAGCTACTCTCTGAACTTTCTAAACTCCCCTCTTCCACTCCGAAGACCGCCAGATTTAAATGTGTGATGGTGATCGCGGAAAATGGTAACCGTTTAGCGCACTTCGAAGGCAGCGTGGAGGGCTCCATCATTTCTGAACTCACCGGCCACCAAGGCTTTGGCTACGATCCATTATTTATTCCTGTAGGCTATGAGAAAACTTTTGCACAGCTCGGAAACGATGTCAAAAACCAGCTCAGTCACCGCGCCAAAGCTCTCAAGCAAGTGATCACATGGCTTGAAGAGAGATAAAACCTTACCCCTATGAAGCCACCATTGTTTATTCTAATTTTGCTGTTTTCCCTAAGCGAAAACTTACCTCTAGCTGCTCAGGGCCCTAGCATTACTACGCCTACGGGGAGAAATTCGACGACGAATAACACGGTCAATCCAGCCAGCCAGCCAGTGAATCCATTTTTGAAGCTCAACTACCCATGGCAGAAACACGTCACGGTTTCAGTTTTCTGGATAGGTGAACAGCCCACGGCGCGGAACCCTACGCCTAACTGCGCGAGCTCATGGGATCGATATTGGCAAAAAAGCTACGGTGGTTACGATAATCCAGATCCCAAACACCGCACTGGATACCGCCCCTCCGCATTCACCCCGAAGCAGAACCCCTTCTACATCGCACTCCCCTACAATGACTGCATCAACCACAGGCTCCACAAGCCAGAAGCAAAATCACTGATCCCTTGGTTCAAGCGTGTGAACCCGAAGCCAGGAAAGACTAGCTGCAAGGGAAGATGGATAAAAATAGTTCAGAACAAGAAAGTCTGCTACGCGCAGTGGGAAGACTGCGGACCGTTTTTCACTGATGATTACAACTATGTATTTCGCAACCAGAAGCCGAAAAACAAGAAGAATAAGAACGCAGGACTAGACATTTCACCCGCCGTAAGGGACTACATGAAAATCAAGTCTGGATCGGTGGTTCACTGGAGATTTATCGATTTCGCAGACGTGCCTAAAGTAGGTCCCTGGACCCAATACGGCACCAACAATCCATTCAGAGACCCTAAACAAGATCCCGACTACAAAGCAAAAGTAAAGTACATGAAATATCTAAAACAGGTGCGTGATAACTACAAAACCCATCGATAAATAGATGGAGCTCTTCTCAAAAATATTCACCCTATGGGGGCTCACTAAACTGGCACTACTTTTCGGGGTCATTAGCATCACAGTGTTCCTGCTGCTTATGTGGTGGGCAAATTGCGCCGCTCAATCCGCTGGCGAGGGCGTGCTCTATGACGATATCAACGAACTGCCAGATGAATCTAACAGCCAACATCGCCCAGACCGAGTCGCGCTCGTGTTTGGCTGTGCTGAGAAAATAAACGGTTATAACAACCTCTACTTCAAATACAGAATAGAGGCTGCCCATGACCTCTGGAAGGCCGGCAAGGTCCGAGGCTTCATCGTTTCTGGTGACAACAGCCGAGACGACTACAACGAGCCAGAAGACATGAAACAGTCGTTGATGAAAAAAGGCGTCCCCGCGGACAAGATCGTCTGTGACTACGCCGGCCTGCGCACCATGGACTCCGTTGTGAGAGTAGAGAAAATATTTGGAATCAAAAAAGTCATCCTGGTTTCACAAAGATTTCATAACGAACGCGCCGCCTACATCGCCCAGAAGCGCGGTATCGATGCTATCGGCTACAACGCCCAAGACGTAAAAGGCAGAGAAACCCAAAAGCGCGAGTATCTAGCCAGAGTAAGAATGTGGATGGATGAAAACATCCTTAAAACGACTCCAAAATACCTCGGCGAAAAAGAGACCCTCGGTTTTTAATACGTGCCACCTACCTCCGGTAGGTTTTCATTACTCCCAACCAGAGGTCGGAGGCACGCACACTAAAGCTCTATCCATCATTCACTTCCGCTCTTGTTTAAATAAAACAGAACGGAAGCCCTGATATTGTAAGGCTTGATCACGTGTAAAAAAATGGGGTAAAAAAATGGGGTCAGTCCGTGAATAGTGAATCACCATAAGCGTTTATTCTATACCAAAAGCATGAAGACAGACAAACTATGAAGAAGGTATATAG
>JBLHQF010000119.1:0-8693 GCA_047624885.1 Cryomorphaceae bacterium | reverse complement strand
ATTTTAGATAAATAGTCATTAAAGCCTATTTTAACGCTCTGCTTATAACTCCCACTGATTAGCCGTAGCAGATCCCACCAAGAATCGACTAAGCCCCCACGCTAGAAATCGCACCACCAGCTCTTCCCATAACCATCAATCCAACCAAAATCGACCAAAACCTATTTAATTAAGTTTAAATGATAGTTAATTTCAAACATTTAATTCAAAACCATAATTTCACGCACTAATACCTAATAAAAATAATTTTATAGACACCATTACCAGATAAAATTAAATAACAATAAAATCAACTCGTTTATATTTTAACCGTGCAAATAAAACTTAATCATTAACTATAAATCACTTAATTAAATAAAATATAATTAAAAAGAACTCTCACAAAATAAGGCGAACCATCAGTAAATAATGAACCAAATACACACTCCCAGGCTCTAGGCTCTAGCCTAAATCTCACCCTCTAAACTGAGCGAGAAATCGATTTACGATATCCTCCTTCTCAGGCAATGAGACTAATCATCCAAAAATATAATCCTAGCAACCATCAATAATATAATAAATGACTACTATTGACTATTAACAAAAACCACATTCCGCACCCTTTTCACCGTCTAAAAATAGCTAACCACTCTTAAGACCTAACTAATACCCATTCTCCACTCTTCTCCCACCCGCCCATAATCCAGGTAATTCTCAGAATTCATGTTTGTGAATAACTTGTGAGCAGCCCAAACAGCGCCCAATATCAAATCCGCAACCATCCAGAAGAGCAATACTAGTCAACGAATAAGTCCCTCAGAAAATCCTAATAAAACGATCGATTCAATCATTAGTTTAAATTATCTTTATTCGTCATAACAAATATATAGATAATCCTTCTCCGTATCTGACTACTCATTATGCACCTTCCCCCTCTAGGATGAAATCTGAGATTCACGGCTATATTTAAGGATAATTCTGGAAGTTCTGGGTAAGCTACTATACAGAAATGTCATGGAAGAATTCACACATATTGATGCGGAGAACCAACCTGGAATGGTGGACGTTTCTGATAAAAGCACTACCACGCGTGAAGCCGTGGCGGAGTGCATCGTAGAGCTAGGAGAAGCTCTGCTGCAGCAACTCGATTCCGATGACATCCAATCTAAGAAAGGCCCTGTCTTTCAGACCGCCATTATCGCAGGTACCATGGCGGCGAAGAAGACCTCTGATCTCATTCCTTTCTGTCACCCCCTGCCTCTTGAGAAGTGCAAGTTTAAGATAGAGCCCATCAGCGCAACCGCTGTATCAATCCGCTGCACCTGCCTCACCAATGCGCGCACCGGTATCGAAATGGAAGCACTCACAGGCGCCAGCATCGCTGGACTGACCATCTATGACATGTGCAAGGCGGTGAACAAGGCTATCATCATTTCTTCAACTAAGCTAATCTCTAAAACCGGCGGTAAATCAGATTTCAACAGCCAATAATCCACCAATAATCCACCAATAATCCACCAATGATCACAGCAGTACTACTCGTAGGAGGCAAGTCTAGCCGCATGGGCGAAGCTAAGTCTGAACTTATTTATCAAGAGGATCAATCCGAGAGAGTCCGACTTCATGGCATCTTAGATGAACTCTGCGAAAAAACTTACCTCTGCCATCGCGAGGATCAGGCTTATGATCAGCCTGGCATCATCGATCCCGGCAATGGCCCGCTTGCTGCTATCGCTACGGCAGCTCAGCAACATCCTGAGAACGCGCTTCTCATCATTGCGTGCGACACCCCGTTATTAGCCAAACAAGACATCCAGGACCTCATTGGTCAACGCGACAGGTCCGCCATGGCGACCTGCTACATCAGCCCCATCGACAACAAACCCGAGCCATTCTGCGCTATCTATGAACCCGCATTTTTCCCGGCTATCATAACTGCTGTGGAAAACGATCAATACTGCCCTAGACGATTATTAGAGCAGCACACAACCAAAAACATCCCCCTAACTAACCCGCAGGCACTCATGAATGCCAATTCCCCGGCAGAGAGGATCGAGGTAAATGCTATTATCAATGCTACCAGAAAGATGAAAACCATAGAATTGAAATACTTCGCACAGCTCCGAGAAATCGCGCAGAAGGATGCGGAAAGCATCCAGACCGAATCCTGCACCCCCGCTGGACTCTATGAGGAAATCAAACAGCGATACCAATTCCCCCACAAACAAAAGCACCTCATGGTGGCGATCAATGAAGACTTCTCATCATGGGATTACCTACTCCAAGAAGGCGATGAAGTCGTATTCATCCCGCCAGTTGCTGGCGGGTAGACTCAGTTTAGACCAGATTTAGCTAGTCCACAGTCATGGTGCCTGCGGCAAGTTGACTAGTCATTGGTTGATGAGTCATTAGTCCAGCAAGATGAAACGATTCCAGCGGCCGGGAATCTACACTAGATATTTTTTATACAGAATTAACAGAATTAACAGAATTTCGCAGAATTCTACAGAATTTCATAACAGGGTTAACAGGAAAAAGGATGAACCCTTTCATCGGGCGATCAATCTAAGGAAAACATCTCAGAATAAAATCTTTCTAGCCGCTGATTACGCAGATTACCGCTGATTTTTTTACCTTAGCCTATTCTTTAGTGCTTCAAAAGCTCACCTTCATCATATTTATGTATTCTGATGGCTAAAAAGTAGTTTCATCGCATTGGCAATCAGTTTTAATCTGCGAAATCAGCGGTAATAGAATATTTCCTCCCTAGCTTGATCGCCCTGCCCCTGTCATTCTTTCAGAAAATAGCGAGTCCATCGTCCTTAATTTGGTTAATTCTGAAGAATTCTGATAATTCTGTGGAGCGCCGCAGGTAATCAACTAGCACAGTCTCCCCAAGTAAAACAGCTTCGCTGTACATGGTTTATCACGTGCGCAGTAGGCGTTATACGTGAACCAGTCAACGGCTCGCAGAGCCACAAAAACCTTATTGGCCACGCATTACTTTCAGCATATCGTAGAACGCCATTAGCATGATGAACAGCGAATACAGGCTAACTAGTCCCCAAAAGAGAACAAACCTAATCACTCCATCTCTGAGCCAATCATCAATCACCCAGCTCCCGATCGCTACGATAACCAGCAAGAAGATCACCATCTGAGTCATCATCTTCCTTCTTAGCGAGCGATCGTGCAAAATGCCTTTTGCCAGCATCAGGCAGGTGTCAATGGGTCCGTTTTTTTTCATCGCTCTATTATTCTTAAATTCTAAATTTTGACTAACCTTACTTGTCTAGTTGTTCATAAGCTTCCCAGAATGCTTTTGTCTGCTTTTCACATGGGACCAGCTCCACAACAAGCGGCGCTGGACCGGCTTCTATTTCCAGTTCATCCACAGTCTCCACACGCTGGTAATCCCAGCCCCACATCATCGCCCATGACTCAAAGCTAAATGCGTGCTCATTGGCGATGATCCCCTTCTGCGCTCCATCCATTTTCTGCACGCGCGGGAGCCGATCAAAGATCCTCCCACCACCATTATTCATCACCACAATCACGCGACCCTCAGCATCACAATCATGCAGCAAGCTCGGTGCGGATAAATCATACAAAGCGGTTAGATCCCCGATTAGAATCCACGCATCATCAATCCCGTGCGTCCAGCCCGCCCACGTCGCCAGCTGACCATCTATGCCATTTGCGCCTCGGTTCGCACGCACTAGCTCATGGGGCACCTCCTTATCTCGCTGTGCAAACATTCCCCACTCACGGATCGGTAAGCTATTCCCTAGATACACACTCTCCGCCATCGTGGCATAGATCGAGGTCATTCTAACAAAGGATGGTTCACTATCTGGAAACCTCTCTAATAGCTCATCGATCTGCGAAGCTTTCCTGCCATTACCACGCAGTAGATCAGTGACATCGCCCACCTCCTCGACCTCACCCACCCCCTTGATAATACGGCTGATACCGCCAGCAATCGTCTCACTTTTCCTCGCCAATCCACTGAACCCGGCGCGAGAAAGATTGAGAACCTCAACCTCAGGCATCCCTTCTAAATCCCGCCAAAACCTCCCCACCGGCACATCGCCAATCCGCAGGATTTTCGAGAGTTTCGCCTCCTTTAGCATTCTATCCGGATCTGAGATAACCAGATCCCCAAGCAACTCACGCAGCCCAGAGGTAGGGTCCGCCACCACCGGGATTTTCAGCTTCTTGAGAAAGGCAAACACCTCTGGTCTATCCTCTGGCTCTAGCCCACCGAGACAAACAACCACACCTCTCCAGACATCATCGAAAAATCTTACCAACGGTGAAACATCAATCTTTTCTCTCTCTGGCTTCCACTCACCAAGTTCATGACTTGCTGCAATTTCTACTGAATCATCCTCAACACCCTCGCCGAGACAGACATTCACATGCCACGGAATCCTCCCATTCCAGCCATTCAAAATCTCAGCAGAATCACCCTCCACATCCTCGCATCCACCGACATAGCTCCCAAACATACCAACCTGCTCGATCGCCTGTGGCGCACCACTCCCACGATACTCAGACGGTCGATCCGCACTGATCACCAGCAATGGTCTCCCCTGATAATGACACTCCACAACCGACGGTAAAAGCTCTGCCACCGCCGTGCCAGAAGTCGTAATCACAGCACACGGCTCACGCGTATCCATCATCCTCCCCAGTGCATAGAACCCAGCAGCTCTCTCCTCAAAATGCGACCAAACCACCACATCCTCACACTCTAACAACGCCGAAATCAGCGGGATATTCCTCGCCCCAGAACAAACCACATACTCCTTCACCCCTTTTTCCAGGCATCCCCCTATCACGCTCAGCGCTATCTCCATATCATTCACCCCACCTCCTTACATGGAAGCACTCAGCTTGTCCATTCTTTCAAAAATCAAATTCTCTAACGCGTCAATAGACCCTGTCACTAGCTCGATAAATAGTCCTCTATTTCAAAAATATCATTTAAATCTTTGAGAACAACACCAATATTTATGATTCTATAGATATTTGATTCTTGGTTTATCTTTTCTTCCAATGATTAATTTTAACAGCTAATTCTTTAGACTCAATCCTAACAATCCAAACACCTCGTTCCTTTAATCTCTTGCGGACAGACAGTTCATAAATAGCCTTTATCTTTACTTGCGTTTGACCATCTTTCCAAAAATCAGGCTTACCTATCCAATCTTTATCCAGAGTGATTTCAAAAACAAAATACCCTTTTGGTGGGACTATGAACGTGGACGGAAAATTTATTGTGAAAAAAACGGGCTTCTTCTTGGCTCTAGCCTTTTCACCTGAAGGAAGTGTGATTTCGAATGATAGAGCATAATACCCCCAACTATTCCACGTTTCGAACACTCGTTGCTCTTTATCAGTCTTGTTTGTCAGAACTACATAAAAACTCTCTTTAGAGCCATCGCTCCAACTGATCTGTGGACCACCTTCTGATCGATGGGATGAGGGAACGATAGCGATACTAAATGGCTTATCGGCTGCTTGGGATGAATAAATACAGATTAGTAAAGTAGTGAATATAGCGCAAAGTGTCCTCATGCTGATATAACGCCTCGCTGTTGAATATATTAGATTTTATTTAGCCACACGCCTATGATAAACCTGAGGGATCGCGAACTTGAACAGAGCCAATAGTAGCCTGAACATCATCCGAAAAAGCATCAGTATCTTCATCAGAGAGCAACCCTAGCTCCTGCATCAGAATAAGCTGATTCATCGCAGTCGAGCGGCGTAAATAATTAAACGTCTGAGCCACTTCTCTGTCCCTAGTCTTTATATACTCATAGGCTACCAAATAGCTTTCATGTGGGTTTTGGCTCCCCTCAGATGCTATCTCTGCGAGACGCTCAAGCGTCAATCTACAATGTCGACTTAGGGCTACCTGTCGAACTTCTTTAAAACGCTTCCAGTCTGATTCTAGTATTGTGAGTGGCATAATTTTTAGCGAGCAGTTAAGTCACTTTTTACCCTGAAAAGTTAATTAATACCTTAACATCAGTCAACTTGCAAATAAAGCCAGGGTGTGTTTTTATCTGAGGGTTTTCTGGAGACGGTAGCGTGGGCGTCCCGCCCGCATCTGCAATGGAGCATCGTGCTGAATCCTTGGAAGAAATACCCGCCTTCCAAAAGTAGCACCCATTCAACTTAATATCCGCTCAACTGAATGGCATAAAATGTTGCCCCTCTGCGGCTTAAAGCTTGATACGTTTATTATTGAATTCGATACCACTACCTCTTCTGTTGTAGCCACTCTCTTTTTACAGCCACCTAGAGATAATAGACTGAGGAGTATAATTGTGAGTTGAAACGGTTTTTTTTCTTATCATGGTCTAAGCATAGTCAACCCTCACGGGAGTGTAAACATGGACTTTGGGCTAATCGTTGTAGTTGTCTTAAAGCTCGGTAGAAAAATGCAACTTGGGGTGACTACTACGATCCATTAGCCCTTTTCTATTTTCACAGCTGTCCCGTAAGCTAGTAGCTCAGACATGCCTTGTGCGATTGCACTGGTTGTGTATCTCACATTAACAATAGCATTCGCTCCCAGTCCTCGCGCTTCATCGATCATCCGATTCTGAGCTTTCTCGCGCGCTTCAACTAACATTTCTGTATACCCACTAATCTCTCCACCAACTAGTGTTTTTAATCCAGCCATGATATCGCGACCAATATGCTTTGATTGCACCATGTTCCCGCTGACTAGACCAAGAGTCTCAGTGATGGTGTGGTTCTTAATTTCAGTTGTTGTCGTTAGTATCATGATTGTTTTTAGGTTGCGTCTCGGCATCGCCAACTCCGGCGGAGCGGTGATGCTGGACTTTGGGTTAGTATTTATCTTCTATCTCAGATTAACGAGACCGTCTGGTCTTGGCGATTACAAATTATTCTGCCTTTTGTATTGTTTGTACTCCGCGGGAAATAGCTCTCTCCGAGTCATCCAAAAAACTGCTATAGAAACACCTCCTGCTCCATCAGCAAATTCTGCATGTTTTTCAATTGCTTCAATAGTGCGTTCCCATTCATTCATGTAAGACATAACCACGATCGTCATGGTATCACCACCTCGGACCTCCTTCTCATCCTCAGCTAGAATGAATTCTAAACTTTTCTGATTACCATTCAGCGAATAGTCGTAATTTTCTAGTGATAAGTTTAATACTGAATTTTACGGGAATCTTGCTGCGTCAATAGGTATTAGAAACCTCCTTTTTTCTCAGCAGCAGCTCTATTAATGAGCCACATCAAACGCCGAGAACTCTCATCAGGATTGAGCGCAAGCTCTCTTAACTCACTTGGATTAAAATCTTCTGCTGGATTATAGTCACCTCCAATCTTTGAACATAAATCTTCTTTTTCACTAATCTCATCAGTCGTCGCACAACCTAGTAGTATTACAATTGCAGGAAATACGATGATTGATAGAAATTTCATGTTTTTGGCCGACAAGTCCACCGATAGCAGGTTAGCAACATCGCATTTTAGCAGAACAGTTTAGTTAAGATAGGATAGGATAGGATGGAAATATAACGAACCCCTCTAATTGCGTCAACAGGCAAATAAATGGGGGGTGTTTATCTGAAGGTTTCAAATAGCAATTTGCCGCTACGGGAGCGTGGCCGTCCCGTCGCCAGAAAAACCGTCAGATAAAAACACACCCATAGATCCGTGAAATCGTGAAATTGTCTGACAAACAATAGAAGATCGTAGGGAAGTTTTCAGATCCCTTCCTCATAAATACGCCAGCTTGCTACAAATCTGCTCTCTTTAAACACCGGCCTCGCGGTTCGTCGCCTTTGTGGAGCACTACTTCGGAATGGAGGAACTTTGCTGCCTCGGCGGAGTCCTTCACTTTGGTTGCGCTGCGTGCCAGCATCTCTGATTCAAACTCCGTTAACACACTTGCCCGCACTCCATTTACCCTCCATTGAGATAAGGGCCGGCATCCTTTTGAAATCCCGCGCGCTAGCGCCAGTGCGTCGAGCAGAGCTTGGTTCGCGCCTTGTCCTTTGAAAGGACTCATCGGGTGAGCGGCATCTCCGATCAGAGTCACTTGAGCGCCTTTCTCTAACATTTCTGACTCCAGCAGTGCTCGGTCATAGACTGGATACCCAGTGATCTGAGCAGCCTGAGTCGCAGCCATAATCTGCGGGATGGGGTCGTGCCACGGAGTTCTGCGGCATGCTTCATCCTTGAGAGCCTGAGGCCCTTGAGCGCTCAAGGCCATGGCTTCTTCTTCTGGCATAGGAAAGCTAAGTTGCCACATCACCGAGTCTGCCGCATAAGGCATCATGTAGATCCGCTCATTACCATTGACCGTTTGGAACACCGTGGCGGAATCTAGAAGATGACTCTCAAGTCCATCGAGATTCGCCAAAGGGCAAATCCCCAAAATCACGATACACCCTAAGTAACGCAACGGAGACACCTCCTCACCAATCAACAACTTCCGCACCGTACTACGAATCCCATCCGCCCCCACCAGCAGGCCCGCCTTGACGCTCTTCATCTTACCATCCACTTGAAAGCTCAGCTCTAGGCCATCGTCTCCATTTTCACCCTCACATTCTGTAAAATCCACCAACTGGTGCCCCCACTGCAGCGCATCATGTCCGCCGAGCTGCTCCAGCAGAGCCATACGCAGCGACTGCCGTGCTATGTGCACATTGGTC
>JBLHQF010000118.1:0-8759 GCA_047624885.1 Cryomorphaceae bacterium | reverse complement strand
AACCAATCAACCAATCAATCAATCAACTAATCAACGGCTCGCAGAGCCAATAGAGGTTGAGTGGCTCTGATAATGATTTTCTAATTCATACAACAGCGTTTGTGTTTTTGGCCGCTCCCACATGGACAGTGGGAGTTACGGGGGATTTTTGGCTCGGAAACCTGATGCTCAGTTTTTGTGCTAAATAACGGGTTGAGAGGGTTTGAAATTGGGGTGTATTTATTTTGTTTGAAGAGTTTGTAGATTGCTGTGTTTAATTTGGGTAGAAAGAGTTTTATGCTTGGTCGTGAGCTAGTTTCTATTGCTCTGATTTCTTCAGACAGGATTTGAAATAACAATGAGATAATAGAATCTTCGAGTTCTGGGAGTTCGTCATCATCAGATAGATCAGCACCATTAAATGCGTGAAAGCCAAGAAGGAATCCACTTACCCATGATCGGTAGAGCGGGAATCTATGATCTTTGTTATCCCAATCGAGCATTGGGGCTAGCGCTCGACGCTGGAGATCAGTTGCGATTTTGTTGTGAACCGCTAAGATGAAATTAGTGAAGAATATAGCTTGGCTACTATTTTCCCATTCCGGTGAGTATCTTTCTTCATTGTCCCAAATCTTTGGAAGGAAGTCTGATGGCTTTTGGGGCGTTGGATGGAGCAGGTTAGCGGTGAGGTAACCGTCAATGGCGGAAGGATTAGAAAGGCTTTGATCTCTCTCGTATAGATCAAACAGATAAATGAAGAGGGCTGACGGGTCGCTTTCGGGAGGTATGGGACCTAGTGAATACTTAATTGCTAGATGGAGTTCTTTCTTTTCAGCTTCGATCAAATCGATGAGTGGGGTGGTGCGCAAATCTCGGATGCCTAATGAAATTTCGACATCTTCTAAATCCCCAATAAATGAGATATCCACAAGGTGCTCGGCATAGCACTCTCGGATGATGTCGATATGCTTTTGTTTATTCATCTCGATGAGAAAGGCGATGATGTGGCCATTTAGTGCGCGGGTGAAATGTTTGGCGCTTAAATAATCACAGAATACCTGGGTGATCAATTGGGTTTGTGTATCTTTTGATGCCAGTGTGTGTAGGACATCACAGAGGAGCATCCGTTGGATTTCAGAGTTTTCTTGGTCGTTAAGTTCATGGATGCATGGTTGGATTACATCGGATTGATAACGCAGCAGGATCTTGATGAGATCCTCAGTGAAGATATCTGAATCTTCAAATTCAGGTAAGAAAGCATATTCCAAAAATAGGGGGATGTGAGATGGATCAAGAAATGAGGCAAGTATCCGGTGAGCGTGAATCGATGCGTGCTCTTCTAGTTCGGTGATCTCGTCTGCTGATTTTTCTTTTAAATGCTCATCATTTATAATGGCTATAAGCTGGTCTTGTTCGTTAATGGTGAAATCAGTGTAGATGTTCTTGTCAGGGTTCCAATCCCATTCTGATTCGGGGAGTTCGAGTATTTTCTCGAGGGTGGATTTTGTGAGCAAATCTTTTTCCATGGGTTCAAGCTAGGTCGATTGTGTTGTGATACGAGGAAAAACTTGGGTGAATTTTGGATTCGGGCAACTTGGGTGGCTTGGAGGTTTGTAGCTCTGCGAGCTGTTGATTAGTCATTGGTCCAGCATGTTGAAGCAGAGCACTTGACCAATGAACTAATGACCAATCAACGGCTCGCAGAGCCAATAAAGGTGGATTGGCTCTGATGATGAACATTTTCTAAATTTTCTCTTTCATTAAAAGAGTGTTCATGTTAACACTTTATTTATGAGCGCAACATTAACAGTAGAGCAGACCTTAGCAGATGTGTTTGGTTTTTCGGAGTTTAGGCCAAACCAGGAGATGCTGGTGCGTGGTGTTCTGGCTGGGAAAGATGTGTTTGGGGTGATGCCTACGGGTGGCGGTAAGTCGTTGTGTTATCAATTGCCGGCTGTTGTGATGGATGGTTGCTGCGTGGTGGTGAGTCCGTTGATCGCGCTGATGAAGGATCAGGTGGATGGTGCGGTGGCGAATGGCATTAAAGCGGCTTGTCTTAATAGCTCGCTGGCTCCAGAGGAGATGCGGGAAGTAGAGAATGCGTATCGGAATGGGCAGTTGGATTTGCTTTATGTGGCGCCGGAGAGGTTGTCTAGTTATGGGTTTGTAGATTTCCTACAGCAGTCACCGACCGGGAAACCTAGTTTTTTCGCGATCGATGAGGCGCATTGTATCTCGGAGTGGGGGCACGATTTCAGACCTGATTATATGTTTTTGAGTCGCTTGAAATCATTATTCCCAGGAGTTCCTGTGGTGGCTTACACGGCGACGGCGACGGAAAAGGTGGCGGCGGATATTGAGAAGAGACTGGATCTTGCTGGTGCGGTGAAGGTGAGGGCGTCGTTTGATCGGGTTAATTTATTTTATGAGGTAAGATCCAAGAGGGACTGGGAGCGGCAGCTGGTGGAATATGTGAGTAAGCGCAAGGGCGAGAGCGGGGTGGTGTATCGGACGACGCGGAAGAGCGTGGAGCAGACGGTGGATTTATTGCAGAAGAATGGTGTGAATGCGCGTGGGTATCATGCTGGGATGGAATCAGATGTGAGGGCGCAGGCGCAGGAAGGATTTATCCGCGATGACTGTGATGTGATTGTTGCTACGGTGGCATTTGGTATGGGGATCGATAAGGCGGATGTCCGATTTGTGGTGCATGTGGATCTGCCGAAAAACCTTGAGGGATACTATCAGGAGACTGGCCGAGCGGGGCGTGATGGTGACAAGTCTAGTTGCTTGCTTTTGCATGGTCCTGGTGATGTGGTGAAGTTGACTAGATTTATTGAGGATATAGCGGATGAGACGGAGCGTGAGCGGACTCGCGGGTTGTTAAGGGCGATGGATCGCTTTGCGGCGGTGCCTCAGTGCAGGAGGAAGGCGTTGTTAGGCTATTTTGATGAGGTCTATGCGGCGGATAACTGTGGTGGCTGCGATTTCTGCTCTGGGGAATTCACTGAAGTGGATGCGACCCGAGACGCGCAGATCCTGCTATCGGCAGTGGCTCGGACGAATGGAAAGTTCGGTGCGGTGCAGGTCTGTGATATTGTGGTGGGGGCTAAGACAGCGAAGATTAAGCAATTTGGACACGATCAGCTAAAGACTTATGGTATGGGGAAGGATAAGCCGAAGGGATACTGGCGCAGCGTGATGGATGCGCTTCTGACGTTAGGGCATCTGTCTCTATCGAAGGCTCAGTATCCGGTGTCTGAAATGACTCAGCAGGGCTGGGATCTGATGATGGGGAAAAATGGTGGGAGCTTCTCGATGCAAGTGGATCAGCGAGTGGAGCCAGAGAAGACGAGAGGCAGCTCTAGTAGTGATGAGGAACAGCCATGCAATGAGGAATTATTTGACCACTTGCGCGCGCTGCGTAAAGAGGAGGCAGATAGGGCAGCGGTTCCTCCTTATGTTATCTTTGCGGATAAAACTCTGCGGCAGATGGCTGCGGTGATGCCCGAGTCGCTTGAAGTGATGCAGAGATTACACGGAGTTGGAGCTGCGAAGCTGGAGAAATATGGTGAGGCTTTTTGTGAAGCGGTGACAAATTATTTAGAAGACCATCCAGAGCTTAGAAGTGAGAAAGTTGAGATTGAGGGGTTAAAAGCTGCGGTTAGGACGAGTGATCGTAAGAAGAGTGGCGGCGGAGGGATCAAGCGCGGATTAAGCGAGACCTATAAGACTACCCTCGGGATGCTACAGCAGGGGCTGAGCGCAGAGGAAATAGCCACGAACAGAGATCTAGGACTGATGACAATCGAAGGTCATGTGGCTAGGTTGTTTGAAGAAGGCGAGGCACTCAACATCCGAGACTACGTGACCGAGGATGAGGAAAAACTTTGTTTAGAATTGATCGACGAGCATGGAACAAATGCGCTGAAGCCGATCTTCGAAGCCTCTCAGGAAAAGTTGAGCTATGGAGTGATTAAGATTGTCCTGGCAGTGAATAACGGATGATGCTCTTGGGCTTAGTAACTCAAGTTCCTGCCTTTGGGAGTTAAATCTTCGTCGTATGGGGAGTTGTTGGTTTTTCGGAAAAGAATCACGCTTGGCTTACCATTTGTATCGGTCCACATTCGAGCAGACTGCCAATTAGAGTTCTTTTCTAATTCTGTATGGCTGGTGCGTGGCTCTAGATCCGCATAGTTAGAATCCCAGATGTAGTGAGATCCGATGGGGAATGTAGAGAGTGGTGCTATCCTTTCATTACGGAATGAGAGTGTGTCTGGCTGATCTGTTAGATAATAAAAATACACATGCGCACAGTGGGTGAAGGTGTTGTTAGGCTCAGAATTTGATTTAGCGAGATGAGTGGCTTCTCTAATCTGCTTCTTAATGCGAGAAGTAGTATCCACGGGAGCTAGGAGTGATGTTTTCACACTAGCCTTGCCAGCCATGATATTGCTCCAGTCTTGGTTGTTGTGCTGATAGCTCGCCATGTGCATCCCTTGGC
The DNA here is from genome assembly GCA_047624885.1 of Cryomorphaceae bacterium. GTDB lineage: Bacteria > Verrucomicrobiota > Verrucomicrobiia > Verrucomicrobiales > Akkermansiaceae > Rubritalea. The sequence goes on along the minus strand of JBLHQF010000118.1, from coordinate 4,276 downwards.
AGAAAATGACGAAAATGAAGACTCCAATCAAATAGCGTGCTTGTGTGACGTAATGCGCGTGTTTGAAATCATAGGTAAGAAATTTACTTATCGTTAATGCCGCTAATAAAGCAAACAAGGGAGCCATGGGCATGAGGAAGTGATAGTACCCCCCAGAGGCAAATGAGCCTTTCCAGTAGATGACTGAGTGTAAGATGAAATAGGCAGGGTAGGTGATTAGAATAAGACTCCAGTTTTTGAGCTTGTTGCTGAAGATAAAATACATGCCTATGACAGATAAAGATAGAGTGATGTTACCCACATAATTGCGCAGCATAGGGACGTAGTGGAATAATGAACCATTGCCGTAGATGTCGGTAGGGTTGCTATCGAAGTAAATTGCAAATGGGATGCGGCCTTGGATGAAGTAAGCGCAGAGATTGAGGATGATAATCGGGGAAATGGTGCTGAATCCAAGGAGGATACTGTGAGCTAGTGATTTCCTGACTTCGCCGAACTTCTTCTTGTGAAGTAAATGATAAATAACACCGCCTGGCTGGCAAATAACCCAGAGCCCCCAGAGTGCCGTGATAAAGATACCTTCGTGGCGGATGAGGGAAAGATAGCCGAAGGCAAAAGCGGCGAAGTGCATACGATTGTTCAGGGCCAGATAGACAGCTAGAATCCAGACCAACATGAATGGTGCCTGAGTAAGCACTGGATAGCTAAGCTCTGGATACCAGGGCTGAAAACACAGTAAGAATGGAATACTCCAGGCATGGCGGATATTAAGTCTGAGAGCCACGCGGTAGCAGAAGAATACCGCTAGAGTGGAAAGGATAAGGGTGAAAATGCGCGAGGCTGTCAGTCCAAAGGGCGTGATGATGCTGTGGATGAGATTCCTGCCAGGACGTGGCCATTCATCTAATAGGATTTCTGGCCAATCAACGACTGCCTTTGAAAACAAGAAATGTGAAATTTCATCATCTAGAATCCATCCCGAAGAATTGATCAAACGATACATCGGCCACAGAAAACCTAATAAAAAACCAAGCCATAGCAAAATGCGCTGTTTGCGATTCCCCTGTGATTCGGTCATATGCTCTTCTGGGGTCTTCTCCATAAAGTGAGGTTAGGAGATTTATCTAATGAGACTAGTAAAAAGATAAGAGTGTTGAATCTGGCTTTAAGTTTTTGGAAAGAAAAGCTCTCTTGTTAGCGTTAATAAATGATGATATTTAGAGTCACTTTTATTTTTATTTTATGCTCATCGTTCTCTCACGCAGGAGAGAGCCTCGCAGGTGAGAGACTTAATGACTTCCTGAAAAGCTCGAACATGGAGTATAACAAATTGCGCAAAGAAGTGCGAAATGACAGGCTTAAGGGGGTTTGGATTGACGATGAATTTATCTATGAGTGGGATGAGGCAGGTAAGAAAGTTTACTATTCTAACTCTCCGCAAGGTAAGAAAAAAGTGGCTTTTAATCAGGAGATATTAGCGCGTAAGATAGCAGAGCTGACTAAGAAAAAGGTGAGTGCTAAGAATTTACGAATCCAAGAATTAAGAGCGGGAGATGCGGGGCTAGAATTAAAAATTTCTAAATATTGGTATAGGTGGCAGGGTCAAGAGCTAAGCAAAGTAAAGCGCGTTAAACGGGGAAACGATCGCGTTCTCTCGCCGGATGGTAAGTGGCGAACGCATGTGGTGGGGGCTAAATTATTTATCGAAGAGGTGGGTAAAGAGAGGGAAATGCTTATGGATGGAGACTCTGAAAAGCAGACATTTCGGGATGTGAATTGGGCGCCCGATTCTAAAAAATTTGTGGTTAGCAAGGTGACTAAAGGTCAGGGGAGAAAGGTCCAAATTATCGAGTCTTCACCCAAAGATCAACTCCAACCTAAGCTGCACGAGTTTAACTATGACAAACCAGGTGATGTAATCTCTGTCTCGCAGCCGTGGGTGTTTTTCATCGATGCTCGTGAGCCATTTCCAGCAGATGAATCACTGCTGGTTAATCCTTATCAGGTGAATCGCTACCAGTGGCGTGATGATCATACTTTTACCTACCATTTCATAGAGCGAGGCTTTGGTAAACACCACGTTATTCACGCAGACACTAAGACGAGAAAACACCGAGTGCTGATCCGGGAGGACAGTGATACTTACGTCTATGCTTTTAATGGCTATCGCTACGACATGCCTGGAGGTAAGGAAATGATCTGGAAATCTGAGCGTGATGGATGGAACCATTTGTATCTCTATGATGGGATCACGGGTGAAGTGATAAACCAGATCACCAAGGGAGAAATGACCGTGCATGAGGTGATCCATGTAGATGAGAAAAAGCGGAGAATTCTTTTCACTGCAGGTGGCGAGGTGAAGGGGAGAGATCCCTATTATAAGCATTGGTATTGGGTGAATTTTGATGGGACTGACTTGACGCGTATCACTCAAGGAAATGATAATCACATCCTTAAGTTTTCCGCTGACTATGGCTATGCTATGGATACAGTCTGCGGGATGGATCGTGCTGCTAGCTATCAGATTATCGATGGGACTACAGGTAAGGTTTTATCAGTGATAGGGAAGTGTGACCTGAGTGAAATTAAGGCGATGGGCTGGCAGATGCCTGAGTCATTTGTTACGACAGATAGAGATGGTAAATTTGATATTTGGGGGACGATTCATCGCCCAGCGAACTTCGAATCTAACAAGAAATATCCAGTGATAGAGTTTATCTATGCGGGCCCGCATGATCAGCATGTGTCAAAGAAGCTTCGCTTTTGGTCTGCTGGTATTCAAGAGCTTACGATGCGTGGCTTCATTGTTGTGCAGATCGATGGCAAGGGTACCAACAAACGCTGCAAGGAGTTTAGTCATTTCTGCTACAAGAATATTGTGGATGCTGGTTTTCCGGATCGGATAAAATGGATCAAACAAGCGGCTAAAAAACACCCCCAGATGGATATAGCCCGTGTGGGTATCTTTGGCGGATCAGCTGGTGGGCAGAATTCTGCTGGCGCGGTGCTGCATCACGGCGACTTTTATAAAGCAGCATTTTCTGACTGTGGTTGCCATGACAACCGGATGGATAAGCTCTGGTGGAATGAGCAGTGGATGGACTGGCCGGTGGGACCACATTATGCAGAGCAGTCAAATGTAACAAACGCGGCTAAGCTCACAGGCAAGTTATTCCTCTGTGTGGGAGAGCTGGATAGAAATGTTGATCCCGCTTCGACGATGCAATTAGCCAATGCGCTAGTAAAAGCTGGCAAAGACTTCGACCTCTTGGTTATGCCAGGTAGTGGGCATGGCTGTGCCGATTCTGGCTATGGTCGGTGGAGAAGAGCGAAGTTTTTTACTGAACATCTAGGTGAGCCAGTGAGTAAAGGGAACCAATGAATAGAGAATAGTAACTTACTTTCTCAAAAAATTTCCTTTTTTGGGCGCGAAGGGATCGACGTCTGGGAGAGTGCCTTTTTCAAATTTGTTATCCTTTAGCCATTTCTGGAGTTCCTCTGCAGTTCTCCCTTTCACGCCAACATAGACAACTGGTTTACTGCGCTGGCCCTGGGCATCATAGGAGTATCTGAGTGCTCTGACAGGGGTTTCTTTACGAGGGTCTTTGGGATCATTCCTGCGGATAGTTCTGGCATCAAACATGTTCTCAGCAATGAGTCTGCCAGTGTTTTTGTCATAGCCGTAGCGGAGTTTGTAGAGTTTGATGCGCTGTCCATCTTCGATAATCCCGTTGCGAAGTCTGCCTTGCTTGTCACGCACGTAAGTAGTTCTGGTGCGAATGATCTTTTCGCCGTTTTGCTTTTCTATGAACGTGCTTTTTTCGAGGGTGGTGTTGTTGAGGTCGCGTTTAAACTGAGTGGTGGAGCCATCAGAGTTTTTCATCAGACGGACATGCGAGTTAGCTTCGGGGGTTCTTTTCTTCTGGGCATTAGAAATGCACACAGTGGTGAGCAGGCATAGCGAGCAGAGGGCTAGAATAGTATTGAGTTGTGTTCTCATTAAATTACTTTGTCATTGAATCAACAGTAGATCAAGTTTTGTGTTTTCGTTCTGTAAATTTCTAAGCTAGTCGTCTTTAATATGTCTATGATCTGGAGAGCGAGAAAACATGTAAAGCGGGGAGAAATAGACCTGTCATCGGTAGCGGTGGTGATGGGGATACTAAACGTGACTCCTGACTCATTCTCAGACGGCGGGAAACATAGCACAATAGAAGTAGCGATCAACCGCGCCCGTGAGATGCGTGACGAGGGAGCCCAAATCATCGACATCGGT
>JBLHQF010000117.1:0-8859 GCA_047624885.1 Cryomorphaceae bacterium | reverse complement strand
CCCTATGTCTAGCACAGCCTGATTTAACAATTCATCGTTCACTAGAACGATAATGAGCAGGTTTAGCCCCGCTTTTTTCCAATTGCTTATTAGTTGTTTTCTTTCGTCTGAGAGCTGGGTGAAGCTCACTAGGCGGACTAGGGAGCTTGGTAAAGATACACTTTGCCCAACGTGGTCGGTTACGCTGGCTTTGATTAGACGGTGCGCTGGTATTTCGAAATCTTCTTTCGATACGATGGAACGTGCGGATGGCCTTGAGCATGTAAGCGGCCCAACTAATGCTCTACAGGCTGGTGTCGTCTGAAGCATTGCTAAGGAACTAGGCAATTAGATTTTCACTTCTTCTTTTCACTGCAGTGATTCAGGAAGCACATCATAACCAATAGACCGCCGACGAGTGTCTTGTGAATTTTCATTACGTATTGATCGCTACAACAGAAACTTGGATTAAAAAACAACTATTAGAGAGCGCTCTATGGTCGTGGTATGATCACCGACTTGGAGTAGTGGTGTCCCCTTTCCTTGAGGTACTTCGCAAACTGAGCATCAGTGGTAATGTTTTTATTCTTCAGCCCATTCATGCCTCCATCTGAGAGGACGAGGATACTCACATCAGCACCTGCTAGTCTTGGAGAGCTGGCACCTGGTGGAAGCTGCGTTTGTAGCGATACATCATTCACTAAAATATCATTCCCTTTAATGCTTAGCTTGTTGCTAGTTGCATTATTTTGGATCACTACTCTCTTGTAGCCTTTGGCTCCGTTAGCGAGAGTGTATTCAAAATTAAAACTAAGTGTGAAATCGAATATATTTTCAGCCAAGTAGTTCTGCTCTTCCACAATATCAATGGATGGCTTGATGCCATCTATAGAAGGCTTTGCCAGGTAATCATTGAATGTATCAAATGTTCCAGCGGCACCATCACCACCTGGCTCTATTCTTTCTCTGTAGAGAGCAAATACAGGTTTCTCAGTACCAGTACCTCCTCCTATTAAATCTTGGTGGATCAGTCTATATCTCACCATGGAAATATCACCTCCCTTATCCACCAGAGGGACATTGATCTGACCATTGTATCTGTCAGTCACCGCTGAGAAAAAGCTGATCTCTAATGGATTTACTATTTCTTTTGCCGCAGCTGGACCACGTATTCCTGCGGCATCAGCGCTTTCCTTGATGAGTAGCCACTCGTAATTATTTCCTGTACGAATCACCATGCCTTCTAGATCCTTACCTATGGAGTCAAACACCTCTTGTGCTAGTCTAGATGATCTCGCCTTGGCGTGAGTCTTCTGCCATGCGCCCACTGCCATCTTAGTCATTCCCATGAGTAGCCCCACGATGACGAGTGTGATGGTCATGGAAACCAACAACTCAATGAGTGTGAATCCTTTCTTCGCTTTTTTCAGCAATGCTTGTGAACTTATTTTTCTAATTGCAAATTTCATCTTATTTAAATTTTTAAATTTATCTACGTATAGCCATATTAACTTCTGTAAGAGCATTTCCCACGCTTACCTTCCCCGCAGGAACCGTATCGCTTTCAAAAGTCCATTTACCACCGTAAATAAAGCCTTCTTTATTCGCGCTGAGTTTAAAGAATTCCGCTCTAAATGCGATCACAGCCTTAGGGTAAGTTGCTGCAGTGAGTTGAGCACTCGGCAAGTCTGGGTTTGTCACTCCTGCCTCCGTCCAAGCTGTGAGAATGAGCTGACCGTCGGTAGCATCATTGTCAACTAACTGAGTCATTCTCACCACAAAGACTGGTCCATCCACAACTTTAAGCTCATCCTTTATCTTAACTGCATCCACATCGAGAGTCCTCACTGCGGTCTGAATGATGTAGTCGCGTCCCTGAATACCGTCACTACCTGCATATGGGGGCAGAATTCCATCAGTTGGGTCTGCCAGTGCATCTGCTCTATATTGGTACATCAGCACCGCTTTAGCTTCATCATGTGACTCTTTGATCATCCTAAATGCCTTCTCAAACGAGGTAGAGTAGGGGCCCGAGGGGGTTACCTCCGTAGGGCGAAGAATACTCATCTCATTAGATAGTGTGTCCTTCATCCTGCTGGCATCCTTAGTGCTGAGCGCGCGCTGGATGTTTTTCTGAGCTGGCCCGAAGACTCCCAGGAATGTAGTCAGCAGCAGAGTGACCACCCCCATGGCAATGGCTACCTCCACGATGGAGAATCCCTTACGAGATTTAACACGGTGGGCACGAAGTGAATTGAGTTTGTTTAGTGAGAAAGTGAGTGATTTCATAATTTTATATCAAAAGGAATTGTTGTATTCTATCTATCTATCTATCTATCTTATCTATAATAAGTAATCTTAAAATTCTGCATCGCCAGATCCACTGAGGATTTGGTTAGGACTGCGGAACATAGCCATTCTGCCGTTTGCCCAGATCTTAAAGCCACCCACATCGCGAGTTGCCTTTCTATCAGTATCTGGAGTATTTTGACCAGGTTTAAGCTGACCAGCCTGGACTACAAACTGCCCGTCAGTCACTGGCAAGCCACCACCATCGTTACTAGGCTCTATAAGTGCTCCCTCTGAGTTGAACTCATACACATAACAATCTTTAGGAGTAGTATCGCCGGAGAAAATTGCTTGCCCATCAGTAGTGGTCTTATTACTTAGTGTCGCATTAAAGAAAGTATTACTAGGTAATATGATGGGTCTAGAAACAAATCTCCACTCGTCTATAGCCTCTCCTTTAGTTGCTGGCACTCCTCCCACTCGTCCAGTTGCCACACCCATCATTCTGAGGTAGCGCGAGCGCTTATCTTTATTATCGCCAGATGTGTCTGCATAGATCACCACTCTTGTGGGGACGCCTGATGACTTCGCCACTTGGCGAGCCTGGGCGAAAATACTGTCTGCCAGAGGCACCGCTGTGCTCACTCCTTTAGATGACGCCAAGTTCTTTATAGTACCCACTCCGAGCCCTAGCAATGTAGCAATGATCGCCATCACCACTAGTATTTCGATCAAAGTGAAGCCCTTGCTCCTTCTTAGTTTGCTAAGTGAGAGCTTGGTAGATTTTTCATCTGTCAACATTGCTTGCTGCGTCAGAGGCTGTCTTATTAAGCTAGGTAAATTGGGTAAATACATATTTTTCTGGATTCGGTAATTTGTTTTTAGACTAGTGGATTTAGGGACCACTTAAAGTTATATTTCTTAAATTACCCAAATTTCACAAAAAATCAAGATAAAATGTAAATACAAAGTAACCTCATTCCAAATAAATTACTCATTACCCACCATTTATCGAAAAAAATCTGAATAAACATCACCCATTAAGGAGTCGAATCGGCAGAACAAACAACTCACCCATTATGAAAATCCAAAACATATTCAGTAAATTCAATCTCCGCACCATCTCAGCGGCAATCTGTGTCTCTCTCGTCAGTTCATGTGCGTATGAGTCTTATCCCGTGAACTCTTCCTATGGTGGAGGCTCACCCTATGGGACACCCTATGGGAACTCTCGCACCGTCTCTGACCCGACCATTCCGCTAATCCTCGGGGCATCAGCCATTGGAGCAATCGCCTATTTTGGTAAGAAAAATCATGATAAGCATCATCATTCTGATCATTACTCTCACAGAAACTACAACAATTACCGTGGCCACTCTAATAATAGCCACCATCGTAATCACAGCAGCAACAGAAATCACAACGTACACTATAATAGTTCCCGTAATAACCATAACAACAGCTATCATAGAAGTAATCGTCACACCAGTAGCAACAGCAGCAATAACCACAACAGGAGTTCTACGCGTTATAACCAAGGCAATAACCACCGCGGGGCACTCGATAGAAAGCGAGATTCTCAGCGTAATACAAACCGCAGCAGACTACAGACCACCCGTCCACATCACTCTCAGTTCGTTTCTAACAGCAGCTCACGTAGCAGGACCAGCCCAGTCAGCACTAGGAGGATCAGCAGAACAGCCAGCACTTGATCAAAGTCACGTGACTAGAGGTAAGTTTTACCTCAGAGAAAATCCGCCCCTCCTAACACTCAAACCTTGACTAAGCTCCCGCTCCTGCGTTCACTCCGTGGAAATTAACCGAACCATTTATCTATCGTGAACGCACACCAAATTTACCAAAACGCAGATCCAGCACTCATCACAGAACTCTTCACATGGCTCCGCGATGAGGAAAGAGATCTCTATAAGAACACCGTGAACTCACTGGCACAGGACCGTAAGCTCCGCCCAGTATTCATTCAGAAGAAGCAACTTCCGGATCAGTTCAAATGGCTACACAAGACACTTAAGCTCAAATCCACAGACATGATGGGCGAGCACCTCTTCCAGCTCTTCTTCATGAAGGGAAATGAAGATCTCCTCGTAACATTCTGTGATGCCATGGGCATAGAGCACGATGGCAAAGGCTCAGTAGAAGGTGAACTCCCAAAGGATCTCGATGCCGACAAGGCCAAAGGCGCAGTAGATGCTCTTCTAGCCAAATTTGATGCTAAGCTCGTCACCGCTTACCTCTATGTTTTTAATCTCCAGACCGAAGGCGGGTGGGACTCCATCACCGCTCTTCTAGAGTCTGATGATCGCTTGAAATTAGCGTAGCTTCCTACTCTAACAGAACCTTAAATCTAACAGATCACAGAAAAATGGACACTACATTTGGCGCACGAGACTCGAAGAAAGACATCGAAGAACTAGCCGTATTCGCACCTAAGTTCGACTCCGATGGCCTCATCCCCGCGCTCGCGATGGATGCAGAAACCAAGGAACCGCTGATGCTCGCTTACATGAATGATGAGTCACTCAAGATGACACTCAAGCTTGGCGAGGCAGTTTACTACTCACGCTCACGCCAAGAGATCTGGCACAAAGGAGCCACCTCTGGGCACACCCAGAAGATCAAGCAGATCAAGACTGACTGTGACCAAGACGCGCTTATTCTTTACGTAGATCAGCACGGTTCTGGTGCTTGTCACACAGGGAGAAATTCTTGTTTCTACCGTGAAGTTGCTGTGGGCGAAGATGCTTCACCTACTGCGCTAAAATTCACCGAAGATCTTACGTTTAACCCAGACGACGTCTACAAGAAGTAATTGAACCTTTGGTTCTGGAAGCAAGGAGCAGGAAGCAAGGAGCACACGGAATTATGACTAATAATATTTTAACGATTTCAGACGACGCGGTAGCCGGCATCAATGCCGCTAATGATGCACGCAGCCTCGAAGAAGCGCGCGTGGCATTTCTGGGGAAGAAAGGAACTCTTGCTGGCGCATCTGCTGGCATGAGGGATATCGCCAATGAGGACAAGCCTGCATTTGGCGCAGCCCTAAATCAAGCCCGCGCGGCAATCAACTCCGCGCTCGATGCTAAGACTCTAGAGCTGCAAAACCTTGCTGACCAGAAATCTGTCGCCGGCATCGATCTCACACTCCCAGCCCGCGAGCTAGCAGCTGGCGGACTTCACCCGTTAACTATCATCAAGGACAGAGCCATCCAGATCCTTCGCCGTATGGGCTTCGCCCTCGCAGATGGCCCTGAGATAGAGACAGAATACCACTGTTTCGATGCACTAAATACGCCTGATGATCACCCGGCCCGAAACGAGAAAGACACGTTTTATTTCGATGGCGGCAAGCTGCTCCGCACCCACACTTCATCGGTGCAGATCCGCACCATGGAGAACTCCACTCCACCAGTGAGAATCATCGCACCCGGCTCCGCCTACCGCAGAGACGATGTCGACGCCACGCACCTACCAGTTTTCAACCAGCTAGAAGGACTCTACGTGGATCAGGATGTGAAACTAGGAGACCTCAAAGGCACTCTCGAATATTTCCTCCAAGCCATGTTTGGCGACGAGACCGAGGTTCGTTTTCGCCCACATTTCTTCCCCTTTACCGAGCCGAGCTTTGAAATAGACGTCAAGCTCCAGATAGAAGGTCAAGAGCCTAAATGGATAGAAGTAGCAGGCTGCGGCATGGTGGATCCAGCCGTCTTCAGCTCCATTTCTAAACAACGCGGCGACCAAGCATTTGATCCAGACAGTGTCACAGGCTATGCCTTCGGCATGGGTCTAGACCGCCTCGCCATGATCCAATGGGGCATCAAAGACATCCGCGCCCTAGTCGAGAACGATACCAGGTTTTTGAGCCAGTTCTCTTAGGGACCGTTACTCCTCATTTTCTATGAGGTGAGGCCGGGAGTGGTTTGTTTTTAGGTAGGGGAATCAAAGGTTCAGCTACCCTATGCTTTACAGGTGCTGGTATGTAAATATGCTTAACACCAAGTTTACGAATCTTCTGCAATAAAACGAGCTGTCCCGACAACTTGTTTTTACTACGAGAAATCATGACGATCGGTTTTGCATCGTTTGCTTTGGCAAGGTTATTATAAGCCGTGATGGACTCTATTAGCCCTTCTGTTGAAACCTCTTCAGTCTTATTTACTAGATACTCTACACCATCCTTCCCTAGCTTTTCGAGCTTTTGTATCATCATTGGCTCTATTTCTGAGGGTTTATCTGAATCCGAACCTTCGACTCTAACAATAAGATACTTTCCGTCACCTAGCATCCAGAAACATTTAGCATGATCTTTCGTAGATTTCTTCGGGATGATTCTTTTGTATATTTGATCAAGAGCCACATCAAAGGTTGTCCCTTTTTGAAAATCTTCATCCCTAATGATAATAGGGTCTTTTATTACTTTCTGAGCAGAAGCCACGCTAGCGAACAGACTAAATATGAAAAGTTTGATGATCATTAAATCGATACCGTATTAAACCCACCATCGACAATAAGCTCTGAGCCAGTAATGAAGCTACCAGCTTTTGCGGATGCGAGGAGAAGTGTCGCGCCGATTAGCTCATCTGGACTACCGAATCTGCTCATAGGAGTCCTGCGGAGGATATCTAACATACGTGCCTCGTCGAGCGCGCGTCTATTCTGATCTGAAGGGAAGAATCCAGGGATAAGGGTATTCACCCTTATATCACTATCTGCCCACTCGCGTGCAAGGTTTTTAGTGAGGTTATGCAGCGCGGCTTTAGAGGCGGAGTATGCAAAGGAATTAGAAAGGGGAGTAAGTCCAGCTACAGAACCAAGGTTAATGATGGAAGCAGGTATTGCGTGTTCTAGGAAATATTGACCAAACACCTGACAAGCCTGAAAGGTAGAGGTGAGGTTAATATCAAGGATCGTCTGGAACTCTTCTGTTTTCAATTCAAAGACAGACCTAGATGGTTTTACACCAGCTCCATTGATCAGGATATCCACTTTACCAGATCGCTCGATGACGATGTCCAGTAGCGCATAGAGCGAACCTTTCTCCATCAGATCAGTAGCTACGAAATAAGCTTTCTCTCCAGCTCCGCATTCATCTGAGGAAGCGTGGATCGCGTCTAGCCTATCCTCAGCCTTATCTTCATTTCTTCCAGCGAGAACCACCTGCACACCAGCCTTAGCGAGGCCGATCGCCATGTGCGAGCATAGCTCACCAGTGCCCCCGATAACGACGGCGACCTTTCCTTCGAGATCATAAAGTTTATCAATATAGCTCATACTCACATCATCGGTGCTATAGGTGATTAGTCAATGTCGATTATACTGGGGTAATTATTTCTGGCAATCATTCGGACAGTCATTTAGAGTTTCTAAATGAAGGAAAAAGCATTAGCACTACTGAAGGAACTAACAGACGCGCACAGCGTGCCGGGATATGAGGATGAGGTGAGAGCAATCTTTGCAGATGAGCTAGAAAACGTGGGAGGCTCACTGGGAGCGGATCGCCAAGGGAGTGTTTATTTCGAGCGTGGACTGGGAGAAAATTGTGGTCCTCGCGTGATGATCGCCGGACACATGGATGAAGTAGGGTTCCGCGTCCAGCACATCCGCCCAGACGGGTATCTGAAGTTCGTCCCCGTGGGTGGCTGGTGGCCACATACGTTGTTAGCTCAGAGAGTAGAAGTCCTCACTAAAAGTGGTGATAAGATCCTAGGGGTGATCTCTAGCACGCCGCCGCATTTCCTATCAGAGGAAAAGCGTAATAAGGTGATGTCGCTGGGTGAATTGTTTATCGACATCGGAGCATCGAACGCTACCGAAGTGCGTGATGAATTTGGCATTTGTCTAGGAGACCCTATAGCGCCAGCTACGAGCTTCACCGCAATGGCGAAGGAAGGCTACTACATGGCGAAGGCATTTGATAACCGCGTAGGAATGGCCTGTGCCATTCAGGCTGCGCAAATTTTAGTAAGAGAAGAAGGACACCCGAATACTCTCATCTCTGCTGGCACTGTGCAAGAAGAAGTAGGTCTTCGTGGTGCGCGCTCACTCGCTAATAAAGTGAAGCCAGATGTGGCGATTATTTTAGAAGGCCCACCGGCGGATGATACGCCAGGATTTAACCCATCAGAGAGTCAGGGAAAAATCGGAGGTGGAGTCCAGATCCGCCTCCATGATCCCAGTGCTATCATGAATCCTAGGCTAGTTGATTTAGCCATAGAAACGGCCCAGAAAGAAGGCATTCCCCATCAAGTCACGGTGCGTAGCAGCGGTGGCACCGATGCGGGTGGATTCAGTATGTCAAATGAAGGCGTGCCATGTGTGGTACTAGGTGTCCCTTCTAGATACATCCATTCACATAACGCCATCATCAATATAGAAGATTACCTCTGCATGGTTAGACTCTCCGTGGCACTGGTGAAACGCCTCGATCAAGAAAAAGTGGATGAGTTAGTGAAGTATTTGTGATCTAAATAGTGCCTGATTATCGTTATTTGTAATTTCCTGTAAAAAAGAATTTGCGTCTTTGCTCTACGGCACTAAAAACACCCCCAATAGGTGATATTTTATTCA
>JBLHQF010000116.1:0-8928 GCA_047624885.1 Cryomorphaceae bacterium | reverse complement strand
AGGAAATGCCTCCTAGGGACGAGACAGAACAACCTACTGACGCCGAGCGAACAGGCATGCTCGACTGGCTTTCCGCGGAACTAAAAAAACACAATGCCTCCAAGCTCGAAGACAAGCTTCGCATGCCAGAATATGGTAACTACGTGGAGCATGACAAGCTATTCTCCGGAGATTACAAGAACCTCAACGCCTTTACCCCAGAGAGACGGTGGCTCATCAGCGAGTTCATTTTCGATGCCAGGTTTAACAGCATGCTCGATCATAAGCCTTTTAAGACGATAGACGGCAAAAGGGAATATGTCATCGGTGATAATAGCCGCCGCATGAGTTTGACCAATCCATTTCTCCTACCAACGAACTCGGGTGTGAGATACTATGCTAATGCCACCCTCAATGGCGGTCACCTTCTGACGATGCTCACCAACGCCAAGAACGCGGCAATCTACATGACCGACCATCTTGCCATACGTAATAAAAGTTATCTCCCCTCCTACAACGCCATCATGGCGATAGATGATCAACACAAAGCGACTCTTAGTTCACGAGAAAAGTTCCTCAATAATTTCATCGAGACAGTTCTCGTCAATACTTATGGAAGCAAACACAACGCTCTCTTGCCGAAGTTTAAGAGCATTGCTATCGATACCGCCTCATCAAATAAAACAACCACGACGAAAAAGGCACCTTTTCATGCCGCAAACCCAGGAAACGTTGAATTAGCAATCATTTTTCGCTCCATGCGTAGGCATGAAAAGAACTGTAAAACGGATGAGGAACTCATCAGGAAGTGCGAGCAAGAATGGTTCAACCACGGGCATAATTCCAACAAGATTCGAGCACGTATTAAGTTCCTCCAAGGCTATATGCCAGAATGGCGCGCACATATTAAACAGCATAAATACAATGAAAGAAACCGTGTGTATGTCTACAAGCCTCTTAGCGACGCAGAGATGGGAGTCATCACTAAAACGATCTTAAAATATAGGAAGAACGGTGATAATTACCAATCGATCATTAACAAGTGCATGGCAGACTGGGACGCTAAATTCACCAAAGAACGCTCCCTCGCAGGCCCCCCGAGTAAAGAGTTAATCGATCCTCTACTTAACGAGACGTTCGTTAAAATACTCGAGCGTAAGCCGACAGCTGAAGAATCCGCGAATTATCAGAATCATACTCAATCCTATATAAAGAACCTTGGAAAAAAAGCGGGGATCCAGAAGATGATACAGACATTGATCCTCCGTTCGGAATTTGTGTATCGCTCAGAGTTTGGATCGGGTGAGCCAGATGAACACGGCAGACGGATGCTTTCACCTCGAGATGCCAGCTACGCTCTAGCCTACGCCATCACAGATAGCGGCCCAGATGCAGAACTCGCAAAGGCAGCCAGAGAAGGAAAACTCAATACGCGAAAGGATTACAAACGTGAGATCACTCGCATGCTTAAGAACCGTAATCAATACTACGTGATCGATGAGGCCGTGCAACGCCTCCAAGACACAGCGAGCATCACTAAGTTACCTATAAGGAAGTTAAGGTTCTTCAGAGAGTTCTTTGGTTACCAAAATATGCTTCCCATTTTTAAGGACAATAAGCGCTTTGGTGGTAATTACGATAACTCAAAAGGTCGCCTAGTCGGCGAAGCGGATCGCCTTGTGGATCACATCCTAGAGAAAGATAAGAACGTTATTGAGACTCTCTTAAACACTGAGGACTTCTACGTGTATCACTCTGGTGATAATGAGGCGATTAGCAAATCCACAAAGCGCCTGCGTAAGATCTATGACTATTTCAAAGACAAAGATTGGCAGAATTTCGAAGAAGAAGATCTACTGAAACACAAGAAATTCCTCGATGAAGTGAAGCTCCACAGCGTTGACCTCAGTGCTCCAAAGCATAAAAAACGCAACCGAGTGAAAGTGTTCAAACAACATATGACAAGCTTCACGCTGCGGTTTGATAAAGGACAAAAAAACGCGGCTCCATACGCTGCCTTTTCTTCCCACGGTGTGCATAATACCTCCACGCGGACTGGATTAAAGTTCCGGGCAGAAGAAGTAACCAAGTTCTTCAATATCCGCTTGGACAACTGGGACTACCCACCTGTTCAGCCCGCCAAGATTACCGGCCGCAAAGGGATGCTTACCCACCCTGCATGGCTCATCGCCACCTCACACAACACAGAGACTGATCCTGTCGTTCGAGGAAAATGGGTTTTAGAAAAACTCCTTGCTGGCACCGTTCCTGAGACTCCTATCACCGTGGAAGCCGTGGTTCCTGAGGACCATCACAACACCCTGCGCACACGTCTCGCTAAAGTCACTGAGGCGAAATATTGCTGGCAGTGTCACGAACGCATGAACCCACTCGGGTATCCTTTCGAAATGTATGACGACTTCGGCAGGCTCCGTGAAAAGGAATCACTCGAGCACCCTGATAATTTAATCAAAAAGGGACCAGACAAAGCAGCTCCACACGTTGACCTCCGTAATACCTATAAAACTCTTCCCATCGATAGCAGCGGTCGCCTGTTCGGAACTGGTGACAAGAACTTAGATGGAAAAGTTGACAATGCAATTGAGCTTGCCGACCGTCTGTCAAGATCCTCACACGTCCGCCAGTCAGTCATTCGCCATGCATTCCGCTACTTTATGGGGCGCAATGAATTCCTGTCTGATTCAAAAACACTCATTGATGCTGACAAAGCATACATGGAGAGCGGAGGCAGCTTCGATGCCCTCATCATCTCCCTCCTGACATCAGATTCATTTATTTACCGCAAAGCCAACTAACACACCTCATTTAAGAAAGTTATGAACAACAGAAGAGATTTCCTAAAAACATCCGCCCTCACCTCGGGAGCCATGTTCTTACCCTCTACGCTATCCGCACTGACCTCAGGTGCTGCTGGCGGCGTGGCTCCAAAACGCTTCATTTTTATCCGAAAGTCTAACGGTATACGCCCGGACGAAGTCGCCTTGCCTACGTTTTCTGCTGAAGAAAAAGCCCTAGATAAGAAAAAATTACCGATGGAAGTGAATCTAGATAAGCACGAGCTCCCTACCTGGCTTCGCCCTCTCGATAAACATAAAGCAGACATGTCCATCCTGCAGGGGCTTTCCTGCAAGATGAGCGAAAACGGTCACTGGTCCTATTCTTCAGTCATGGGTGCCTACAAATCCGGGCGAAACTCACTCAGCGGCATCAAACGTGCCACCATCGACTTCGAGCTTGCCAAACTATTCCCATCACCCTTCGAGCACGTAGAGCTATCACTCACGGGAAACTACAGCACATTCAGAACTGGCATCGTCGCAGGATATTCAGCTTCCGGTGCTCACCAGCGGAACTACTGTTATGCAGATCCCCAGACCGCCTATAATGAGCTATTTAAATCCGTTCTGGATCCAAGTGCGGTCGATTCAGACAATGCGATGCTAAAGCTACTGCAAGACGAGGAAGATTTCAAAGCAGCAAAACTTAAAGGTTATGAGAAACTCAAAATCAGTAACCACGTTAGCTCCATAGAAGCTATCAGAGAGCGCAATAAAAAGCTCGAAAAAATGTCAGGCGCGATCGCCAAACATCTCCCCAAGCTTGACCCTGTCCACGCCAACGGGGGACTGAATGCCAGCACTCCTCAAAAACAGAAAGCCATGACTGATGTCTTGATCGCCTCGCTGGTTACGGGTCTTACTAATGTCGTAACTTACACGATCGATGAACTTTCAACCCCGATCAAAGGCATGCCTGGTAACGAAGGAGACCATATCTCGATTCACGAACTAGGCCACAACGGTGGATACAGCGGGGTTCCTGCCGAAGAAATCCGCGAGAAAATCCGCGTGGGCCATATGGATCAGGTCGCAACGATCGTCGAAAGCCTCAAGGCAACTCCCGAGGGCAAGGGCAACATGTTTGACAACACAGTCATCATCTATTTCCCCGAGAATGGCGAAGGCCACCACAGTAAAGGCACCGAGTCACCTGTCGTCCTCCTCGCTGGCGATAACTGTAAGCTCAACATGATAGGACGCTACATCCGCCTCCCTTACCACGGCACGGAAGGTCACAAGACCATCGGCAACTGGTACACCACACTACTCAATGCCTACGGAAACCCAATCAAGCACTATGGTGATTTTGACTTAGAGATGTCTCGCAAGAAGTTGGATCAAGTAGGCTCTATCAAACAGCTCATCATCTAATCTAACAGACACAGGATTTCAAGACGAATAGTGTTGAGCCATATCCCCTTGAGGCGAATCCCCTTGAGGCGAATCCTGTTGATTTCATGTGAGTGAATATTAGATTAACCTCGCATCAAACACTACTCCTCCAGTTCACCTAAAATTTACCATCTTATAAAACATAAAACATTATGAATTTCTCTCTATTCTACAGAAGGTTCCACTTCACCGCTGGTTCGCTTTTGTCATCCACCATACTGATGGTGCTGCCCTGTCATGCCGATAAGGATACCAATCATGGTGACTTTGTACAGACGAAAGAGGTGACGAAAATCCTCTATGAGAACTGTTATGCGTGTCACGATGAGTTTGAACAAGAAGGCGACATCCGTCTTGATCAGTTAGGTAAAATAGAGTTGGGCACTCGACTCAATGTTCTTAATAAGATGCAGGAGCAGCTTCATTTTACGCATATGCCTCCTAAGGAAGAAAAGTCTCAGCCGACTGAAGAGGAAAGAGCCATCGTGCTAAAGTGGGCAGCAAAAGAACTGAAGAAGCACAATGCTTCAAAACTTGAAGATAAGCTGCGCATGCCAGAGTATGCGAACTTTCTAGATCACGATAAACTCTTCTCAGGCAAGTATAAGGATCTTAAGCCATTCACTCCAGATAGACGATGGCTGATCAGTGAGTATATCTTTGACGCAAAGTATAACAAGATGCTCAACCACAAGCCGACAAAAGACATAGACGGTAAAAGACATCCGGTGCTTGGGGAAAATGCTAAGAGCTCATTTAGCCTGACAAATCCATTTTTGCTACCTACTAATACCGGTGTCCGCTACTACGCGAACACCACTCTCAACGGTGGTCATTTGCTGACCATGCTAACGAATTCTCAGAATGCGGCCATTCAAATTACAGATCATATTGCGAATCGAGACAAGCGTTACATCCCAGCCTACAACACCTTGATGGAGCAAGAATATAAGCATGATAACATTCTTGCATCACGTAAGAGATTGTTAGATGTCTTCAGCTCTAAAATTATCGCTGATATCTATGGCGATAAAAATCAATCCTTGTTACCTAAATTCAAGAGTGTTGCGCCTGAGAGACCCGCTCCTGAGCTAGTGGCAGATAAGAACAAGCCAGCAATCAATTACGGTGGACCTGGCAAAGATGAGCTCGCTATTATTTTCCGTACCATGCGCAGGCAGGAAAAGCACAGTAAGACCGAAGACGAGCTTCTCTTGAACTGTGAGAAAGAATGGTTCTACAATGGTCACAACCCTCGAAAAATAAGTGGCCGTATTAAATTCTTCCACTACTACATGAAAGAATGGGCCGATTATATTAAACACTATAAATTTGATCAACGTCAGAAACAGCCAGTCTATAAGCCGCTCAATGATGCGGAAATGAAGATCATCAAAGACACGGTCGTAAAGTTTCGCAAAAAAGGTGATACCTACCAGGATGTCATCGATAAGTGCATGGCGCATTGGTCAGAAGCATTGATAAAAGAACGCGACGCTTCAGACATCCTGAATGATAAGTTATTAGGAGATCTCGTCAGCCAATCCTTTCAAAAAATCATCGAACGCGAGCCAACGGATGGAGAACTCACGAGTTATAAATCATTAGCTTTAGACTACTTAAAACAACAAGGGAACCACCAAGGTTTTCGTAAATTATTACAGACCATGATGCTTCGTTCTGACTTTGTCTATCGCCAAGAATTTGGTCACGGCGCAGCAGACGAGCACGGCAGACGGATGCTCTCTCCTCATGACGCTAGCTTCGCACTCTCCTACGCTCTCACTGACAGCAGCCCAGACGAGGAACTCCAGAAGGCAGCTAAAACAGGCAAACTCAACACACGTGAAGACTACAAGCGCGAGGTTACCCGAATGCTGAAAAAACGCGATCAATACACCATCATCGATAATGCGGTAGTGAAAGCCCGAGCAGCAAGTATCACCAACCTGCCTATTCGAAAATTAAGGTTCTTCCGAGAATTCTTCGGCTATCCTAAAATGCTTGCCATATTTAAGGATGCAAAGCGCTTTGGCGGTCACTACGATCATGCTAAGGGACGTTTAGTCGATGAGGCTGACATGCTGGTTGAGCATATCTTGAAGAAAGACAAGAACGTTATCGAAACGCTCCTAAACACCGAAGACTTCTACGTATTCCACTCTGGCGATAATGAAGCCATGGAAGCTCACGCTGGCAAAATTTACAAAATTTATCACTACTTCAAAGAGAAAGGATGGGAAGACTTTAAGCTAGAAGACCTCAATAAGCACAGTGACTTCCTCGGAGAAGTTCAATTGAGAAACGTAAATCTTCATAAGACCAAGAAGACGCTCGATAAAAGATCGCTGGATTCCTTTAAGAGAAGCATGAAGAGTTTTACGCTACGTTTTGCAAAAGGGCAAAAATCAGCTCCTCCATACAATGCCTATCCCTCACATGGGCACGGTAATGCACAAACACGCGTTGGCAACTATCTCGGCTCAGTGGAAGTGGCAAAATTCTTCAATATCCCCATCGATAACTGGGACTACCCCGCTACACAGCCGGCTAAAATGAAGCACCGTAAAGGAATACTCACTCACCCAGCTTGGCTCATCGCCCATGCCCAGAACACAGAGACGGACCCAGTTATCCGAGGTAAGTGGGTTCAGGAAAAATTATTAGCGGGAACCATCCCACATATTCCAATTACTGTTGAGGCTGTCGTTCCTGAAGATCACCACAAAACATTACGCCTACGACACGCGGATGTCACTGAGAAGAAATACTGTTGGAAATGTCACGTGAAGATGAACCCACTGGGCTATCCATTTGAAATGTATGATGATTTTGGCAGATTCCGCACAGAAGAATCCATCGAGCACCCTGAGAATCTGATTAAAAAGAATCCAGATAAAGGTCAGCCTTACCAAGATTTACGCGACATTTATAAAACCTTGCCGGTCAACAGCGAGGGTCGCCTTACGGGAACTGGAGATGAAAAACTCGATGGTAAAGTCAAGGATGCCATTGATCTAGCAGATCGCCTCTCTAGATCTGACCGCGTTCGTCAGTCAATCATTCGCCATGCGTTCCGCTACTTTATGGGACGCAATGAATTCCTTTCGGATTCCAAGACACTCATTGATGCCGATAAAGCGTATTTAGAAAGTGGTGGCAGTTTCGATGCTGTTATCGTATCATTACTCACATCAGATTCATTTATCTACCGCAAGGAAAACATCGTATCTCAAAGTAAAAACTAACTCCTACAAACTTATGAACACCAGAAGAACATTTCTCAAAACATCCGCTGCTGCTGCTGGAGCTCTAGCATTACCCTCATTGAGCTCTCATGCGGCTTTGGCCGCCACAGCTCAAGGTCCACGACGTTTCGTATTCATCCGGAAATCAAATGGTCTCCGCCCAAAAGAAGTAGCGTTACCTACATTTTCTGAAGATGAAAAGAAGATGGAATCCAAGAAAGAGCCATTTGAGGTAGATCTAGACAAGCATGAGCTACCTAACTGGCTTAAACCTGTGGCAAAACACAAAGCCAACATGTCTATCCTGCAAGGACTCTCATGCAAAATGAGTGAGAATGGTCACTTCTCTTATTCTTCCGTCATGGGAGCCTATAAATCTGGGCGCAACTCGCTCAGTGGCATCAAACGCGCTACGATTGATTTCGAGCTAGCGAAGCTATTCCCTTCACCCTTTGAGCATGTTGAGCTCTCCATCACTGGAAGCTACAGTAGCTTCAGAAAGGGTATCGTTTCAGGCTATTCGGCTCCTGCACCGCACCAGAGAAACTATTGCTACGCGGACCCACAAACGGCATATAATGACCTATTCAAGGCGGTGATTAATCCTGCCGCGATCGACTCTGACTCCTCGATGTTGAAATTCTTGCAAAATGAGGAAGATTTCAAAGCCAGTAAATTAGCTGGTTATGAAAAGCTAAAACTCAGTAATCACATTACTTCAATAGAGTCTATCAGAGGCCGTAATAAGAAGCTAGAAACGATGTCGGATTCCATTGCCAAGCATCTTCCTACCATCGATCCTGTCCACGCTAACGGCGGAGCAGACGCGAATACTCCTGAGAAGCAAAAAGCCATGACGGACATTCTCATCTCTGCTCTCGTCACCGGTCTCACCAATGTCGTGACCTATACGATCGATGAACTTTCTACTCCGATCAGAGGACTCAAAGGTAATGAAAATGACCTCATTTCTATTCACGCCATCGGTCACAATAGTAGTTTTAGTGGGAATTCGGCGGACAAGATCCGTGAGAATATCCGGATCGGTCATATGGACCAAGTAGCCACCATCGTTGAAAGACTTAAAGCCACACCTGAAGGTAAAGGCAACATGTTCGACAACACAGTCATCATGTATTTCCCAGAAGGTGGAGAAACACACCACGGGCACGGCACAGAATCTCCTGTTGTTATCCTAGCGGGTGACAACTGCAAGCTAGACATGATGGGACGCTATGTCCGTCTTCCCTACCATGGTAATGAAGGGCATAAGACCATCGGTAACTGGTACACCACACTACTCAATGCCTACGGAAATCCGATCAAACATTACGGTGACTTCGATCTAGAAATGGCCCGTAAGAAGCTGGCCCAAGAGGGCGCTATCAAGCAGTTCATCACCTAAAAATCTATAGCAAAATGAAGATAACACCTCTAATTGTAGTTCT
>JBLHQF010000115.1:0-8960 GCA_047624885.1 Cryomorphaceae bacterium | reverse complement strand
TTCAAATTTCAAATTTCAAAAGATAACTAAATAACGAAACAACTACCATCACTAAACCAACTATATTCGCGCTAGCAAGCCTAGCGGTATTCCCCCTCGCCACCACAGTCCTCGCGGGTGACATGGTGATTATGAAGGAGGATTCTGTTACCACACAAGGTCGCTCACTCAAGAGCGCTATTCAGTCCATTTCTAACCCTACTCTGCATGAGCTAGCGGTGCCTCAGACACGCCTACAAGGCATCGTCACAAGTCACCAGACTCCAGATATGGTAAGCGTCGGAGGGGTCTCAACACCTGTCGACGGTGATGTAAATATCGTCGCTCTGCAATTAGAATATGCGCTCAATGATCGGCTATCCATCATTGCACCTAAAGACGGATTTATTGATTTTAATCCTGACAACACGCTTGAGAAAGCTACCGGCTTTGCTAACCTAGCAGCGGGACTCAAGTATGCATTTATCTACGATAAAGTGAATGACTTCGCAGCCAGTGTCTCACTGCAGCTCGAGCTTCCCACTGGAAACACAGATGTTTACCAGGGCAAAGGAGATGGCGCAGCATTGCTCACTTTCTCAGCATTGAAACTTATGGGTAACTGGCAATTCTCAGGCGCCACAGCTGTTAATGTTCCGTTTGATTCTGATGCACAAGCTACCACTGGATTTGCTAGTGCGCATGTTAGCTATCAGGCCACTGAGCGTTTCACACCTATCGTAGAGGTCAACGTATATCAGACCTTCAGCGCAGGTGAAACTGGGTTTCCAACAGACTTCGAAGGAGGTGGCTTCTTCAATTTGGCTCACCAAATGGTGACGTAAACGAGACTATAGTCACTGCCGCTATCGGCGCTCGCTATAGGATCAACGAGGCTCTCTCTGTAGGAGCTGCTTACGAAATGCCACTCACTGAAGAAGAAGAAAACTTCATGGATTCAAGAATCATTCTCGATTTCACTTATAATTTCTAGCCGCTATTTTCCAAGTTAGATATTTTGTCTAAGTAGACGGCGATTAGAAACATCCCCCGTCTTTTTATGCCAGTTCATGTTTTGGAGCCACCTTCAGTAAAATATAATAGAACGTGAAGGCGAGCGCCTGGAGAGTGATCAGGTAGTAGGGGTAAGGGCCCATGTAGTCAAACATAGTCGGAAAATCTGGCTTGCCGCTGAGGAAGCCGTAGTTCTGCTTGATCAGTAAATTGATGCCGATGACTACCGCCATATACGCCCAGCTCCAAATGAGAATGCGCTTGAACGCCCCTTTCCTAGGCACAATGCCCATGCCCCATACCAGTGTCACGGCAGCGATGGGAACTCCACTATGCTGGAGAAAGAAATTGTAGTAGTCTAGCGTATCCCAATCATACGCAAGTGTAGGAGTGAGAAGTCCCTGCACAGTGCCAGCCAGCCCCCATAGGTAGGCGACCTCAGCAAGCTTGTAGTTTTTAGTGATGAGAGCCAGCGCAGCCACGATCGATACCACATCACAGAGATACAGCGGGAGCGCATAATTCCAGAAAATCTCCCAGCCCCGATCACCAGACCCCCAGCGTAAAAAGGTCAGCACAGGGTCCATCATGACCACAAAGATCAACACCGCCCCAAACCCATAGCGCACTCTCGTCTTCACCGTTTCAGCAACGCTGGACCGCATGAACCTCACCATCAAAATAGCCCCCGTCAACGTTACGGCGAGGGCCGTAATATGAGAGATCCCATAAAGCTGGAAGTTAGCAATAATCATAATCTGTTAGAGGGCTTCTTCCATGAATTTATACCGACTGTGAAATCGACCACGATTGTGTTTCTTACAGCATGAGTAGCATGCAGAGTCACCCCGCATCCGCTTCACCCTATCTATCACTTCAAGACAAACCGGGCAAGCGTAGCGCCATTTTCTCCGCTGCTTGCGGCTCGGTAAAGGCAGGCTGTGAGTAGCAGACTCACCCGGTATACCGAGATCCGCGCAGGCTTGCTTCCACTCAGCACCATGAGCTAAAATTTTCCTTCCTCCTCTACTATGTAGATGATGAGCCAACAAATGCGCCAGCTCATGCAGCAAGGTCTGCCGCACATGCGATAGCGGATCATCGCCGAGATGCAGTAATTTAGGATTCAACTCCACCGTCGCTAGACTCAGAAATGCTCTCCCAGCGGTAGATCGCATTCGCTTGTTCCAGACGATATTCACCGTGCTAGCATAGTCCTCACCAGCCTTCTCAGCTAAAAGAGAAATGGCACCGTCAACCATTGTGACGATGCCATTATAAATTTCCTCTTTCTCCATTATCAATTATTGGTCCGCATCCACCTTCACCATTTTCGCCTCGATGGTGAGGTCGATCAGATTATTAAGAACCGCCAGCCCTTCACGCTTCACTGGGTCCATTCTACTCGGCCATTCAGGAGTGATGTCTAGATCCTCTTCCTTATTTTCTGCCTTCAACATGTAGGATTCATCATCTTTAGTAGGATCAAATATTGGTAACTTTTCGAGGTCCAGGTCTCTGCGTTTCACACTGTAGAATGTGTAGCGATCCTTATCTTGCTGCTGCATTATTTTGAACCGCGCAGTTCTTTCCTTATTGCGTGCCTTCAGACGAACATCCGCCTCAGTAATATCCCTGAGACGCTCTTCTCTATTAAGACTCACAGTATTTTTCTCAATACGCTTCTTCATCCTGTCCACATCATCTTGTAGATAGATGAAGTCCTTAGATGACTTCGCTCTCGCTAGACTATTCGCCTTGAGATCCTTAAGAAAAAGCTGTGATCTATCCATCGGATTATAGCCCGGTGCCTTCTTGATCACATCATACGGCAGCGCGTAGTCCATGTATTTCTCACCTATCTCAACAGCATCAAGCATGTTCGGCAGCACAATGTCTGACTCCACTCCCTTGTTCTGAGTAGATGATCCCGCCACTCGGTAAAATTTCCTGATCGTAGGCTTCAGATAGCCTGCTCTCTCTCTGCCCTCTGCTCTAAATGGCAGCATCCGAGCTATTTCCATAATCTGCTGCACAGTGCCTTTTCCATAAGTAGAGCTAGTCCCCACCACCACTGCACGGTTGTAGTCCTGAAGTGCTCCAGCTAGAATTTCACTCGCTGAGGCAGATGTCGAGTCGATCAGGCACACCATCGGCCCAGTATAAATCGCCTTATCATAAGCGGTCTGAAGAGTAATCCTACCCTGAAAATCTCTCTCCTGCACCACTGGTCCGCGGCCGGTAAAGAAGCCAGACATCTTTCTCACTTCTTCAAGTGAGCCCCCGCCGTTTCCACGGAGATCAAAGACGAGCCCTTCAATCTTTTCCTTCTTCATTCTGAGGAGGATGCTCTTCACATGCTCAGAGCATTTGTTTCCACCAGTCTGAAAATTCACATAAAACGCAGGGAGCTTGAGGAAGCCTATGCGGCGAGTTGTCCCATCCGCATTCTTGGTCTCAATGATCTCACCAGAGGCAAAATCTTCTTTCATTTCCACTGAGCCGCGCTTGATGCCGATGACTTTATACTTGCCATCTTTCGTCTCTATTCTGAGTCCTACTGTTGAGTCTTTTGGTCCGCGAATCAGCTCCACCACCTTGTCGAGCCTCATGAAAATGATATTCACCATTTTACCATCATTAAGATGATCCACTCCCACGATTCTATCATTGAGCGCTAGGTCTCCGCCCTTAGAAGCTGGTCCATTCACCACGATCCCTGTGATCTTAGTCGCACCATCATCCTCAGCCTGGAGCAGCGCTCCGATACCTACAAATTCATTATCCATCCCAGCCTTGAATGGCCCATACTCGCTTGCTGTTAGATAGTCAGTGTGGGGTCCATACGCCTTTGCCGCAGCACTCAGCACATAGTCCGCGATACTCTCATTATTTTCATCAAGATCATACTGCAACATACGCTTGTACTTGAGACGGACGACTTCTTTCACCGGCTTCTTGTCCTTGAGCGGGTTTTCTTTCCCCTGCTCCTTAGCAAGCTTCGCTATGCTGTCTCGGCGCAGTGTCTCTGAGAGCACAGCCGACTCTACCAGCTTTTCCCAGAGCTCATTCTGTGCCGCATTATTCGCTGACCATTGGAGTTTTTTCCTAGAGCGCTGTATCTTGCGGTCACTGTCAAAGGTGAATTCTGACTCTTTAAGAAACTTCTGAGCATACGCAATTTTTTCCTTCACTCGTTTGATATAGAGCGCATGCACTTCACGCGCCGCCTCATTACTCTTCTTAACAAGTAGTCGAGTATGCAGATCCTCACCATACTTAGCCTTTAATCCATCAACATCCTTCTGGGTGAAATACACCTTACCTGGATCGAGCTCCTTCATCAAAAGATCAAAAATTCTTGGCCCCAGCACATCATCCTTGAGTTTCTCGTAGTGGCGATTCATCAACATCTTTGCCATCACTCTGCCGACTTCGTCATAGTCCACGTTATTATCAGGAGCCTGCGCGAAGGCCACTCCAGAAAATGTCAGCCCTAGGAGGGCGCCTGTTAGAGATTTCTTGATATTCATAGTTTTAAATTATTCAGTTCATCGATATTTATTATCGGGGAAGAGTTCGCTCGGACATAATACTCGCTCAGCGAAATTGTTTTGTCGAACTTTTCTTCCCACCTTTTACTCTCAATAAGCGACCTCATTCAGCACAAATGTTTAAATCTAACTTAAATCACAGTCATTTACCGCATCCCAGGAATAGATCCATAACCCACAAACGTGGACTTAGACGTCTTTCTCGGCAGCTTAAAATCATAAAGCCCATAGCCATTCCCCTTCTTCCCTCGGTAGCTCCTACCCTCACTCGCACACGCCATGATGCGCCTGCCATCCGCCTCTTTCCCCAGATAGATCCCCACGTGGGAAATGTTCACCTTTCGCCCATCCTTAGGCGTATATGTCCCAGACCAGAACAAAAGGTCACCCACCCTAAGATTCTTGAATACAGGGTCATCAAATGATTGCACCTTTTTTCCGACCAGGTGAATCTTAGCGTTATCCCGTATCCATACATACTGCTGAGCAGAGGTGCGAGGTGGCTTGTAACCACAGCGTTTCATCACATAAGACATCGCCCCAGAGCAATCAAACCCACCGCTTTTCGGATCTGCACCACCAAATTTATAAGGTAAATGCCCATACTCCTTCACCACCTTTTTCGCCTGGAAAACCAAACTTTGCCTTGGAGCCAGAACCAATGGACCCTTCCTCTCCTGAGCTTGAGTCACCGAAAAACAGCAGTTCAGAAAAGCAACAGCCAATAAATAAGAGAGATAACGTTTCATATTTCTCCTTATTTTTTATCCTCAGGAGTCACTCCTACGATGATATTAAACTCCGCTTTCAGCTCACCTAATTTCGATCCCTCTAGCGGCGCAAATTTCACCATCAACGCCCCCATCTTATCACCCGCTCTTCGCAGCAGCCCATCCTTCTTATTTCTCGCCTCACCCTCTATATAGAGCTGCGTAGTCAACAAAGGCTTCCCCTTATGGCTCACCATCACATGAATGTGAGGAGTGCGGCCAGGGTAAGCCACAGGCTTGATCGTGCGGAAATAATACTCCCCCTTCATCCCTGTAGAAAACCTTCCATATCCCTGGAAATTTTTATCCCGCTTCGGGTTTCTAGGATCGCGCGTATGGATATAAGCACCAGTATTATCCACCTGCCAGATCTCTACCAGCGCATTGCGCAGTGGCTTGCCCTTCGCATCAGTCACCTTCCCATGCAGATGCGTCACCTCGCCTACCGCAGGCGTGATCACATCATTCAGAATCAGCAAATCATTATCCGTATCCAGCGGCATCACATTAGGATAAAACGGACCTTTAGCCTGCCGAGGCGTAAGATCTAACAGCTCCGCAAATACCCCAGTAGTCGAAAATAAAATCGCACCACCCACCACAGACCGAGCTAAAAACTCGCGCCTGGTAATACCAGTCGGGATAAATCCACCCTCAGTAATAATTTTCTCATCCATAATAATAGACCCTAATGCAATAATGCAGATCTCACAAGATTAGAATAAATCCGCCAAATGCAGGGCGATCAAGCTAGGGAAAACACCTCAAAATAAACTCTTTGTAGCCGCTGATTACCGCTGATTACCGCTGATTTTTTTACCCCGGCCTATTCTTTCGTGCTTCAAAATAACTAGCCTTACTTCTTACCATGAGCCAGCGTGCCATACACCATCGCTATTCCGGTAAAAAATAACGCCTGAATCGCACCGCCGATATGAATCAAAAAAAATCCAAAACCTACTCCCGAGCCCTCCGTCCCACCTAATCCAAGCTCTACTATTTGATACCAATAAAACAAACCCGAGGCATAAAACAGCCAAGCGCATAAACAAAGCGTCCAAACAATCCAGCTCACTTTCTGTCGTCTCTTGGGCGCTTTTTTCTTGGTGAAAAGATAAATCATCCAGCCAATAAACCCACCGATCAAAAAACTCATTGCTGGTCCGACTAAAATCCCAGGATGCATCGACTACTTATAAACGTTCAATGAAAAAATAACCACCCCTAAATTCCTTTACTCCCCATCACCTTGAACTTACATTCTAGCCAGACATGCCCACTTCAGAAACTTCAAAATCTCCCAAGTTCGTCAACCTCACGCTGCGCGATGGCCAGCAGTCCACGCTCGCTCAAGAGGACTGGGTCTTTGACCCCTCCGATCTTTCTAAAGTCATCGCCGCCTCTCATAAAGCGGGCTTTTCTGGGGCAGAAATCTCTGGTGGCCAAAGTTTCCAGATCGCCATCAACTGCGGCTACAACCCATTCACCATTCTTAATGCCGTCAGCCACGCCATGGAATATGGCGGCTTCCGCGATGACTTCCAGCTCCAGATGCTCTTCCGTGGAGCCAATGCCCTCGGATTCAGACATTACGATAAAGACCTCATCGAGAAAACCCTGCAAGAATTCATCAAATGCGGGATCAACAAAATCCGCTTCTTCGATGCCCTCAATGACATCGATAACCTCAGACTCCCAGCCAGCATCAAATCCCAACAGGACATCATCCTCGAAGGCGCGCTCTGCTTCACTCACTACTCAGACCACCCACACCGCTACACCGATGACTATTATCTAAACTACGCTGAGACACTCATCGCAGAAGGCTACACCGCCATCGCGATAAAAGACATGTCTGGTCAGCTCACTGCCCAGCGAGTCTCCACCCTCGTCCCCGCTCTGTTAGAAAAACTTACCTCCAATAATCGAAACATTCCCCTCACCCTACACATCCACTCCACCCACCACGAGAACTCCCTAGGAGCCATGCAGCAAGCTCTGCAATACGGGGTCGACACCATAGAAACCACCGAAGGCGTCCTCTCCGGCGGCTCCGCCCACCACTCGCTTGCCAGCATCTCATCAGACATCATCCCCGACTCAGAAGCATACGAAGACCTCCAAACAAGCATCGCCAAAATCTGGTCCTCCCAAAATACCACCCCAGACAGAAAAGACCAGCACATCCCAGATGACCTCAAGCAGCAACTCTGCGCAGCCGGCGTCCCGGGCGGAGCCATGCCATTCGTCATCCGAGACCTCAGCCAGCAGCAGTCCACCATCAGGGCGAAATATCAAGCCTCTAAGCACACTCCAGAAGGCTCCGATCTAGAAAAATTTGAAGCAATAATAGACCTCTTTATCCTCGAGCTCAAGCAAGTCTGCTCCGATGCTAACCTCCCACTCCTCGTCACCCCCACCGCCGACATCTGCTGCAAACAAGCCATCGCCAACCTAGCATTCGGCTCAGACCCATACTCAGGAAATCTAGCCGGACGCTACCTCAACAACAGCGGCCAGCCAAATCCTGACGCGCGCTTTGCCAAACTCATCCTAGGCCACTACGGTGAGCTTAAATCATACACAATCAACATCTCAGACTACTCTCCAGAGTCAGAAATCATCACCTTTTTCGAAGCGCACAATGCGGCCCAACTCAAAACCATCACCACCACCGCAGCCGACAGCACCACTGGCGATGACCTCCGCGAATCCCAGCAACAAGCTTGGAAACTCATCCAGAAGCTAGGCGCCGGCGCGCTCTCCTTCGCCAGCTTTGACCAGCTCACCATCCTTTACGCGCTCAAGCCTTACGCCCCCCAAGCCTCCATCGACCCTATCCACAACGCCGTCCAAGCCTACCTAGATCGCTCAGAGAAATCTAAGATCGATGGCCGCGGCAGCATCTTCCCCGGCTACGAGTTCCTCATGCAGCCCCTCCTCTGCTACATGCGCTCCATGTTCGTATTCAACAAGCAGCTAGACGCCCAAGACATCGTAAAACTCCCACTCAGCAGCTTCGGCACCCACCTCTGCAATGACCTTTACGACATCTACATCGACCTCTGCATCTGGAAAAATCTCACCAACCTCAGTAACCACCTCTCGCTACTATTCTCCTCATCCCACATCTCACCCCAGCTCATCCAGGCCGCCCAATACGTCAGTGACACCCTCGCTCAGCTAGACCTCAGACCAGAGAAAAATGACAGCCATAGTATCGATCAAGGCCGTCAGAAATTCACCACCCTCACCATCGCCGAGCTCTTCAGCAGCCTCGCCCTCATCAATTCCTTCGTGAACGACGTCGCCAAGCACGCCACCAACCCCAGCCTCTACGCAGAACGCAGCCTCACCCTACAAGACATCCGCCACCTCCTCACCCAGCAAGCCAAACAAGAAACTCAAACCCCCTGGCAAGAACGCGTCCGCCAAAGCCTAGTAGGCAAACGCCTAAGACTAGAATCAGACCTAGAAAAACGCCTAGAAACCTGGAGGAAGTAATGAATGCCTAGAGATCTATTCTTTACTTATCATCTTTTGACAATTTCTTCCACCTGCTCACAAGTTTCTCGTATCTGGTCTTATCGGTATCGGTTCCTATTGCCGGAAGAAGATCCTCACCTAGTTCAGTCAGTGCATC
>JBLHQF010000114.1:0-8963 GCA_047624885.1 Cryomorphaceae bacterium | reverse complement strand
ACCAGTTGGTCGATAAGGAATGGAAAATGCACCTTAACTTAGAACGGCCAAGCCGTGCGGATATCCGAACGTTCGCCCAACGCGAGAGCCTCATGGGAGTCATCGCTAATCTGGATTTATTAGAAGGGAACCCCGATGAAATGTACTGGTTTCACGCAAAAAAATCGCCTTTAACCGCTAAAACGGGGCTAGCTATAATCAAAGCCCAATATGAGGGAGAAAGTGAAGAATTCATCCAGAAAGCTCACGCTCAGCAAGAGCAGATACTAGAATTATCCAAAGACAACAAAGATTCCAACCTGATCAACCAGACCATAAAGTCCATGTGCCTAACAGGTGCAGGACACCTAGTAGAGCCATACATGCTGAAGAGGCATCACTATGAATCCTTCGCATACCTAGAACGCAGAGAGCTACCTAAAAAAGCTCTCGCAACGATAGGGATAACTGACTCAGATTCACTACAGAAATTCATCAAAGAAAACACCCGTCTGGCCATCGAAGAAAGTGAAGTAGAGCAGGAAGATATGGTTGAATTCAGAGGCAAAGAGCTGATCCCTTATTCTACTAGACTTATTCTCGTTGCAGAATTTTACTACAAAAAAGGCCAGCCTGAAACAGCTAAAAAAATCATCACGCCACTGCTAAAAGAACTCCAAGCGCAAGAGAGCACTGAGTGGTATAAAGTAGTGGAGTCCATCGCGAACCAAAGAATGCACGCCCTCGCCATAGAGCTGGTAACCGATCGTGGAAACGGTGACAATACCTACCAACAAATGGTGACCTACCTCTACGATGATACTGCAGAGACAGATCTCATCTGGAACACCTTGCTCAAACGTGAAGACATAACTCCTGAGAAGTCATTCAGGGATCTCGCTGTCATCATGGGAGTCTATCAGTCAGAAATAAAAACTTACCTCCAGCTGCAGGACGACTTAGTAAAAACAGCCGCCAGACAGGGAGTAGCTAGCCTCAAGACAATGCGATCCGCACTATTCTCAGTGGCAACGTACCGACAAGATACGATCAGTGCTAAACGGTATGCCAAGCAATTACTCGATACCGAAGCAGACAAATCAGCGATACCTCTGAGAAAACTTGAGTATCTCAGGGAGCTTTCTAATGGCCTTGACTGGAATGGAATCGTCATCCTGTTAGATGAGGACAGTTCATTCATCCGGAAGTCAGCAAAATGGCATGCCGTGTATTCCATAGCTAAGCGCAAACTAGGAGATATAAAAGCTGCAGACCGATTACTCAACCACTCTAAGCTCGTCAGCATCGGTCTCAATGATGAGCTGCGAGACATTGCACTAGAACATTATTTGGCTGGATACTATGATATTTCTACGCAAATAATAGAGCGCATCCTCATCATAGGATCAGTGAATAGAGAGTCTAATCTTTATCAGTTCGCACTCGGCTATCTATCTGGATCTGATAACGCCTACACGAACACTCAGCAATGGGGAAAGGCCGCAGCATTCTTCATGGTGAAATCTGCAGCTGATCTCGTCGAGCGCTCGTCAGATTCTGAAAGCTCTAATATCGGCTACTACATCAGCGATTTTTATAATGCCAAGTTCACCAGAGGGATGGAGCTCTACCTAGCAGGTGAAAAACCCAAAGGTCTAAAAATACTCACCAAAGCACACGAAGCAATTGTCGGTGATGGCAATTTGGCCGATCATTTCTATCCCGCGATCAGAACTACAGACCTTACGAAACAATACGATCTCTGGGTCGAAGACTCACACCAGTATCTGAAAAAATCTATCGATGAGTTCCCCGAATGCGCGAACACCCACAACACGCTTGCATGGGTGCTCTCACGTGCTGTTAGAAAAATAGATACTGGAATTAAACACTCTGAAAAAGCTCTCAGGATCACACCCTTTGAAGCCTCCTACATCGATACCATGGGCGAACTCTACCATGCGAAAGGGGACAGAAAGAAAGCGATCCAGTGGGGAGAAAAAGCAGTAATGGCCAGCAAGTATGGTCGGCTAGACACATTCGGAAGAAGTTCCTCAGCGAAGATGCGCACCTATAGTCTTAGTAATCAGTTAGAGAGATTTAGAACTCAGCCCCACCCTAAACCTTAACCACTAGTTTATTTAGTAGCTATGAAAGCATTGCTGATTCTCTTGTGCGCAGTGCCTATTATGGCCAGCTTACTAGTAGCCAATATATTTGGCTTCCGCAGGCTTTATAAAGCAGGGGAGTTATCCTTAGACTTGGAAACGATTCTCAAGAAACTCTCCGCAAAATACGGTAAATTGAACTATGAGTTCAAAAAACGAGCATGGGCAGGCATCCCTCTCAACAGGGACGGCGTAGCACTGATCGATGAGAAATACCGTCACTCTACCTCTAGTGCTGAAATCGCTAAACAGCTTATCAGTTTAGGGTTATCTGGACTATGGGAAGACCATCAGAAGCTCATCCGCTGGCGTATCAAATATATCAAACTAGGCTACATCCTACCACCGCTCACATTCGTCGGTTGTGTGCTAGGGACCGTGGTAGGAAGGGTTCCCGCAATGTGGACGATCATCATCGTGGGGCTCGTCCTTGCTGGCTGTATTTCTTTCCTGTGGTTTTCCCGTAGTGTGGAAAAAGAAGCAGCAGCACAAATGGCTTCACTCATCGAGCGCACCCGTGTACTGCCCAGAGTAACAGAAGAAGAAGACCTCATCGAGGCCATCCACGCCTGGACCTGGATTTCAGTTCTCCCTGGTATCGCCATTTCGTTTCTTATGAAAAAAGAACCTAAAGAAGTAGGGGAGTTAGCCCGAAAAAAGCCCTGAAAACCTAACCATATCCAGAGATCCCGCATTTCGTGGTTGCCACAGTAGAATATTTAACGCATCTTAACTAAAAGAAATTCACCATGGCAAGTTACACAGAAGACGACATCAAGAGTTTAGACTGGAAAGAGCACATCCGCCTACGTCCGGGTATGTATATCGGCAAACTAGCCGATGGATCTAGCCCAGAAGACGGAATCTACATCTTGCTTAAGGAAGTATTGGACAACTCAATCGATGAGTTTGTCATGGGCTACGGCAAGGAAATCCACGTCAATATTGATGATGAAGATCGTGTGGAAGTGCGGGATTTCGGCAGGGGGATTCCGCTTGGAAAGCTCATGGACTGTGCGGCTAAAATCAACACTGGCGCCAAATATGACAGTGAAGCATTTAAGAAATCTGTAGGCCTCAACGGCGTAGGCATAAAAGCAGTGAATGCGCTATCAGTTTTCTTCGAGATCCAAGCATGGCGAGAAGGCGAAACCAAGGCGATCGAATTTAGCCGCGGGGAAGTCATCGAAGAAATGAAGCGTCCGCGTAAAGACAAGGACGCGCCGAATGGGACGCGTATTTCATTCGACGTAGATCGTGAAGTTTTCCCAAAGAAGACTAAATATAGAGCGCATCACGTAGAGAAAATGTGCCGCTATTATTCATACCTAAACCCTGGCTTAATCGTCGTATTCAATGGGAAAAAATTTAAGTCCAAACATGGACTGCTAGATCTTCTCAGAGAGGAAATGGACGATGAGTTACTCTATGAGCCAATCCATCTATCCGGCCATGATCTAGATGTGACCTTTACCCATACCATGTCGAGTGGCGAAGATTATTACACCTTCGTCAATGGACAGCACACCACTCAGGGGGGAACCCATCTTACAGCTTTTCGTGAAGCTGTGGTGAAGGTCCTTAGAGATTTTTATAAGAAACAATATGATCCATCAGACATTCGAGCGGGTCTAACAGCGGCGGTATCACTCCGAGTGACGGAACCAGTTTTCGAGAGCCAGACCAAGACCAAGTTAGGATCCACGCACGTCGCACCAGATGGAGAAACGGTCCGGACATTTATTCTAAACTTCCTCAAAGAGCACCTAGATAACCATCTGCACAAGCACCCGCAAGTCGCAGAAGCTCTACAAAAACGTATCCTCGTAGCAGAGAGGGAGCGCAAGGAACTCAAAGGAATCAAAAAACTAGCCAGAGACCGCGCCAGAAAAGCAAAGGTCCACAATAAGAAGCTCAGAGACTGTCGCGCGCACTTCGATACTAAGCATAAACGCAGAGAAGCTACCACCGTATTCATTACCGAGGGGGACTCCGCAAGTGGTTCTATCACAAAGTGTAGAGACGTAGAAACTCAGGCAGTATTTTCACTCAGAGGTAAGCCTTTGAACTCATTTGGACTCACTAAAAAGATCGTTTATGAGAATGAAGAGTTCAATTTGCTGCAACACGCGCTGAACATCGAAGACGGACTTGAAGGTCTCAAATTCAACAATGTAGTTATCGCTACAGATGCGGACGTCGATGGAATGCATATCAGATTGCTCTTATTGACATTTTTCTTACAGTTTTTCCCTGAAATAGTCAGAGAGGGACATGTCTACATTCTCCAGACACCGTTATTCAGAGTCAGAAATAAAAAGAAAACATTTTATTGTTACGATGAAAAGGAACGCGAGAAAGCGATCAAAGAATGCGGTAAAGCAGCGGAAATCACACGATTCAAGGGATTAGGAGAAATTTCACCAGACGAATTTGCGTTCATGATCGGTGATGACATCCGCTTAGATCCTGTCTCCATGGTTGAAGGGAAATCGCTCAAAGAAATGCTCGCATTCTATATGGGTAAAAACACACCGGATCGACAACTCTACATCATAGACAATCTCAGGGAAGACGTGAACTCCGCGGAAGTGTAATATCCGACACACATAGTCAGACCGCCATTATAAACATAAATACCAGTAGGGCTATCCTTAAGCCTTGAATGACGCATTACATATATTGTGCGAACTTATTAAGGTGGGTATTTCTGTCGGATGTGTAGATGTTTTGTCAAAATAGGCGTTTAAACGAAACGACTCCAAAAGTCATGTCTGATTAAAGAAATCATCTTGCTTGCATTGTGCCGTGCTGAAATTTAGTCTTACTTCGTTATGGAATTAACAGCAATCATTGAAGCCATTCTCGTGGCATCAGAACAGCCACTCTCCAGCCCGGAACTAGCTCGCCTAGTGCGCGCTCGTGTGGCTGAGGCTGAAGAAGCTCTCCAGGTAGAAAATGAAGACGCTCTAGCCGTAATTACCAAAAGCAAGAAATCTGCTGATTCTGAAGCGCTCGCTAAGGGCTCTGAAGTATTCCAACCTGTGACTTTACCCGTGTGGCTTTCAGAATTAGCTCCTACCTCACAAAACCAAGTCATCAAAGCTATCGCTGAGCTAAATCAATGCTACGCAAAAAATGGACGGTCTTTCTCTATTATTGAGCGCTCTAAGGGTTGGAAAATTTATACCAATCCAGATTATGCGGATTTCGTGCGCCAACTGTTCCCAGGGCAAAAACCTCAACGATTAAGCGGCCCTGCGATGGAGACTTTAGCTATCATCGCCTATAGACAGCCAATCACCAAGGCTGCCATGGAGGCTGTTCGCGGAGTTTCATGTGACGGCATGCTACAGAAGCTTTTAGACCGCGAATTAATCTGTATTGGTGGCCGCGCTGAACTCCCAGGTCGGCCACTTTTATACGAGACCACCGAGCTATTTTTCGAGTATTTTGGAATCAAAAATGTGAACGACCTGCCTAATGCATCGGAACTCAGAACAGTCAAATTACCTGAACCTGAACCTGAGGCCCCATTAGAAACAGCTTCCGAAACTGGTGATTCTGGCGCGAATTCAGCACCAGCTAATGAATTTGAAAACCTAGGATCAGGTATCACTAAGCTATAATAAACTCGTATCCAATAAAATAAAAACAACTTACTTTAATCAACTTACACTAAATTTTACGCAATGCCACTAAACGATATACGCAAGAAAATAGATTCTATTGATAGCCAGCTTTTAAACCTTTTAGCGCAGCGCGTTGACTGCGTTCACACAGTTGGTGAGATCAAGAAAAAAGAAGGACTGCAAATCTATGCCCCAGAGCGCGAAGAGTTGCTCTTGCAGAAGTTAGTCACAATGTCTGACGGTAAAATTCCTGAGAAATCTGTACGTGCTATTTATCGGGAAATCATGTCTTGCGCACTGGCTCTTGAGGATGACCTTAAAATAGCCTACCTGGGACCAGCTGGCACTTGGACACACCAGGCAGCGATCAAGAAATTTGGACACAGCGTGGATTACTCTTCACAATCCAACTTCGCCGAAGTGTTCGATCAAGTGGCCCGAAGAAAGGCTGATTACGGTGTGGTTCCTATAGAAAACTCGACTGAAGGAGCTGTCTCACACACGCTTGATCTCTTCGTGGACTCCCCTCTCAAAATCTGCGCACAGATCATGATGCGGATCGAAAACGGTCTAATGGCTAGCATTCCGCGTGAGGAGATTAAAACGTTGTATTCACATCCGCAAGTTTTCGGCCAGTGCCGCAACTGGATACTCCAACATTTCCCGAAGGCTGATCTAGTAGAAGTTTCATCCACGACCAAGGCGGCGCTTCTAGCAAAGAAATATGAAGCAGATGGAGCGGCCGCCATGGGCGGACCTCTCGCTGCTGAGATGCACGGCTTGACGATGCTCGATGAATGTATCCAAGACCGCGCCACGAACACGACGCGATTCCTAGTGATCGGCGAGAAAACTTGCCCACCAACAGGAAAAGACCGCACTTCGATCTTATTCAGCACCAAGGACAAACCAGGTTCACTGGTAAAAGCTCTGCAAATCTTTGATTCAATCGAGGTCAACATGTCCAAGATTGAGTCCAGACCATCGAAGCAACGTGACTGGGAATATAATTTCTACGTGGATCTCGCGGGTCATTGTGAGGATGAAAAAGTAGCAGCTGGAATCGAGAACCTCTCTGAGTATTGCTCGATGGTGAAGATGTTAGGAAGCTATCCAGATGTTACTGAATAAAACTAGTTAGCCATTTTGACGCTCAATCAGAGGAGATAATAATGGCGAAATCAACGGAAATAATGTCCTCACTGTAATATCATCTACTCCCTTATACTATATACAATAAAGGGCTTCTAATATTTATCCCCCTGCCCTCAGGCCATCCCTAGCCTCTTTATGCTTGTTCTATCATAAGCCCTCAGTAAATATGCGGCTGTAATGATTTCAATTAAACTCAATATAACAGCACTCATTGTTTTCACCTGCTTATTGTTCTTCGGCTCAATCCCAGCTAAAGCTACGTCCGTAGATATCTCATCTCACTCTTGCCCTCTTTGTAAACGATCTTCAAAAGTTCTGCAGCTAATGAGCTATTCATCCTTCGGGGAGCCAAGCCGTGACTTCCTCGATTCACCAGCATTTATGATGAGTTCTCCGAGCATTTGTCCGTGGGACCTCTACGTGGCCAGCCCAGAATTATGGGACGAAAAAAATTCTCACAAACTGAAAAATCTTAAACTAAAACTCGAACGCAAACCGCAAGCTATCTTGGTCAGTCAATCAGAATTGGATTTCATTAGATCTAAAAATAGCCCCCTTGAAACAAACCTAAGACGGCTATGGTGGTTCAGGACAATCCGAGGGATAGATAATCTAGAGCAAGAGCTCCACCTCACTTTACAGCTCTTCTCGACCTGCTACGGTGATGATAAACCTATAGCCGAACTTCGCGAGTATTATCGAGCGATTATCATCGAGCTCCTCATTAAAAACGCGAAGCTTGAAGGAGTAAGCAGCAAAAACCGAATCATCTATCAATACCTTAAAGCCGAATTTCATCGCAAAGGAGGCGAACTAAAGTTGGCTAGGCAAGGTTTCGATCGCCTCAATGAGCTGTTATCCAAGCTAACCGAAAAAGAGCGGGAACACCACCAACCCGTAACTACCTGGAGCTATGAACAAGCACTCCAGATCATGTATTCAGAATCTACAACCAGAACATTAAAAGCGAACATTCTGCTCCCTCTCCCCAATCCATTCCGTGACAGAATCACAAGAGAGGCAGGTAACGTAAAGCTGCCAGAGTGGAGCAAGCAACAACTCATCAGCCACCAACAAACCTTGGCAGAGTTAATCAACCGTACAGAAAGTGGCGATAAATCAGCATCTGAAATCCTCTGGGAAATCATCGATGAAGACACTGGCAAACTAATTGACATCGCTGAAATAACCTCAGGCGGTTCTCTGCAAAAAATGGGAATCAAAGATCCACGCTGGGAAACTTGGCGGCAAAAAGTCGTCAAATTGGTCAACAAAGGGGAAATCCCAAAAGGAGCACAAACCAAAATCAACCAAGAACGAAACATTAACATTTTAAAAGGATGGCTTGGTTCGGAAGAAGATATCTTTATCCCAAACATCTTTAGCGACCAGCCTAAAAAGAAGGTAAGCGACACGATTCAAGATCGACTACGCACGCAACTCAAACTGATGGAATCAAAAAATGCCGAGCAAAAAAAGAAGGCTCTCAACAAAGCCTTAGTCGACCTCCGCATCCTCACTGCAGAAGAGGCTAAAAAACATGGCATGTTCAGCTACCCACTGGCTTACTACTCCATTGAACTAGCCAAATACCCCAATATTTACAGAGACACAATCAATGTCGCTCTGACACAGAAATGGCAATCTCCCTATTTACGTGAGCTTGCGGGATTATGGGCCAACAAACCCAAGTCTCTGGAAATGATCGAAGATACTGAAGCTCTAAAAAAGATCCCTCAATATGCTGGTTACGATGCTGCTGAGCCCGTCTATGCCTACCTGAATGAGCGCCAAGACCCACGGTGGAAAGATCGTTGTATAAAAGACCTTCTTAAAATTGATATGGTCAACCGCCACACCATCAGATACGCCAAAACCATCGGTGATTCGCAAATGATAGATACCCTCCAGTTGCGCTACCAAAAAGCCTCTAAATCGGAGGTGAAAAATAAGCCTGGTCAGTGGAACTGGCAAAAGCATGAATTGCTCGAATACGAAGCATGGCTTATTGACAGGAAATTATCTAACA
>JBLHQF010000113.1:0-9023 GCA_047624885.1 Cryomorphaceae bacterium | reverse complement strand
GAATAGTGAGTTGTGAATTGTGAATTGTGAATTGTGAGTTGTGAATTGTGAATTGTGAATTGTGAATTGTGAGTTTGGGGTGGTGAATTGATTGTGGTGCTATCCGAAGCGTCCTGAGATGTAGTCTTCGGTGCGTTTGACTCCTGGGTTTTGGAAAATGGTGTCGGTGTCTTCGTATTCGATGAGTTCGCCGAGGTAGAAGAACGCGGTGCGGTCAGAAATCCTTGCCGCCTGCTGCATTGAGTGAGTGACGATGACGATGGTGTAGTCATTTCTAAGCTCGGTAATGAGCTCTTCGACCTTTGCGGTCGCGATAGGGTCGAGTGCTGAGCATGGCTCGTCCATGAGGATGATCTTAGGTTTCACAGCCATGGTGCGGGCGATGCAGAGTCGCTGTTGCTGACCACCTGATAGCCCGAGTGCTGAGTCCTTTAGCCGGTCTTTGACCTCGTCCCAGAGTGCTGCTCCACGGAGGCTATCCTCCACCGCTTCATCAAGTTTCTTCTTATTCTTGATGCCCTGGATACGGAGTCCGTAGGCTACGTTGTCATAGATAGATTTTGGAAATGGATTGTACTTCTGGAATACCATGCCGATGTGTTTGCGGAGCTCGATGGCGTCCACATCTTTGGCATTGATATCTTGGCCCATGATGCGGATCTGCCCAGTGGTCACGCGGGAGGTTTCTACTAGGTCGTTCATCCGGTTGAGGCAGCGTAAAAGCGTGGATTTACCACAGCCTGACGGGCCGATGAATGAGGTGACTTTTTTCTCCGGGATTTCCAGCGAAATGTTACGGAGGACTTCGGTCTTACCGAGGTCGTATGAGAATGAGACGTTGTCGATGCTGATCATGGTCTGTAAGTATTAAATTGTTAGATTCTGTTGGGGGTTGTTAGTTTTTTGAAATTACCATTTGATTCTGTTTCGGATCTTAATGCGGAGATAGATAGATACCGCAGAGAGCATGAATACAATGATCATGAAGACCAGCACCGAACCATACTGCATTGGCTGAGTGTATTCTGACTGTGGGATTCTACCTGCCACGGTGTAGATGTGGTAAGGGAGAGCCTGGACTGACTGCTGGAGGAAATCAATGAATGCACTGAAGCCGCCGGAGTGAATTCCCTGCCATGGTAAATCAGATTTTTCAGCCACGGCAGCGGTGAACATGATGGGAGCTGTCTCACCAGCTACTCGGGTGATGCCAAGTATCGATGCGGTGAGGATGCCTGGGAATGCGTAGGGGAGGACGGCGGTGCGGATGGATTGCCACTTGGTGGCGCCCAGCGCCATGGCGGCTTCTCGGAAGCTCATGGGGACTGCCTTGAGAGATTCCTCACAGGAGGTGATGATGACTGGCAGCACCATGATGGCGAGGGTGAAGCCACCAGCGAGCATGCAGGTGCCCCAGCCTTGGAATGAGATGTAATACCAGCCGTTGTGGAATTTCTTAGCACCCACGAGGTTCGCGGTATCTACTGCTTCTGATGTGCGGAGCTTAGAATCTACAATTGCTATTCCTTCAGTTTCGAGCGTGCGCAGATCTGGTGCGGAACCGAGGGCGATGATGGGTAGATGAAACTTAGATTCCACGTTTGGCGTGCTTGATAATATAGGAGCGATCATCACGAAGAGCCCTAGCCCGAACAATCCGAACACGATGGATGGGACACCCGCTAGGTTAAGCATTGCTAGGCGGATGATCTTAGTGAAGCCACCTTTTCTAGCGTATTCATTCAGGTAGGTAGCTGCTGCGATACCGGTGAAGAGGGCGATGGTCATACAGATGATGACAAGACATGCTGTGCCAATGATCGGTCCTAGGATTCCACCACCTGAGTAGGAATGAGTTTTTTCAGAGCTAGGGCTGAAGGATTTATCTAGCTTGAAGACAAGGTAGTCTGAGAAGTTGAGTTGGATTTCTGAGTCTTTTTCTAGATTGAATTTGGTGTAAGAAACGCTCTGCTGAGAGTCTTCTACTTGTGAAAGCTTTAGTTTCGGGTTGTCGCTGACGAGTGCATTAAACTGCTTTTCGTTAAGAGTCACTACTTCGTCATCGTCATCATTCACTACGATGGCACCTAGCTCTGGATTGTGCAGATGTTTTATTCCGTAGTTAGAGAGGACTTTTAGCGTTTCTGCGGTCACTTGATATTTAGCAGCGGGTAGTGTGAACTGGGTAAAGGTGACCGTGTAGGGGATAGATTCCTCATTTTCCACTGGGATAGTGCCGCGCTCGTCTTCATCGAATGCCTGATTGTAAATAGCGCTTGTGACGATGATCGTCTGGTCCTCCGGGACGATTGTCGCGTTTACTTTTTCTGGCTCGTCATCTGGAAATGATTGTTTCATCTGGAACACGAAATTTGTGTCAATGAGAG
This sequence comes from Cryomorphaceae bacterium, assembly GCA_047624885.1. GTDB lineage: Bacteria > Verrucomicrobiota > Verrucomicrobiia > Verrucomicrobiales > Akkermansiaceae > Rubritalea. The sequence continues at coordinate 6,636 of JBLHQF010000113.1, read as the reverse complement.
CATCATGTCCGTTTTTGCTAAGCTCGTATTCACCCGCCTTGATGGTGACTTTTTTTCGGTTGAGCTTGACTATTTTCTCATTGATCTCTCCTGCGATTAGCTCAGGATCGTGCTGCTGAATGATCGTTAGCTCTTCCTTCTTCATGTTGAATCTCTTATCACTATCAACGGTGAAGCCAGACTTCGCGGTGAAGTCACGCTGGGCGAATCTAAGGTAGTAGCCTTTGTTCTCTTTCTCTATCAGCTTGAGGTAACCTTCGCCAATGATTGAGCCATCATCGATCTTGAATGTTTTGAACGCGAATTTCTTTTCAAATTCCTCCAGCCCACCGATCGGGGGGTCATTTGGATTACTTAGCAGCATGTTATCGAAGTTCTCTGTGGGGACCGTGTAGCTGCCTTTCTCTATCTCCAGCACACTCAGAGTCTGAGGTTTCTGGGACACAAAGGATAACCCTTTATCCCATATGACCGGCGCGCCATTCCATAGAATTTTACCGAAGATGAATGAGGCGCATAAGATGATGAAATAGGTGGCGAATGCGTAGCTTCCGAAGGCGATTCTCTCCTTGGTGCGAAGACTAGATTTCTTGCTAGAAAAAGGATTAGCCGGGTTGTTAGGATCGACTTGATTGCCTGAAGGTGATTTATTAATACTTTTATCTGACATGCGGTTATGGAAATAGGATGTGATAATCAATGGTGAATTTGGTTGCTTTTAATGGGGGCAGTTATCGAGTGTATTTCTGTAGAACACGTTGGGAAACATAGTTGAGTCCGAGTGCTATGGTGAAGAGCACTAGTCCCACCATGAAGAGTGCACCCCAGTGGAGTGATCCCTCGTTCACTTCGCCTATCTCCTGCGCGAGAATCCCCGTCATCGAGTGTGCCGGTTCTGTCCATGATCCTGGGACGGCGATGCGTCCACCGAGCACTAACAGCACCACCATCGTTTCACCGATGATCCTGCCGAATCCTAATAGAATAGCAGCGATGACACCTGATGCGCATGATGGGAGAATGATCTTAGTCACCGTCTGGAGCTTCGTGGCTCCTAGCGCGAGTGACGCTTCTTTATAGGATGATGGGACGTTGTTCAGAGCATCCTCACAGAGAGTGAAGATAGTAGGCACCGCCATCAGCGCGAGAAGTAATCCCGCATTTAAGATGGTGTATTGGTCTTCCACGGGGAACCCAGGCAGCAAGCTAAACATCCACGTTTGTGAGTATTTCTGAATCAGCACCCCCAAGACCACGTAGCCGAAGAATGCGAGAACGATGGATGGGATCGCCTGAATAAACTCGATGAATGGCTTGATGAAATTTTGCTCACCTTTAGAGGCCAGACGGTTCACATAAATAGCACCGCCAACGGAGAATGGCACTGAAATAGCGATAGCGACCACAGCGACAAAGACTGAGCCTGCGAGTAGCGGGACAATGCCGTAGAAGTCCTGCCAGGATGAGTTAGTGATCCACTCCGTGCCGAAGAAGAACCCCTTCACTGTCTTCCACATTCCGTATGGTTCATCATGTTTCCAGTTCACTATTTCGTTGCGGCTCTCGTCAAGTGAGGCGTAGATTTCTGATTCAATGTCACGGATTTCTTCGATAAAACCGACCGATGCTTTGGCCTCAAATTTATCTGCATCAGGGATGGTGCTCATCCCTGCGGTGACCGCCGCCGTTAGTGCTTCGTAGTGAGGTTTCTGTGTGTCCTTAGATGCATAGAGTGGCTCGGCCAGCTTGGTGTAGTCGGGCTCCACGGTAAGTTGCCTGTCTATCTTGAGCTGCTTGAGTGCTTTCTTTTCCTCGGTGCGAGCTAGCTCTTTCGCTATCTCATTCGTAGCGATGGTGGCCTTCGCTTCGCCAAATTTCTCGCCCTGCGCTTTGTTGACATAAGAAATATCGCGAAGCTCTTGGATGTAGCTCTTGAATTTAGGTAGTGGCTTAGCGAAGTCTTCTCCAGACTTCATGAGTTGCTGGATGAATGGAAGCTGATCTATCTCAGCTGTGATCACTGCCTCTTGTTCCTTGATGTCTTTAATGTATGCTGTCTCTTCACCAATGATAATGTTCTCAACAACCGAGCTGCGGATGTCATTGAGGAATTTCTCATCCGTAGCCCAAGACTTATTATTCACGTCATCATAGTCCAGATTATTGACCGATTTTGTGATGACTTCTTTGAACTCTTTTTTAACCTTCGCGAGGTAGTCCTCAGCTTGCTTGATCTGCTCCGGAGTGACCTCCGATTTTGCTGTGGCGGTTGCCAATGATGTCTTTGCGCGCTTGAGTTCTTTACGCTCAGCGATCGCTTTTTTTAGAACCTTACCTTTAAATTCACTGTGAACAGAAGTGACGCGGTAGAGTGCGCCCAGACGTTTCTGAAGTTCGTATTCTCTGGCCTGGATGGTCAGAGATTTCAGCTCAAACACTTGGTTGTATTGCTTAGATGAATAATCTACTAGCTCCTGGCCTGAAAGACGGTAGAGAGTGAGTTTCTTCTGGTACTGTGGGAAAAATGATGTGGCATGGTAAACTAAGAATACGATGATGCCGATGAGGATGAGAATCGCCAGCATCGCATTTCCTCCGAAGAAATACTTGATGAAATCCTGCTTGGTAAGTCCGAGGATTTTCCAGCCTTTAGAATTTGAAAAGGGCTTGTTTGAGTTGCTGTCTTTCATTATTTAAAATGGTGGAAAGAAGGGAAAAGGTTAAAGGAAAAAGGAAAAAGGAAAAAGGTTAAAGGAAAAAGGGTAATGGGAAAAGGGTAATGGGAAAAGGGTAATGGGAAAAGGGTAATGGGAAAAGGGTAATGTAAAAAAGGGTAATGGGAAAAACCTCGCACCCAGATTGGACTCTTAGGTGCGAGGTAGATAGGTTATCTTTTTTGATGAACTGCTTTTTGATGAACTACGTATTCTTATTGATAAATTACTTCTTCAATACCTTAGGAGCGATGAAACCAACTCCGCTGATGACCTCAGCAGCCTTAGGTGATGTGAGTGACCACACGATGAACTTCTTAGCTGCTCCAGTAGGCTCTCCTACAGTGTAGTAGTAGAGATTACGTGAGAGAGCGTAAGACATCTGGGTAGCTGGTGATGGGGCGACTCCGTCAACAGTAGCTGCGGCGATGCCGTCGCGTCCGATGTAAGCAAGGCCTACGTAACCAATTCCGTTCACATCGCCAGCAACTGCTTCTGCGATCTGCTCGTTACCAGCCATCTTCTGAGTGTCTTTACCGTAGTCAGCCTTGTTCATCGCAAGCTTCTGGAATGTCTTATAAGTCCCAGATGAAGTGTTACGTGTGTAACCCTTGATCTTACCAGCTTTTCCACCGACCTGTGACCAGTCAGAGATCTTACCAGTAAAGATACCAGCGATCTGGTCTTTAGTGAGAGCTTTCACGCCGTTAGCCTCGTTCACGATCACTGCGATCATGTCCACACCTGCGATGTGAGCAACTGCCTCTTGACCTTTAGCTGCGAACTTATCTTTTTCAGATGACTTGATGCCACGTGAGGACATTCCGAAGTCTGCAGTACCTGCGAGCAAGGAAGTGAAGCAAGTGGATGAGCCTTCCGCAGCGATCTCGAAATCGACGTTATTTCCAGCAGCCTTATAAGCCTCCGAAAGTTGTGGCACCATTTTAGCTCCGAGAGTGTCAGAACCCTTGATGACAAGTTTAGTTTGAGCAGTAGCAGCTACAGTGAGTGCCGCGAAAACTGATGTGATTGTCTTTAGTTTCATTTTAGTTTGTTTAGTTGGTTTGGTGTCCTCTTTCGAACACACCACACATTTCTCATGAAACTGCCAAAACCTCAAATATCCGATAGTGAACAATTCGTCACATGGGATTAGCCCCGTAATATTTACCTGCTTATTTGATGAAAAGCACCTGTATGCAGCGGTATAGCCTGAAGAACAGGATCTATGCATTGAACGAGACTCACCTGAAGGCTGTGAATTATCTTTACCCCTAAAGGCCTGAACTTTAGATTCTTGGATAAAATATAGAACAAAATATTGAAATCAAAAATAATCTTATGAGTCGGAGCGGCTCCTAGGGTATTAGAGCGCATTTTCTGCTAATCTTTAAGGTAACGATACTGCTAAGCTCTTCGTCCAAGTCCACTTCTGAGTGTCTAGGGAGCTTAGTGATGTTAAGGAGTAGAGGGGGTTTTTCGATGCAAGTGGCTAGCTAACAAAACGATAGATCCAAAGAGAGACAGAACAGATAGCTAGTGCTAGGAATACAAAGAGGACTCCATTTTTTGCTTGGTGTCTGTGTTCATTCTTGAGCTCGCCTCTGCTGAGACGATCAAAAAACTCTTTCTCGCGGCGCACGGTCACTATCTCATCTGGAGCGGGAAGAGTCTGCATTCGTTCTATCTCAGCCGCGCGACGTTTCGTGGGCTCATTCTCGATAAAGTCTCTGAGTGACTCGATCTCGTTTTTTACCTCCTCGGTGACCTGAGTGAGGTTATCTAGTTCTGGGATTGTGAGTTGATTAGCCACTGACTATTAGGAATGATAGAGATCGATTATCTCGCAAAGAAAAGGATGAGCGCAATCGTTCCAAGGATAACGACCGGTAAGTTGAATGCCATGCCTTGCTTAAACATGGTCATGAATTCGCCCTGCTCGCTTCTGATCTTGTTAGAAATTTTAGATGCCTTTTTAGAGTTGCCGAAGACATTTGAATGGGTGCCATTAGCAAAATACAAGATGGCTTCATCGTATTCGTCCTCGGCATGGTCTAGCAGGGAGATAGATTTATTAAGCTCTTTCTGCAGTTGCTCACGTGACCATGAGTCAGGATTGATGCTATCGATCTTCTGCTGGTGCTCAGCGAAACACTTACGTGTTTGCTCAAGATCCTCAAGATCCTGACGCATCTCATAGAGTGAACGGTCGATCGAAGTGAGGCACGTGGTCAGTCTTTCTGTCATGTTCACCTGACCGTCTAGGAAATCTTCTTTGCGCTTAGTGAGTTCTTCTAGCTCAGCTTTCTGTTGCTCTATTAGCTCTTGTTGGTGCTGAAGTTGTTCTAGCTTATGCTGGGCTGCTACAAGCTTGCCTTCAAAGTCATCAGTGATGGGGGCTGATCGGCTGAGTGAGCCGTTAGTCATTTCCATTTGCTTGCTGTTCACTTTTAACTGCTGCTTGCGTGGTTCTTTTAGAGTAGGCATAATTTTCTTGGTTTTAGTTATAGAGTAGACACTTTTAACGCATTTCAAGTTGACTGTGAAGCATTATTTAATTTTTCTTGACTATTTATGAATTCTTATCAAATAGGCGCTTAGGGCGACGGCATAAAAAAGCGATAAAAAGTCACTTGCTGAGAATGAAAATAGCACTATAATGCCCACATGTCATCACAATGCACAGAAAAGCCAACCGCAAAACTAGCGGCCTCCCAGATGGATTATTTAAGCGATGAGATCATGATGAACCCTGAGAAACGTGAGTTTCCACCGTTCGACGTGATTCGTCTACTAGGAACAGTCTTTGAACCCACTCAAGGATGCCGTGTTTGTATTCTAACAGATTTTGATGACCCTCAGAAGTGGATGAAAGATTTTGCTTTTCTAGAAACTGAAGACGAGCGTTTCGCGGTTCAGAAGAATGCGGTGAAGCATTTCTATCAGCCCTTCATTGATGGAGTGATGGACAAATTAGGGATGTGTGGCGGTGAAATGTTTGCTTATTACAGCACCAATGGATCAAATCTCGATATGAAGGATGATGTGTTTGACTCAGCGGGGAATCACCTTTCGCTCGATAACGATATCTACTCAGAGTATGACATCGTTCTCTGCATCACAGACTGGAGTGCTACGGCGCCTCTCACTGCGAAGTGTAAGGAATTTGATTTTCGAGGTGCGACGATGCATGGGATGAATGATATTATTTTAAACTCAGGCCTCGCGGTTGACTATAATTTAGTAGCCGCCGATGCCGAAAAAATGAGGGCTGCGATGACTAAGGCTGATTCCATTGAGGTGGACTTCACGCTAGAGGGTGGCAGAGTACTCACGGCGTGGTTAGGCCTAGACGGCCAGGAAGCACAGAAGTCTCAGGGGCTCTGTAAGGGGATGGAGCCTGATGTTGCGAACTTGCCAGCAGGTGAGGTCTACTTCGTGCCGACAGATGCAAGGGGGGAGTTCCCGATGAAATACGAGGACGGAACGCTTGGATTGCTAACAGTTACAGATAGAAGTATTGTAAACTCTTCTTTAATAGAAGGAAATCAAGAAACAATTGATGCTCACAATGCGCGGCTTGCAAACGATGCTATGACGGGAACGATCGGTGAATTAGGTTTTGGGACTCAGGTTTTACCGGTCTCGTTTTCAGACATTCAGGATGAAAAAGTAATCGGAACTTGCCATTTAGCCACAGGCAGAGATGATCATTTAGGTGGAGACATTATCCCTGAGATGTTCAAGGTTCACGAGAACAGCACTCACGACGATATACTGTTTGCTCCCCATAAAACTCCAAATTTCAATATAAGCGAAGTGAGGATGAATAGGGGTGAGGATACAGAAGTCATCATCGAAAATTTCAGGCCAAGTGAATTCGTTAAGAAAGCGCTTCGGTCATAAAGATTGTTCATTGGGG
>JBLHQF010000112.1:0-9035 GCA_047624885.1 Cryomorphaceae bacterium | reverse complement strand
CGGAGTGAGAAATATTTTGGCGAGCATCGGACATCTCCTGAAGGAGGTTAAACTAGAATGAGTATAGTCTAGCATAGGCCGTTCCGGCTCTATGGTGCCTGCGGCACGTTGATTAGTCATTGGTTGATTAGTCATTGGTCCAGCAAGATGGTGCGATCCTGCGCGATGGAGCGCTACGACACTAAGGGTTCATCGCAGTTCCATCATTCAAGCCAGCAAAGAATCCGTCCAATGACGAATCAAGCAATGACTAGTTAACGGCGCGCAGCGCCACAAAAGGGTGGGATGGCCAGTATTTGTCGAATAGAAAAATCTTACCAAATCCTATTGACAAAACCTCCTGCACAAATGACCAATGGCCTCCACATTATGTTAGATTTTAGCGAAACAATAGAAGAACTCATCGAGGACGTAGAAGCAGACCCGGACAAGACGCTCACCGAGGTAGAGCAGAATATCATGAATGCCGTAGAAGTGGCGAATATCACCGAAGAGGAAGGCCTGCACGGATTCTGGATGAGCCCGCTCAACCATGACGCACTTCTGAAATCACTCGATGAAGTAGGCGCCCACGCGCTACTAGACCTCTTCCAGTCCAGCCAATGGTGCGGCACCAAGTCCCCTGATCAAGAGCTCAACGATGTAGAACTAGGTCATCTAGAAGACATCGAGTCCGAGCTCACACCGATGCTTACAGATCTCCCTGATCAACTTCAAGAATATCTGGACGACGAAATATAATATTTAAGATGGCCTCGGTCGGGATTAGCCGCCTAGCTATCCGTGCCTTCTGTGGTTAAAACGCTACTATCCCAGATCATCGAGGTGCTCGACGTTATCTGCTTGTTACTGAACTGACCCAAATATGAGGTCAGTCTAGGTAAGTATAAATGAATTTAACCCTTGTTTATTCATTTTGTAATGCCATCTTCTCCAACAGGGACATAGTAAACATCAAAACAAAACAAAACAAAACAATGAAAACGAACAAGATAAAATCTGCCATTAGTGCAGTAGCGACTTGCTCACTATTAGGAATAGTAAGCCTAGCTCCCATGGCACAAGTAGCCAACGCAGAAGTCACTGCTCCTGTAGGATTCGTTAAGCTCACATTCAATGCCGAGTCAGACACCCCTTTCTCACTCCCTATGAACCGTCCTAAGGTCTATAACGGACAAGTGGTAAGCATCTCAGGAAACACCATCAACATTGCCAACGCCGACTTCACTGCAAGCGAGTTGGTCTATGCAGATGGAAGTCAGAATGAGAAATACTACCTACTTTTCACTACAGGAACGTTAGAAGGAAGAACCTTCGATGTGACGGCTAATGCTACGGATTCTATTACAGTTGATCAAGATGGGGATACAGATGTAGCGACGCTAAATGGTTCTGCTACAGACAACTTTGAGATTAGACCACATTGGACGTTAAATACATTGTTTCCAGATGGAGCGGGGATAGATGTATCAACGGATTTCAGCCTGCCAGATCAAGTGATTTTAGCTAAAAACACCACTGATATAGGTACTAGGTTACAACCTACTTCATCATACTATTACTATGATAGTAATGATGAATACGAAGGTTGGTATGACAATAATGATTTGTCTGCGACAAATGTTGGTTCCACAGTTCTAAGAAATACTTTGCACTACACTTTTAGGAACAAGAAAACAGAGGATTTGATTAAGAATATAGTGGGGGATGTGCCTTTAACTGACGGCACGGTCCAAGTAGCAACCTTGTCTGATGAAATTCAACAAGACAACCATATTGCAATTCCCTTTCCTGTTGAAATGACGCTTGATCAAGCTGGATTTAGACAGATCCCGGACTTTAAAACTGTAACAGATTTCAATGTAATAGATGGTGATTTGATTTTGGAATATCCAGATAATGCAGGAGTGCTAAGGCCATCTCCAACAGCTTCTTACTTTTATTACGAATCAGGTGATAGTTACGAAGGGTGGTATGATAATAATGACTTGTCTCGACAAAACCTCGGGGTGGCTAAGCTCATCAAGCCAGGTAGAGCATATATTTTTAGAAGGTCTGCTGATAAGTTTGAGGGAAAGACTTTCATTAAACCTATAATTCCTTATAGCCCACTAGCTGAATAGAAAAATATAAATATAAGAATGAATAAAATAATAAAAAATTCTGTCGTGTTTCTCGGCTTAGCGAATTTTGCTGGTGCTGCAATTACCTTAGGAGGAGGTGCTGTATCTGATATGGAAGACAAGGACGGTAATGCTGTTTTAGTTGACCGCCTTTATGTTGTAGTTTTAGATGCTGGCAGAGATGGATTTGGTGCTATTTTAGATCAAGCAAACATTAGTTTGCATAATCCTATAGATGATGGAGGCAATGACATAGTCTTAAAAATTGCTAGCACTGCTGTAGGTGGTCCTCTTAAAATAATTAGCCAAGGCTCTACAACTGAGAACTATAATGCTGACAGCCTAGGTTTGTCTCCTACTGATGTTGCGAATGTGCGGGTTTATTGGTTTGCAGACTTACCTGGTGGGACTACGGTATTGAATGAGGGTGATGCTTATGGCGAAGCTTTTGCTGTTGATTGGTTTGTAGATGATCCTAATGATTCACCTACACTTAGTAATGTAGATGCTACGGGATCTGGTGCAAATACATTATTCGTCCAAGCAGTCCCAGAACCAACTTCACTAGCTCTTCTTGGTCTCGGGGCATTTGGTTTCATCATGCGTCGTTCTAGAGGATAGTGACTTTACTCAAAACGCCTTAAAATAGTTTACGAAGTTCCTTGCAGTTTACTGCAGGGAACTTTTACGTTTAGGGCATGGAAGCATCTGAATTACTTGCGAACGCGAAGGCTGTGTTGATTGACTTTGATGGGATCATCATAGACTCCGAATGGCCTATTTATGAATCTTGGCAGCGTGCGTTTGAAACTGAGGGGCAGACGCTCGCCTTGGAAACCTACGTGCAGTGCATTGGCTCAGATTTTGATACCTGGTCGCCAGAGAAATACCTGGAAGAACTGACGGGAAAAGAGTTCGACTGGCCCGCAATCAACGCCAAACGCCAAGTAGAACTGGAATCTGACTTAGTAGGCGTGCAGCCACTGCCTGGAGCGAGAGAGCTATTTGAAAAACTTACCTCTGGCAATGGGAGTAATAAGAGCTTAGCCGTAGTTTCCAGCTCATCACACCGTTGGGTGGATATGTGGCTGGAGAAGCTAGACCTTGTCCGCCACACTGATCATGTGGTCTGCCGCGGCGATGCTCCCCGTATCAAGCCAGCCCCAGACCTCTACCTAGAAGCGGTGAAACGTTTCTCTCTTAAGCCAGAAGAATGTTTAGTCATAGAGGACTCACTCAACGGAGTGAAAGCTGGTAACGCCGCGGGCTGCCGCACCATCGCCGTCCCCAGCCGCCTCACCAGTTGCTTAGACTTTAGCGATGCAGATGCGGTGATTGATAGTCTTACAGTGCTTTTGTAAGGATAGATTAGTCCTGCTAGCGGTCTAGCCACCAAACCTTTCGGCGAGCATTTCTGTTCGGTAGCTAAAGATTCTTTTCAGCTGAGCTTTCACAAATAAGGTATGCACTATTTTGCCTATAAATCCAAAGGGGAGCAGGTAGTGGACTTGGTCCTGCATTAGGACGCCATTTTCTGTTTCAGTGAAGGTGTGGCGGTGATGCCAGATCTTGTAGGGGCCGGAGCGCTGGTCATCTACAAAGAAATGTTTGTCTTCCACCTGTTTGATCTCGGTGACCCAGTTCATCCAGACTAGTGGCATCAGCCTGATTTTATAGCTTATGATCTGCCCTTCCACCATAGTATCATGAGAGCATGTGAGGATCTTGAATCGTAAGCTTTTTGGTGTGAGCTTCTCTAAATTTGCTGGTGTAGAAAAGAATTCCCACGCCTCATCGATAGAAATAGGAAGCTCTTGTTCTGAATTGATTACATGGATTGCGGTGCTCATTTTTTCAGTATATACCGAAAGTATGAAAACGAAAGTTATATTTTGTAGCAACAAATTAAAGACGTTCGGTGTGTAGCAAGGCCTTTGGCTGTAGCGGGTAGCGGGTAGCGATCATTTTTATGTAAAAAAGGATCAAGAGCTACCTGCTACAACTCGTAGAGTGGCTAATTGCTACTGGTCGTAACTGATGACGTTTTTATCAGCCATTAGAGAATGATCGCTTTATTGGTTTGTAGCTAAATTCCCTCGCCTGGAGTATCTGCAGTGAAGCCTTCAAAGGCATCGGCCAGTGAGTCTTTAGAGAAGTCATTGGCGTTTTCATCACCTGCGAGTGAGTCCATCGGCTCGAGTGGTTGGAGAATCTCATCAGGGATATTGAGTGTCGTCAGGCCCTCGCCCTGTGTTTCACGAGTGATTTCACTGACGAGGGAGGGTTCGGTGATCTTTGTATTCGAGGGTGCTGAGCCTAGTTCTTGAAATTTCCTGGCACCTGGGAGGACGTTACGCTCGAGTGACCCTACTGCCTTGTTGTAGTGATTAACCGATGCCTTGAGACTGGAGCCAATTTTATCAATATGGCCTGTGAAGGTATTGAGGCGATTGTAGAGTTCTCTTCCTAGTATGGCGATTTGCTGGGCATTCTTAGCGAGCGATTCCTGCCTCCATCCATAAGCTACCGCGCGGAGCAGTGCTATGAGTGTGGTGGGGGTGGCGAGGATGACTCCCTGGTCCACACCTTGCTCGATGAGGGTGGAATCCTGCCCGAGTGCGGATGAGAAGATGGCTTCGTTTGGTAGGAATAGGACTACGAATTCTGGTGTCTGCTCGAACTGTTCTTGGTACTTTTTAGAGGATAGTTGCTGGATGTGGGTGCGGACTTGGGAGGCGTGGCGAGCTAGGCAGATGTCGCGCTCTTTATCATCATCTGTCTCGATGGCGTCTAGATAGGCAGCCATGGGTGCCTTGGAATCCACCACAATTTTTTGACCGCCGGGGAGCGAGACTACCAGATCTGGGCGGAGAGATTTGCCGTCGGTGTCGGTGGTGGTTACCTGGGTCTTGAAGTCACAGTGCTCTTGCATTCCTGCCATCTCTACCACGCGGCGGAGCTGCATTTCTCCCCACTGACCGCGGCCAGTGGGCTGGCGGAGGGCTTTGACGAGCTGGGAGGTTTCCTTTTGCAGTCCTTGTTGGGTGTCTGCCATGTGCTTGACTTGTTCCTTGAGCGAGGCGTAGGCGCCTTCTCTGGCTTTCTCTAGTTCGCCGATACGCTGCTCCACTTTCTCTAGGGTGCTGGCGACTGGTTTGACCATCTGCTCGACGGCGTTCTTGCGTTTATCGAGGTCTCCCACGGCGGTTTGCTGTTGTGCGCTGAGTGAAGTTTTAGCCAGCTGGAGGAACTGTTCTTGGTTCGCCTTGAGGGCATCTGATGAGAGAGCCTTGAAGGTGTCACCCAGCTTGGCTTGGGCATTTTGGAGAATAAGTTCTTTTTCCTTGGCTGCTTTTTGCTCAGCGGTGAGCTTTGCCATGAGGCCGGCTTGGCTCTGCTTGAGAGTGGCTTCTGAGTCGCGGAGGACTTGTAACTCTTGCTGCGTGTTGGTAAGCCGTTGATTGGTCTCAATGATACGGTTTTTCTCGGCCTCCAGCTCGGCGGAAATTTTAGCAACTATGGCTTTTTTAGAGCTAGAGCAGACTAGCCAGGTGATGAGGACGCCGATGATGATTCCAATGATAACTGATGCGGCTGCGGAGATGTAGCTCTCGTTCGAGAGTGCGAGTAGAATAGTAAATGTGGATGACTGCATAGCTGATAAGATTCGTTCTTGCGAAATAGGTTAACAGGCGCATAATGTCTCCACGAATGATGATCTGCAAGCAAGATATTCACTGAATGTCATCATTTATCACAACATAATCTAATAACACACAACGTATAAATAATATCATGGCATTTGAACTACCAGAACTAGGATACGCGTATGATGCGCTCGAGCCCCACATCGATGCACGCACGATGGAGATACACCACAGCAAGCACCACAATGCTTATGTGGCAAAAGTAAACGCAGCGATAGCAGGAAACGCTGAGCTAGAAGGCATGAAAATCTGCGATCTAATGAAGAACTTAGATCAAGTTCCTGCAGATATCCGTGGAGCAGTCAGAAACAATGGCGGCGGACATTTCAATCACAGTTTGTTCTGGGATTGCATAAAGCCAGGTGGAGCATCAGCTCCGAGTGGTGATCTCGCAGTGGCTATTGATGAGGCATTTGGCTCATTCGATAAGTTTAAAGATGAATTCTCAAATGCAGCAGCCACACGCTTCGGCTCTGGCTGGGCATGGCTCTGCACCTGTGGCGAAGGCAAGCTCTCAGTCTGCTCTTCTGCAAACCAAGACAACCCAATGATGCCAAACGCTGATTGCGGTGGCTGTGCACCACTTCTAGGACTAGATGTCTGGGAGCACGCTTACTACCTCAACTACCAGAACCGTCGCCCTGACTACATCGCTGCATTTTTCGAAGTAGTGAATTGGGACGTAGTCGCGGAGTGGTATGCAAAGTTTGGTAAAAGCGATTGCTGCAGCTAAGCTGAGTTAACTCACACAATTTAAGAACAAAGGCCTCGCCCGATGACCCAGGTCATCGGCGGAGGCTTTTTTTTAGGGGGTATGTAAGTTTACTGCCGGTGGGCTCTCATAAACAGGGCTTGCCATGGTCGTAGCTATGAGGATAGTCCATCAAGCGGGTTAAAAACTTGGCAATTTTATTCTCATTTGTTAATCCTCCCCACATGCGAATTGGGATTTTAAATAGCGGGGGAGACTGTCCGGGGCTGAATGCGGTGATCCACGGAGTGGTGGGTGCGGCGAGTAAGCTAGGCTGGGAGGTGATAGGGTTTCGTGATGGGTTCGAGGGGCTGCTGCCGCCGGGAGACTATCAGGTGCTAGATCCTGAGGATACAGTAGGGATTCTGAAGCTGGGGGGGACTATTTTAGGAACCACTAATAAAGGCCACCTTGCCGCTAAGATGGGCGCTGGGACGCGGGAGGAAATAGCAGAAAAAGTCATTGAGAAGGCGAGTAGGACGATGAAGCAGCTAGAGATCCGCGCACTGATCGTGGTGGGCGGTGATGGTTCACTTTCTACTGCTTTACATCTCTTCAAGGCCGGCTTCCCAGTCATCGGGGTGCCGAAGACGATCGATAATGATTTACAAGCCACGGCGATGACCTTCGGCTTTGATAGCGCTGTCTCCTGCGTGGTGGATGCCATGGATAGACTGCACACCACGGCGGTGAGTCATAAACGCGTGATGGTGGTTGAGGTGATGGGGAGAAATGCTGGATGGATCGCGCTCTGGGGCGGGATAGCTGGCGGTGCTAATGTCATTCTTATGCCTGAAATAGAATTTTCACTCGATAAAGTAGCGGAGCATATCAAGGAGAGGGAGGCGAAGGGGAATCATAGCTCAATGGTCATCGTGGCCGAGGGAGCGCGCACCGCAGATGGTAAGCTACTGACTCAGGAAAATGAGGACGGTTCAGATGTGAGGCTAGGTGGGATAGGTGAATACGTAGCCAACGAGCTTGCCAAGCGCACAGGAAAGGAAACCCGCGCCTGCACGCTGGGACACCTCCAGCGGGGTGGCGCACCTACCAGTCTGGATAGAATTTTGGGGGCTAGGTTCGGCGTGAAGGCGGTGAAGCTAGCAGAAGAGGGCAGGTTTGGTAGGATGGTGAGTTATCAGTCCTATCATGTGAGTTCAGCATCGATAGAAAAGGCTGTGCACAAGCTGCGGCTGGTCGATCCAACTGGTGAGGTGGTAGAGACCGCGAGAGCCATTGGTATCTGCTTAGGTGATTAGAGCCTGCGGCTCGGCTGATTGGTCATTGGTCATTGGTCCAGCTCGATGGAGCAATATTGACTATCTTAATCGCCGTTCAATATTTCTAAGTGACTCTGCCGTAACGAATAAACTGACCAATGACTACTTACCAATGACTACTGACCAATGACTACTGACCAATGACTACTGGCCAGTCAACTAATGACGGCTCACAGAGCCAATAAACTTAATCTTTTATGAATCACCCAACCAAATCAGGCTACGCCCTCTTTGATCTCGACCAGACGATTGTCCCGTGGGACACGCAGTTGTTGTTCTGTAATTTCGTCCTTAAGCGCGAGCCGCTGAGACGTCTGCACATTCTGGGACTAATCCCATTTCTGCCATTCACGAAGATACTCGGAGCTGGGGGAATGAAGCGGGTGTTTCTCAATTATCTGGCGCTGATGGATGCGAAGACTCTGGATCAATACGCGCGTGAGTTTGTAGATGAGATTTTCCCGACGCAAATGTATGCGGAGGTGTTAGTAATTGTTAGAGAGCATAAGCAGGCGGGGAGATTGACTATTTTAAACAGCGCAAGCCCGGAGGTGTGGGTGAAGTATCTGGCCGAGAAGATGGAGTTCGATCACTGCTATGGCACTAGAGTGGAGGTTGGTAAGCGGGTGCAGTTTTTCCCAGATATCATAGGGGGGAATAACAAAGGTGCCACCAAGATAGGCAGAATGCAGCCGCATTTCCCATCAGGCTGGAAAGATGGAGAAGTATTAGAAAATAGCTACGGCTACTCAGACAGCCATGCAGATATTCCCATGCTAGATATCTGTGAGCAAAACACAATGGTGCATCCTACAGAGAAACTCTTAGAGTATGGTGAACCAAGACGCTGGAAAACAATCACGCCAACTCGCCCCACAAAAGGGAAGCTCAGCTTTGCCATTGCTTGCTGTAAGCAAGCGCTTGGGTTGTACTGAATGATCTGGTGTTTGATTACGAATATTAGAAGTGACTATGAAAACTGTTGGGACAAAATGATACCTACTCGTAATGCTAAAATCGTTAAAAGTGCAGGGAAAGTTACCATAACTACCTGCAATTTAAAACCGAAACTAAACCAGTTTCTGTTTCTTCTGGGATTCATTCCCTGGATGGCTCTTGGCGTATTTGGTCTTATGAGTATCGGAGGATTCGTTTCTCCAGAGACACTTACTCC
>JBLHQF010000111.1:0-9076 GCA_047624885.1 Cryomorphaceae bacterium | reverse complement strand
TTCTGCTGTCATAGTATATGGGTTGTGAGATTTTGTAGCTAGATCTAATTAGGATTTACTAGTGTTCCTTGATGAAAATGTTTCTAAATTCGAGTGCTGAGCCGTGGTGTTGGAGTGCGATGGCTCCTTCGGCGGGGACTCCTGGGAGCTGGGCGTTGTCGATGACTTTTTTGCCATTGAGTACCACTGTGAGACGATCTCCAATAAGGGTGATCTCTATGCGGTTCCATGCACCGATCGGGTTATCTGCATTGACCTTGGGTGTGAGTGCTGCGCGGATTTCTTGGCTGAGTTTTTTATTGGTGCGGTAGCCATAGACTTCACCAGATCCACCGGGCCAGTTCCAGAGGTTCACCTGTGAGCGGTTGTTTCCTCTGAAATAAATGCCGCTGTCTAGTTCGATGACTTTTTTCTTAATGTCTTTGCCATTAGCATCTTTTTTAGCGACTCCTGTCTTTGGGTCTAGCAAGGGGCGCATGAGCATTTTAGTAGATGTCTCAGCCCAGCGCCAATCGAGCACGAGAGTGGTGTCCTTATACTTCTTTGCGGTCCAGAGGTTCTTCTCCTTTGCTGTGGATTTGCTGTCGTAGTACAAGACCTTACCTCTAGGCTGCCAGTGACCGACGTGTCCTGGGTCATCGCTCCAGCCGGTGAGATCTTTCTCATTGTAGAGCATCTTGAATCCAGTGAGGTCGACTACGGGAAGGGTGGTATCGGTGATGCTGATATTTCTGTATGCTACTGGATCTCCGTGTCCGCAGAAACAGATGTGTCCGGCACGTCTCTTTACTCCCTTGTGCTTCGGGTATTTGGCCGCGAGGTCATCTAGATTTGCTTCATTGATAATTTTGCCGTTGAGTTCAATGATGATATGGTTGGCGTTGACGGTGATCTTCTTCTTGTTCCATTCGCCGACTGGCTTTATGTTGGTCATCTTTGCTGCCTTCAGGGTGTAGAGTCCACCGTGAAACTGATAATCTTTAAGTTTTGCATATTTAGGAGCCGTGTCATCAAGAATCTGAACCTCCATGCCTGTATAAGCTGGGTCTCCTTTACCAGTGTAGTGGATTCCTACCCCATTATTTCCTCCCGGAGGAAGCTTGAACTCAAATTCTAGCACGTAGTTAGAATACTCTTTTTCTGTGGTAAGGTTTTTCCCTTTTGGAGTGCAGACGATGGCACCGTCTTTGACTTCGTATCCAGTACCTGTCCAGCCGGTAAGATCTTTGCCGTTAAATAGCTCTACTTTCTCGCCGGCTGAGCAGGAGCCCGCTAATAAACTTCCTGCCACACAGGCTAGGGCTAGATTCTTTAATGTCTTCATCATGATGTTACGGCAAGCTAAGTTAGATCTTTCACCAGATCAATCATATAAATAATGATCAATCTACTCTACTAAAGTAAATAGTTTACAGAGCTTGCAATGGTAAGCCGCATATTTACAACCGAGACCTGATTTGGTCGTAGCTATGGGGGCTCCTCCGGATATGAACTTTTTCATTTTGGATAGTGTTCCTCCGCGCCATTTGATGGTGGAGTTGGAGTATAGTTATTCTTGTTCCATTTCCTGACCACAGCTCGGACATAGGTTCATTTTTTCAGAAGATTCCTCAGGAGGCGCGTAGATGTTCTGCAGGTCATTTGAGGGTAATGGGTTGTTAGGCTCGTTGGGTGGTATTATTTATTTGGTATAATCTTGGAGTAGCTTGATGATGGCATTTTTATGAGCGGTGCTAGGTGTGATATTTGTTTTAGCTGGAGCATTATTTTTCATGGCGTTTTTGCGCTGAATCTGGATGAACTCTAGCGCGGTGTGTTCACCGTTGAATGCCTTTTGTTTGGTATCTGCTCCGTATTTCAGGAGTGATTTTATAATGGCTAGATTTTTAGCGTAGTTATATTTTTCAGTGTATTTAGTCACAGCTGTGAATAGTGCATTTTCTGTAGTAGAGCCGTAACTTAGATTTGGGGCTGCGCCGAGTTGGAGTAGTAAACTCACACATTCTTGCTCATCATTATTGACTGCTTCTTTAAGCGCGGTTTGCTCCACGGCTATGAGATCAGGATCTGCACCATGATTGATGAGCCATTTTATTGTTCTGAAGTGTCCAGCGGAAGCGGCTGATGCTAGAGCAGAGGGGTGAAATGCATTATTACTGGGTTGATTGAAGTTAATGGTTTTCCCACTGTCTTTAACCGTGGCTGTTAAATACTCGAGAAACTTAATGTCACCTTCACCCCCAGCAAGAGCAATGGAGTTATTATCGATTTTAGCGTTAGATTCGATGAGCAATTTAGCGATATCTAAGTGATGGTTTCGGATCGCTTCTTCTAGCGCTGAACTGGGAGGATGGCCGGCTACCGTTTCGAATTTTGATGGAACCGAGCTAGAAATGATATTAGGGTCGGCTCCAGCGGCTAAGAGTTTTTTGGCGGTAATTTCGTTACCTTTCCAGGCGGAGAACATCAAGGCAGTCCATCCGTATTTACTTTGTTGGTCCAGGTCTACTTTATCTTCGATGAGTCGTTGGATTTCGGCATCATTTCCTGCCTTAGCCGCTTTCATAAGTGGTGTCACGCCTTTACCATACATCACTACGCATCCAAAGATCGCAGCACAAACTAAGGTAATAGCGATGAAGATCGTTCGACGTTTCATGTTGGTCAGTTTTCTACGAGACGGTGAGGGTGATCATAGTGGTGTCGTCATTGCCGTCATTTTCTAGGGAGCGGTTGAGGATGGTTTGGTGGACGTCTTTAGGATCAGGGTCTGATACTTGCTGGCTTTCAGTATAGGCGGAGTGAATGTGCTTTTCCCAGACTCCATCGATGATGCCATCTGAGCAGAGCATGAACTGATCACCAGCCTGGTAAGGGATGGCGGCGATCTGGGGCTTCACATTGCGGTGACCTCCACCGACCACTTGGTAAAGTACCGCCTTGCGCGGGTGTGCGCGGTATTGGTATTCGGAGATTTCTCCGCGCTGGAGTTTCTTCCAGATAAATGAGTGGTCTTCCGAGAGCTGCTGCGTCTTACCATCGCGATGCAGATAGAGCCTGGAGTCTCCGATGTGTGCTAGATAGAGGTTCTCTGGTGTGAACCAAGCGAGCGTGAGGGTCGCGCCCATGCCCTCGTGGCTAGGGTCTTTTCCACCAGCTTCATTGATGGCCGCGTGGATTTTCTCAATGGCAAGCTCAAGCTGCTCAAGATAGTCAGGGTGGAACCCTTGGGCGGCTGCTTTAAATGTCTTGGGGATGATGCTGCTGATGTTTTCCAGAATGAGGCTTGATGCAAGATATCCAGCATTTCCTCCGCCCATGCCATCTGAGACTGCGAAGATGATATCCTTATTTTCGTTATTAAATTTACCTGTTGGAGGTAAGTTTTCTGAGCCCTTCATTCCAGCGGAGAAGACAACCCAAGAATCATCATTCTCGGGCTTCTTCGTGCCGGAGGTGGAGGTGGAGTGCCAGTGGAAATTTGCCGCCATTTTTTAAATAGTAAATGTGGAATGTTAAATGTGGAATTGTAAATGCGTTATGCAGAGAATAGGTAATCTACCATTTAACATTCACTATTTACCTCAAAGTCTTCGATGACGGTGGCTAGTTCAAAGTCGATGATGTTGAACTCTCCCATGATTTCATTATAGGTGATATTTCGCGGTTCGGGGTCATCGTGAATGACTCCGTATTGCTCTTTGAGCTTGGCGTAGAGTGTGTCAGACTTCTTCTTCGATAAATCAGGGGCTGGGCTGCCGCAGTTGGTGGTTACGATGTAGTTTTCCTCCGGCGTGTAGCTGAGCAGACGTGGGACATTAGGGCAGTTACGCTCTTCTAGGACCTTGAGTATACGGGCTTCGTTGGCCGCGCGTTTATCAGCATCGGTGCCCCGGAAATATTTATGTACATGGCCATAGAAATCGATTTTCACGAGTGATCTGATGCCGTCTTTGAGGTTTCGCATAAGTCTAAGTAAACCAGAACGAGGGGAGTTAGCACGCACAAAAAGTGCAATCAAACAGGATTGCTTGTCAGGATTCATTCATAGCCTGAAGAATAGTGGGTTTTGACTGGTGACTGGTGAATTATGAAGCCAATTAGAGTTCTGTTAGTTAGCTTACTTAACGGGGGGCTTGACGGCATCGGGTGCTGGTATGGTCTTCGGACGGAGGCGGAGCTTGACCTTGGCTCCCAGCTCGGGGAGATGAGTGGAATTGATCTGCCATGCCAATGCTCCCGCAGTATGGGCGTGTATCCCGGGCAAGCAGAGTAATTCATCACCAAAAGTAGCAAGGGAGATAACGTGTCCACTCATATCCGCCACATAGATGCGCGGTCCTTCACCCTTACCATGAAGGAAGGACCCAGCAAATAGGAAGGTGTTGGTTGGGAATCGCTCCTTTTCTTTCTTTTCAGGCGTCTCCTCTGCTTCATCGTATTCATATCCTTCGAAGGGTTCGAGGAAATCGCTAATCGGACGTTCTTCCTCCTTGCCTTGCTTATTCTTAAAGACAATAGAGATGTCCACTGGTCCTCCCTTAGGGGGCACGTGCCTCCACCGCGTTTTCTCTTTGTTAGTTGGCTTCTGCATCGCCGGATTACCCGGCTTGGCACCAATCAATAGAAGTGCGGTGTGGATGTTTTTTGGCTTGGCCTCAACCGCGATTAGCGACTCGTGTTCTTTGGTATCCACTGTGCAGGCGATCAGTTCGAGTGCTCCTTCATCAAGACAGATGGTGGCATCGACATCAACGCAGCGTTCCTTGAGATTGATCGTTACACCAGGAAGTTTCAACTTTTTAAGAGCTTCTTCTAATTTGGATGCTGGCTTGGTGGTGGGTGCCGCTTTCACTTCAGAGCCTGGCTCAACTACTACAGGAGTTTTTGGCGTGGTTTCAGCGACCACTTCGAGGGTGCCGCCCATCGTAATCAGTAAAATCATCGACATCGTACTATTAATGAAGCTAAAGCCCATTTTACTACGAAGGTTTATCCAGTAAGTATCGGTCATCATCTGATTTACTTTTTAGGGATAGAGACGTAGATCTGCTCTAGTGTGAGCACTGCGTAGCAGGTGACTAGTTCTGGTTGGTTTTCCCACCAGCGGCTATTCTTATTGGTCCATGATCCGTCTTCACGCTGGGCGCTGAGGATAGTCTGGGATAGTTCTTTGCGCCAGTCTACTTTCTTGCCGTCCTTGGTAGTGAGGGTGTCGATGTTTGCGGCTGTTAGTGCCTTTGCCATGACGTTGAAGTAATAATAGAGCCCTTGCTGGCCGAGTCCTGGGTTTTCCTTGACGGTGAAATTATCGTTGAGCCAATCGGTGACTGCTGACACACGAGGGTCATCTTTTTCTAGATCAGCATAGAGCATTGAGAGGAGTCCTGCGTAGGACATGGAACCGTAGCCTCTGAGAGTTTCGGTGCCGTCAGGGTTTTTAATTGTGCCTGCCTTGGAGTCGCCTGGGAAATAATTGAGTGATCCGTCGTTGCTGATACCTGGTTGGTCGTTTGTGGCTTCGAGGTTTTGGGTGCGTGAGATAAATTGCAGGGCACTATCCCAGTCGAGTTCTGGTTGTTTCTCGACGTTGGTGTCTTTGGCATAGACTTCAGAAAGCTTGATGGCCTCGATAGAGAGGTAGGTGTTAGACATGTCTGAGTGCGGGTGACTTCCTCCGTAACCAATACCTCCGTGGTATTTATTCATCGCTGGATTGTCAGAGTAGTCGGCCTGTTGGCTGATAAGAAAGGCGCGCGCTTTTAGGATGGCCGCCTTATGGGATGGGTCACCGGATGCGGCGAGCGCCATGATACCGGTAGCGGTGTTATACGTGGCGAGTCCTTTACCATAGATAGCACCAGTTTCTTTCTGCATAGAGAGTAGCCATTTGTAAGCGGGCTTGATGTGCTCTGGGGTTTCAGTGGCTGCTAGGTTAGGATCGCGCATGGCGGCAGAGATTGCCAGAGCGGTGTAGGCGGGGATTTCCTCATCTTTCCAGAAGCCTTTCTCATCTTGCACGCTCTTGAGATAGAGGTTACCTGTCTTGATCGCATTTTCCATCTCTAGCTGGAGCGAGAGATAGGGTGCTTGCGGGTTAAGCGCGGCAGGTGTCTGCGCATTGCTTTCACTTTGAGTGAGTAATCCGATAGAGCCTACTGTACCAATTGCTATGATGCTTGATGCGATGATGCTTGATGTGATGATGGATTTCATGATGGTTGTTCTGTAGTGTGAGTGTTATTGTTTCTTATCTGCGGGGAAATTTGGCGTGATAGTGATGGTGACTTTGGTGCCTTTTACTGGCATTTTCTCGGTGATTGGGAACCAGAGGGTGTCATCTTCTCTGCCTTCACCAGTATAGTTAGCCACTGCTCCTCTGTCTGTGAAAATAGCAATGAGATCATTGTTTATCTCAGCTGCGAATTTTCCATGATGCATGAATGACCCGCCATAAGACCATTTAGCCTTACTGCTAGCCATTGTTTTTTCAGTTTGGGCATTCTTGATGAGCTCGTTGATGTTGTGGCTGTGTGTTTTCTTGGTTTCCTTATCAGTCCAGCTAATGGTGGTGGTGAAGAATGATTTCGCTTTAGCCGCGTCCGTGGTGGTCTGATATTTCTCTGTAGGGAAATTATTTACGAAAACCTTGAAGAGCGATTTATTTTCCTTATATCCGAGTAGCTTGAAAGCAATATTGAAATGAATCGGTCTGGCATTAGTGATAAATAAGGACTCATGAACTTTTCCTGCAGGCGTGACGATCGCATACTCAATAATGTCCTTAGTGATCTCAGCCTCAGCCTCAAAGCTGATTGTCCGCTTTTTCTTATCAATTATGACCTCTCCCAACTGATAGGTAGACTCGTTGATTCTCTTGAGCTTTGAGAGTGGATCAGCTTCAGCCGTAAGTCCGGCATTAGGTCCAGCTTCATCGTTGCGATCCTTCTTAGTTACTGTAGGATCCTGAGCATGAAGCACAGGTATGCCAGCAAAGATCATCAGCGATGATGCGATGGCTAAGTTGAATGGTTTTTGATAGAGATGGGTTCGCATGCGAATGTGACTTACTAATAAGATAACGGCTAAGCGAGAGATATTATTAGAAAAAACTGAATTATTTTTTGGTGTAACTCGCCTTGAATGCGTCTAGAACCTTGTGAAGTTTATGTGCATTTTCGAGATCAGTAGTCTGCTTGCATTTCATCGCTAGGACGGTCATCTGGTGCAGCTGAGTGAGTTTCAGGAGGTAAGCATTTTTATCCGTGCTAGCCTCAGTGGTCTTGATGCGCTGAGTGAGGAAATACTGGATGACGATTTCCTGAATTTTGGTAGCGTGGATTTCCTTATTGTTCACCCAGCGGATGAGCTGGTTGGCGTTCTTAGCTGGATCTTTAGACAGTGTGTTAATCTCGTTCATCGCCTTTTCAATGGTGGCTAAATGGGTGTGGAGATCTGTGAAAACGGTATCATCAGTGTAGATTCCACAGGGGACCTCGCAGTGCGCCTGAGCTTGTGGGGCTAGCGCGGAGATGGAGAAAAGTGATACGAGTGCGGCTGCTGATGCTGTGGATGTGATGTGAGTGAGTAGTTTCATAATAATTAGTTTGAGTTGAGATAAACTAGCACAGCTAAATAAGGGATCAATCTCTATTCCTATTTCTTTAAAAAAATGATTTACGCCTAGCATTGAACTAGATTTGTGGCAAAATAAAAGAGTTGAAGGCAAACCAGACAATCACAGAAAAAGGCACAAGCAAGTGGATGACCGCTGGCATGTGCATTGGTGTTTCTGTGGTGCTGCATGTTGTCGTGGCTGTCATGATTTGTCTTAGGGTCATCATGCTGAGTACAGAGGCGGTAAATGCTAAGGAAGAGGTTATTGTGAAAGAGGAAATGGTTATAGCAATCCAGCTAGCTCCTATGAAATCTCAGCTTCCCGTGGCGCCGTCTAAAAAGGTACCATTGACTCCTCAGGAACTCAAAGCTCTAGTAGCTAAAACACCGCCTCTAGAGAAACCTAAACTTCCCCCTAAGCCTAAATTAAAACCTAAAGACCTCCCTGAATACGTGCGCACTGCTGATGATCAGCTCGCAGGAAAATCCCTAGATACAGACCTCCAAGGTGAGCGTGATATCATCGCTGCTAGTAATGCAACGGCAGTAGCGAGCGCACCTGATAGATCTGCGGTGCTGGGTGAGAAGTCTAAAGATGGAGAGCAAGAAACGGTTGACACCACCTTTCAAGATGGAATCCTAGAGCACATGAATAAGGGAGGTGAAGCGTCTAAAACTCAGCCTCAGATTAAGCCTCCGTCAGAAGAAATTCCAGATCCAGAGAAGTTAGCGAAACTAGATCAGGAGGATATGAAGAGCAGCGTGGAATCCACTGAGGAACTTGGTGATGCGCTGCAGAAGGGGGAGATCGCTACTAGTAACAAAGAAGCGAAAAAATTCTTAGAGGCACAAAAGAAAATAGCGCTCAATGACGAGCTGCCTACTTCTAAGAACACCGGTGCGAAAGAAAATAAAGGGCTGGAGGAAGAGCAGAAAACCATCGCCAATAATCAGCCGGACCCAGATGCGATCAAGCAGAAAACTCAGGAGGAAAAAAAGAAGAAGCAGGAATCCCAACCTAAAACGGCTGAAAATAAGAGAGCCTCAGAAAATTCTGAAAAAGGCTTTAGGTCTCAGGCTAAGGCGACGGTGATGGAGGGGTCTATTTCTCGCAGAAGTAAAATAGCATCAAAGAATGTTAAAGCAACGCCAGTGGGCAAATACATGGCGCAGATTTCCAAGCTTGTAGAGCAAGAATGGCAGCGCCGAGTGATGATGCATGCAGATCTCATCCAGCCAGGAACACTCCGTATCCGCTTCATGGTCGATGAGCGGGGTAAGGTGAAAAACATCAGCACCATTGCGCAGACATTAGGTAGTGAGAATCAGCGTAGCCTCACATTCCAAGCGTTGACTTCGGTGAGAATCCCCCCCATGCCAAAGAAAGTCAAAAATAGCCAAGGGGGAGACCCTCTGGAGTTCCGCTACTCTTTCAGATTTCAATAAACAATTTTTCATT
>JBLHQF010000110.1:0-9173 GCA_047624885.1 Cryomorphaceae bacterium | reverse complement strand
GATGGATCATGAGTGGCATTACAGCGCATCTCGCCAGCGTAGTTGATAGAAATAGTTACCATGGGTTATTGATGATAGGTTGTTTGGGTAATAGGGGATTTGATGTTTTAGGTAGCAGCAGTTTCTTCTAGCGGATCTAAGTCCTGAGAAAGCTCTGCGAATTCCTTGTTTTCTTCATCATTATTGCTTGATTTCATGTTCTTTTCCCAGATGTAGCGTCTAAATAGAACTTTCACCGCGGCAGTCATTGGGACAGCTAGTAAGGCACCGAGCATTCCTCCCAGGATGAGCGACCAGAAGAGCATTGAGAAGATAACGGTCATCGGGTGCAGACCAACGGACTTACCTACAATCTTGGGTGCAGTTACGAGAGAGTTTATCTGCTGCACGACGACGAAGATAGTAGCGACGGCTGCCACATATGTCCATGGATTAGATCCGAGTAGCCACTCATGAGTATGTACTGATGGACTAGAGAAATGCACAAAGGCGATAAAGCATGCAGGGATCAGGCAGATGATATTACCAACAAATGGAATCACCCCGATGATGCCGAGGATCAGGCCGATTAGCACTCCGTAAGGTAGCTGGAAAATAGCGAGGGCGATGCCGACGAGTAAGCCATCGATCATGGCGACTAATACCTGACCACGGAAGAAAGAGATTAGATAACCATTGATCTCCGCGAGTGTCTCAACCACTTCTGTTTTAAATTTAGAGGCCTTGAGCGGCACGTAGTCATGCCAGTTATTCTTGATGGCTGATCCTTCTTTGAGGAAATAGTAGAGATAGATAGGTACCATAAAGATGCCTATCAATAGGCCTAGCGTACCGATAAAAGTGGAGGTGCCAGAGGTGATGAGTTTACCTGTTAAGGCGGCTATCTTTCCTGCGTTATCAGAGAGATAGTTGGCTAGATTTGTTTCAGAGAATTTAGGTTTTGTGGTGATCGTTGTGGTCGCCGAGATTTCTGTCTCTGGGCTAACGATATTGTTAGGGCTGAGCGCACCAGCTTTTTTTTCTCCAGCGGGTTCATGTTTAGCGAGTAAAGGAGAGAGGATAGATTTCAGCCACGAGGTCTCACTGACTGATTCTATCGTGTTTTGAATTTTCTCCCCGATCTTGTTTCTCTGATCTTTATCAGTGACCTGACTAACGATAGGCGGAAGTATGATACAGGCTAAAATAGTCAGAAGTAGTAAAAATGAAGCAAATACTGTGAGCACCGATTTAAGTCTGCTTATACCCTTACGCTGTAATCTAGCCACGACAGGGTCTAACAGATAGGCGATCACCCCTGCGACGGCGACAGGCACAAGCACTGGCTGAAGAAAGGATAGCACACTACTAGTGAACCAGACGAGTCCTGCCAAAAGTAGTCCTATAACAAGTATCGCTAGCCCAGTGGCAGCCTTCCACATGGTTTTTATCTGATAGGCTGTGGGGTGTTTTTTATTCATGTGATAAATAAAAGCGTATATTCCTCTGCAATGCGATGGTAAAATGTTGTGTTTTTTTGTAACCGTGTGTTAGTGGTGCCATGGATATTAAAAAAATAGTGACACACCCCGGTGGTGCTCATAAAGATGACTTTCTGGCGTGTAGTGTGATGATTTTTCATTATAACGTGCCTATTTACCGCCGCGAGCCATCAGCTGAGGATATCGCTGACCCTTCCGTCTGTGTGATTGATGTAGGCGGCGAGCATGATCCCGCGAAACATAACTTTGATCACCATCAGTTTCCCCGTGACTATGTGCCTACGTGCGCGCTTTCATTAGTCCTTAGACATTTCAATCTCTACGACGATGGCCGCAAATTTTGTGACTGGCTAGAACCAGCTGAGTGGTTTGACACTCGCGGTGCTGTGAAGACCGCGAAGTGGCTCAATGTTGACAGAGAAGTGATGGCGAAACTAAATTCACCGCTTGATATTACTTGCCTCAGAAGATTTGCTAAGCACAGCGAGCTCAATCCAGGTGATGTCATCTGGGAACTAATGCGGATGGTGGGCGAGGATCTCGTTTATTATATTAGCAGTGCCAAAGAACGGCTAGACTATATCGCTAAAAATGCTGAGGTTCTTGAGTTGGGCGGAAATTTGAAAGCACTCTACATGCCGAGGACTGATCCTATGCCAGGGGAGCCATCGGCAGGGATGGGGAAATTTATCGAACTAGATCCAAGTGCGCAAGGTTGCGTGGCGATGATCTATCCAGACCGAAGGGGAGATGGCTACGCGCTATCCCGCTACAATGATGATTTGAGATTAGAGTTCACCAAGGTCAACGATTGCCCGGACGTGCACTTCGCTCACGTTGCAGGATTTATGGCCAAGACATCAGCTACAGATAAAGATAGACTTATCGAGTTGCTGAGAATGGCTTGGGTTGAGTAGCTGTTAGAGTTTTCGCTCACATAGATGCGAAGACTTCCATAGGGGTTAGTCTTCGACTTCTACCACCATGTTAATCTCTACGGAGACATTAAGTGGCAGTGCGGCGGCTCCCATGGCGGTGCGTGAGTGGATGCCTTGGTTGCCAAATATTTCAACTAAAAGGTCTGAGCAGCCATTGATGACTGATGGATGACCGTAGAAGTCTGGCTCAGAATTCACAAAGCCGTTCACGGTGACGATCTGCTTTACTTTATCTAGCGATCCTACCGCCTCCTTCACCACTGCTAGGCGGTTCAGCGTGATGATGCGAGCTGCTTCTTGTGCGGTTTCTATGCTGGTGTCAGTGGGGACTTTCCCAGTGTATTCTTCATTTACAGGAGGGATGCCTCCAGCTAGGAAGAGTAAATTTCCTGAGCGAGTGAAGTTCACATAAGATCCCGCAGGTGCCGGCACCTCTGGAAGTGTGTAGCCTAGTTCGTTGATTTTAGCTTCGATGGACATATTAATGAGTGTTTAGATTTTGTTAGCTACTGCGTGATCAAGAGCCGCCTTAACGAATCCCGCAAAAATAGGGTGTGGCTTATTAGGCTTTGATAGGAACTCGGGGTGGAACTGAGCTCCGATGAAGAAGGGGTGAGTGGCAATCTCTACGATCTCAACTAAGCCCTCAGGGACAGAGATGGCACTGATTTTTAAGCCCGCTTCTTCGAGTTGTTCACGGTAGGATGGGTTAAATTCATAACGGTGACGGTGTCTCTCTGTGATGGTTTCAGAATTGTAAAGTTCGTATGCTTTTGTTCCTTTGAATACCGTTGATTCAGAAGCACCTAAGCGCATATTTCCACCCATGGTGGTCAGTCCTTTTTGCTCTTCCTGAAGTGATATGACAGGATGGGCTGTGTTTTTATCGAACTCCGTGGAGTTGGCTTTTTCAAGTCCACAAACATTTCTAGAGAACTCGATAGTGGCAATCTGCATGCCTAAGCAAATGCCGAAGAATGGGATGTTATTCATTCTAGCAAATTGAGTTGCGATGATCTTTCCTTCTGTTCCACGGTCACCAAATCCACCTGGAATGAGAATGCCATCCATATCCTTGAGGATTACTGAGGGGCCTTCTGTTGCTATTTTTTCAGCGTCGATACGGTGGACAATGACGCGGGTATCATGATGTGCACCAGCAAAGGTGAGTGACTCGTAGATCGATTTATAGGCATCTTGCAGTTCGATGTATTTTCCTACTACAGCGATGTTTACCTCGTAGGTCGGATTGATGATGCGGTCTACAAAACGGCGCCAGTTCTCAAGATCAGGTGTGGCTGATTCAAGTCCAAGTTTGTCAGAGACTAGGCGGTCTAGCTTGTCGCGTCTGAGGTCGAGTGGGCATTCGTAAATGGTATGGTCTACATCGCGGAACGCTACCACGTTCTGCTTTTCAACATTACAGAACATCGCTATTTTTGCTTTGTTGTCTTCATCGAGGTCATGCTCAGTACGGCAGACGATGATATCTGGCTGGATACCGATTTCACGTAGCTTGGCTACTGATTGCTGAGTAGGCTTAGTCTTGATTTCTTCTGCTGCGGCGATGTATGGGAGGAGGGTGACGTGAATGAAGCAGACATTAGCACGTCCTACTTCAAGTGAAAATTGACGCAGCGCTTCGAGAAAAAGGTGGCCTTCGATATCGCCGGTGGTTCCACCTATTTCTGTGATGATGACGTCAGCATCATTGGCCTCAGTGACCTTGCGGATACGATCTTTGATGACATCAGTACAATGTGGTATGAACTGTACCGTTTTACCGAGATACACACCAGCTCGTTCATTGTTGATCACTCTTTCAAACACCTGACCAGAGGTGAGGTTATTGAGACGAGAGCATTCGCTGTTGGTAAATCTTTCGTAGTGGCCTAAATCGAGATCTGTCTCTGCACCATCAGCGAGCACATAAACTTCGCCGTGCTGGTAGGGTGACATGGTGCCTGGATCTACATTGAGGTAAGGGTCAAATTTCTGCAGTAGGACCTTGAGTCCACGATGTTCAAGAAGGGTGCCAAGTGATGCTGCAGCGAGTCCCTTGCCTAGTGATGAGACGACTCCGCCGGTAACGAAGATATATTTGGTTGTTTTTGCCATGTGATAAGTATGTGTGTGTAAAATTTATGATGGTGAATGGAGAATTTTTTCGAGTTCGATAGCCTGCTCTAGGGTGTCGATCCCGCCTGAGAGATCATCTGTGATGATGACCTTGATGCGCGCTCCGTTTTCCAGCGCACGTAGTTGTTCCAAACTTTCTGCTTGTTCAAGTGGTGAGGGGCTCCAGGTGACGAAGTTTTCTAGGAAATCTCTGCGGTAAGCATAGATGCCTTTGTGGCGATACACCTTCAGGTCTGGACTCTCTGAGCGTTTGTAGGGCAGGGGACTACGGGAAAAATAGAGAGCATCACCATTTAGCTTGAGCACCACCTTGACCACATTTGGATCTGCGATGAGAGCATCATCGGTGATCTCATTCGCCGCAGTGGCCATGGATAGGTCAGGATCGGCTAAGAGTGAACTCGCTAGCTCGTCGATAAGGGCTGGCTCTATCATCGGTTCATCGCCTTGGATGTTGATGATGTGGCTTGCGTGGGGAAACTTCGCCGCCGCCTCAGCGAGCCGGTCGGTGCCAGTAGGATGATCAGGAGATGTCATCACCACTTCAGCACCAAACTCCTGAGCCGCGGTCGAAATACGCTCGTCATCAGTAGCGACAATGATACTATCCAGTTGCGAGCACTTCTGACAGCGTTCCCAGACATGCTGGACCAGAGGTTTACCAGCGATGATGTGGAGTGGTTTCCCAGGGAAACGTGTCGATGCCCAACGAGCTGGAATCATCCCAATAACGTGTGTAGTAGTATCAGAAATTTCGTCCATGACGTAAGCTGCATCACCATAGGAATACTCCCACCAAGGTGCAAGATTCTTTTTGGGAATCTTTTGTGCAGAAGTGCGCAACGGGGAAATGAATCAAGCTGATGCTTACGGCACGGAACAAAAATAAGGCATGCCGGATAAACCGACATGCCTTGCTTAAAATTGTTTGGATGAAGAAGATTATCGGTGGCTACTGCGAACGGCTGTTTTCTCAACACTGCTGCCGAGTTTCTGGACATCTTGGCCGACACCAGCGAAGGTGGCACAGGATGAAGTTGAAATAGCTGCTGCTGCAATTGCTGTGAGAGTGAGGATGCGTTTAATCATGGAGACAAATTTAAATTAGTTTTGATTAATGTAAAGTAAATATAATTGAATTATTATTTTTCATGTGATCCTGACGTGCTGTGGGGCAGGTTAACTAAGCGATGGGGAATACCTAAAGATGAACTCTTTTTAGCCGCTGATTACGCAGATTACCGCTGATTTTTCACCCTGACCCAGGGCTCCTGCACAAGGTTTTTTTTAAGACAGAATTAACAAGATTTACAAAATTACTAGGTCAAATAATTGAGGTTTTTTTATTTAGATAAGGTGAATGGCGATACTTCTAATCAAGTAGCCTCATCAGCAAGGTGAAATTCTGTTACATTTTGTTAATTCTGTCAGAGAAAGTAGTTATCAAACTGGTAAGTATCCTTAGTGTATAGTCCCTGCACCCTGACCTGTTCTTTAATACTTATAGATCTCAGCGTCACCGTAATGGTGATTCTTATTACTGGGAAAGTGGTTTCATAGCATTGGAAATCATTTTTAAATCAGCGGTAATACCATATTTTCTCCCTAGCTTGATCGCCCTGAGCTTCAGGTGTAAGTTTTTTATTTGCTCTTAGGCTGATTACTAGATATTTATTCTCTATGACAAAGTGCAAATTATTAGGGTTGGGATTGATGTTAAGTTTGGCTGCTGGAACTCTTTCGGCACAAAAGCCTGTGGAGATAGTTAAAGAAGCAAAAAAAGCATTAGAGAATGAGGCTAAGTGGGTGGATCTTTTTAATGGTAAGGATCTTACTGGCTGGAAGAATGTGTATAGTCATGGAGAATCCAAAGTAGTGGATGGTGAGATTCATTTGACGGGGAGTAGCAAGTTTTTCCTGACCACTGAGAAGAAATTCAGTGATTTTGAGCTTGAGGTAGAAATCATGCTACCGAAGGTAGGACCCGCAAATAGTGGGATTATGTTTCGTTGTCATGTTGATCCAAAGAAAAGCAAGATCATGGGCTACCAGGCTGAGTGCGACCCTAAAGCGCGCGCCTACACAGGTAGACTTTATGATGAAGGTCGTCGTAAATGGGCTCTATTGACCGCTGAGCAAAAAAAAACCAAGGGAGTGAAGGCTCCACTAGGTGAATGGATAAAGTACCGCATCGTTGCCAATGGTGATCATTTACAGGTATGGGTGAACGGTAAAGTCACTACTGACCTTCACGATAAAGTAGATTCTGAGGGGCACATTGGGATTCAGCACCATGGGGAAAAAGGTAAGACATACAAATTCCGTAATATTCGGATCAAGGAACTTAAGTAGTAAAACAGACTTGCGCCTGCATCTTCCTTGGCTAATGTTTGCCCCATGAAGATAGATAAATTTGCGAACCAATTTGTATGCGACCTCCATGCCTACGAGCCAGGGAAGCCGATCGAGGAAACCGCGCGTGAGCTCGGGTTAGATCCTGCTACGATTGTCAAAGTAGCATCGAACGAAAACCCGCTGGGTCCAGCACCGATGGCACTGGATGCAATCCGTAATGCGGCGACTGAAATGCACATTTACCCAGACGGTGGTGGCTATAAATTACGTAGCGCGCTGGCTGATAAGTTTGACCTGGAGTTAGAGAACGTGGTGCTGGGGAATGGCTCAAACGAGATCATCGAGTTGCTGTGTCACTGCTTCCTCAATGAAGGGGCGGCGCTGATCGCTGCCGAGCATGCCTTTGTGGTGTATAAGCTGATGGCGTCACTTTTCGGCGCGAACTATGTGGAAGTGCCAGACCCAAACTTTATCCATGACCTGGATGCGATGGCTGCGGCTGTCACCGATGAGACGCGCCTGCTGTTCATCGCGAACCCGAATAACCCGACTGGGACGATGGTGGACGGAGAGACCATCGACCGCTTCATGGCGAAAGTGCCAGACCATGTTGTCGTGGTTTTCGATGAGGCATATTATGAATTTGTCTCCGATGCTCCAGACACGCTGAAGTATGTCAGAGCGTGTAGAAATGTGATCGTGCTCAGGACCTTCTCAAAGGCGTATGGACTAGCTGGGCTTCGTATCGGCTACGGACTCGGAGCACCTCAAGTGACTCAAATTTTACAGAAGGCGAGACAGCCATTTAATACCAACGAGGTGGCGCAACGTGCCGCCCTGGCATCACTCGCAGACACCGCGCACGTGGAAGCCACGGTCTCTAACAATGCTTATGGACTTGCATTTTACGAAGTGGCCTTTCAGCAAATGGGACTGGAGTATGTCCCTAGCAGAGCAAACTTCGTGCTGGTCAATGTGGGTGATGGTGACCGGTTGTTCGCAGAAATGCTCAAGCAGGGAGTGATTATAAGAGCCATGCGTGGCTACAAGCTTCCTGGCTGGGTGAGGATTTCTATTGGCACCAAGGCTGAAAACGAAAGATGTCTGAGTGTGATGAAATCAGTTCTAGCTACATTTTAAATGAGCCATACTTTTACTACCGTAGCAGCCATAGCCACGGCTCCCGGCGTAGGAGCCGTCTCACTGATCCGTGTTTCAGGCGCAGAGGCAGTGAAGATATCTGCCGCTGCAGTGCGCTGTAAAGGTGGACTGGAAAATACTGCTGAACGCTACGCCACGCTAGGTAAAGTGGTGAAGGCTGACGGAACAGTGATCGATGAAGTCTTAGCGACGGTGTTTAGAAACCCACGGAGTTTCACTGGTGAAGACGTTGTAGAGCTAGCGTGTCATGGCGGTGTGCTGGTGACCAGGCGAGTTTTAGAGCGTCTGTTAGAGTGTGGTGCCAGATCCGCGGAACCAGGAGAGTTCAGCCGGCGAGCCTTTGAGAATGGCAAGATAGACCTCACCCAGGCAGAAGCGATCATGGATCTCATTTCTGCCCAGACTGACTTAGCGATGCGTGCCGCGCATGAGCAGATGCAGGGTAAGCTAGGCGACCAGAGCGAGGCGCTGCGAGAGAATTTGATCGGAGTGGTGGCGCACGTTGAAGCATTCATTGATTTCCCAGACGAGGACATCGATCCCGACACCGGCGCAGCGATGCTCAAGCGGATCGATGAAGTTCTCGCAGGCATCGATAAAATGTTATCAACCGCTGAACAGGGGAGAATTTTACGCGAGGGAGTGCGCACCGTGATTTGCGGCGAGCCAAATGTGGGTAAGTCTAGCCTGCTTAATGGTCTGCTTGGCTACGAGCGAGCCATAGTCAGTGACATCGAAGGCACCACCCGCGACACCGTAGAAGAGGTGGTCAACATCCAAGGTATCCCACTCCGCCTGATCGATACCGCAGGGGTAAGGATTTCTCAGGACAAGATAGAACAGCAGGGGATCAAGCGCTCTGAGCAACAGATCGAGCTAGCGGATCTCATAATCGAAGTAGTGGACGGTTCTAAACCCACCAAACGGCTTCTAACAGAAGAACAGATCGCCGGCAGAAACCATGTGCTAGTCATCAACAAAAATGACCTCGGCGTGGACGACTACTGGCGCGATGCCGACGGAGTGCACGTTTCCTGCAGCAGCGAAGCCGCAGACGAGGCAGGTATAAATAAGCTAGGCAACAAAATAGCCGACGAAC
>JBLHQF010000109.1:0-9175 GCA_047624885.1 Cryomorphaceae bacterium | reverse complement strand
TAGTCTTTGGCACAGCAGCTTTATTGATCAGTTCATGTGGTACTGTGGCCGTTCCGGCTACTACTCCAGTGATTACTATGAATGCTAACGAAGAGGCTAAAAATTACAACTTAGCATTAGTTGATGCGATTCAAAATGCAGACAGAATAGTCATCAAGGAGCATTCTCATGAAGTAGATTTTTTTGGGGCTATTCCAGGATTAGATAATCCACCGCAATATAGCTACGGGTTAAAAGTGCTTAATACTGGCGAGAAGATTTTGTTTCTTGAGAATGCGAGAAATTTAAAAGGAGTGGCTAGGACAGTAAAAACAATTTGTCTATTTGTTCCGCATCATACCATTGATTTCTATGAAAAGGATGTGCTGAAAAGTAGTATGCAGATCTGCTATAAATGCTCAGACATAAAATGGAGCGCTACTAAATATGGAGCATCTCAAGATGTGTTCCAAGCCCTCACACCATTAATCACACAAGCGGGAATGCAGCCACACAGAGCATGGGATGAAATGGCGAAGCTACGCTACAAAGATGAAAATCAAGTAAATCGCCTAGGGCCAGATTCTTTAGACGGAGTTCCAACCGCCAAGTGGGCGTCTGGTCAGAAAGGCAAAAAAGTCATCAATCCTTTCACTGGAAAGCTGGTGGATGTAGAAGGTATTCCAGCGAAGACGAAAGTCAGAGACCCTAACGATAACGATCCATCACACATCTTCAGAGTTCCTGGGATGTAATACTGAGGAATAAAGATAGCTCAGATCATGACTGTCTAATCTGAGGGCTATCTTTTACTTATCTTATTTGAATTCAGGCTTAACTAGCTTATTTTTAATGAATTTAGGATTATGCTCGCTGGGAACAGGTGCGTTCATACTTAATCGCCAGGCTGCTAGCTTTTCTAATAGCTCCTCAGATTTCGAGACATAGCTTTCTACTAAATTATGTTTCTCACTGATATCATATTTTAAATTATAAAGTTCGATGTCGTTGTTCTCAAAATACTGAATCAGCTTCCAGTCACCATCTAGGATGGCAGAGCCCGGGCGGGTGCGGAAGATTGGGTCTTGGGTGTCTTTATTACCGCCTTGTAAATAGATGGGGAAATGCCAGTAGAGTGATCGATCCGCTATTTTGTTCTTTTTGAGCAATGGCATAAGACTGACGCCATCTAATAGTTTTCCTTGCAACTGGGTCTTTGTGATCTCCAGAAAAGTAGGGTAGAAGTCAAGCTGGCTCACGGGGGTGTCACATTTCCCTGGTGTGATTTTATTTGTCCAGCGGATAATTAGTGGCTCGCGAATACCGCCTTCATAGTAGGATCCTTTCCCTGCCCGAAGGGGAGTTTGTTTGGAAAATTTATAAACGCCACCATTATCAGAGGTGAAGATGACGATGGTCTTCTTAGTTAGCTTGAGAGTATCGAGCGACTTCATGAGCCTTCCTATGTTATCATCGAGACTCGATATCATGGCTGCATAGACAGGATTATTCTGTGACTCATTACCTTTTTTATTTTTGAAATAAGTAACCTTGTCTGGTTTTGCTTGGATCGGGCCATGCACCGTGAAGTAGGGTAAGTAGAGGAAAAATGGATCGGACTTATACTGAGTGACAAACTTGATGGCTTCATCAGTGAGTCTGTCAGTTAGATACTCACCCGGCTTGTCATTGACCAAATTAGGGTAGTTGTATGGGCTATGATAACCGCCTTTGTATGGACCTCCTTCATCAGAGCCTCCGATGTTGATATCAAATCCATTTTTAAGCGGGTTCTCAGAAACGTGCCATTTACCGATGCTGGCCGTGATGTAGCCGGCACGCTGCATCGCATTCCCTAGAGTGAGACTATTACTCTTGATATGGAGCGTGTTCTCAGTGGGGATGAGCTTACGCGTGTGAGATGCCCCGCGTGCAGAACTTTTTACTGTATACACTCCATGCCTAGGAGTGGCTAGTCCCGTGAGTGCAGAGGCTCTGCTTGGAGCGCAGTTAGCCGCAGCGGCATAAGCATTACTGAAGACCATGCCTTGTTTGGCAAGTTTATCAATGTGCGGGGTCTCGTAGTATTTACTGCCCTGATATCCTACATCAGCCCAGCCGAGGTCATCCACGTTGATGTAGATGATATTCGGTTTGTCATTCGCTAAAATGCCTGAGACTGAGGCGAAAAGAGCTAGGGTAGCCTGTAATATGAGCTTTTTCATGTTCTCATTCTGCTAAGAGATGGCGAATGAAGTCCAGCGAAAAAACACTAGATGACAGGAGGGTGGTAACAGTAGCCTAAACCTCGCCTAGTTTGAATAACCTCGGCACATTGCGGAGACGCAGAGGTAAGTTTTGCCCGCAGAGTCTTGATGTGTGCATCCACTGTTCTATCCATCGCTGAACCCGGATCCTCCCAGGCATGTTCTAAAAGCTGTTCTCTGCTAAATGTCCTTCCTGGTTGTGAAATAAATGTTGCGAGTAATTTATATTCATGCGCGGTGAGATCCACTGGTTGACCGTAGCAATGAATAGTCATCGCATCAGTATTGATGCTGATGCCTTCATCAGTGTGCTTATTGAGTTCCTGAGGTGAACTGTTCGTTGTCCGCCTTAGGATAGCCTTGATCCGTGCCACTAGCTCGCGCGGGCTAAATGGCTTAGTCACATAGTCATCTGCACCGAACTCTAGCCCCAGAATACGGTCTATCTCTGAATTTCTCGCGGTGAGGAATAAGATGGGGATCCCAGACTGTCTGCGGATTTGCTGGCAAACATCCAGTCCAGATGTATCAGGCAGACCAATGTCTAGCACTACCAACGAATAGCTACTTTTAGCCTCCGATAGAGAGATAGCCTCAGCACCAGTGGTGACGTGGGTCGTCTGGAAATGCTCAGTTTCTAGAGCATAAATGATAGTTTCTGCGATGGAGGATTCATCTTCGACGATTAGAATGTGGGGCATTTGATAAATAAGTTAAACTTTGATTTTTTCGATGTTGCAGCGAATCCTGAACCCCTGACGCTGTGGCTGTGTGCCGGCCTTCTTCAGCCAGAGCAAAATATCGCTCTCTAACTGATCACAGTCATCATACCATTGCTCAGCCTGTTTCATGATCATCACGGACTCGCGCATCTCACTGAAGAACACCTCGCGCGCTCCGAGTTGCTTGAGAGAGATCATTTCCGCCTGCAGGATCTGGTAAAATGCGAGCTCGTAACCATTTCCAGCGTCTGTCGCAGCGCGCTCCAGAGAAATAGTGA
This sequence comes from Cryomorphaceae bacterium, assembly GCA_047624885.1. Classification (GTDB taxonomy): domain Bacteria; phylum Verrucomicrobiota; class Verrucomicrobiia; order Verrucomicrobiales; family Akkermansiaceae; genus Rubritalea. Next base: position 5,929 of record JBLHQF010000109.1, on the reverse strand, counting down.
TCGGTGGGCACTCCACCTCTAATGCATTTGCTATCGCCTCACAGCCTATTCTTTTTAGCGTATGGCGGATGCGCGTGTAGAGAGATTCTATTGCGAGCAGTCTCAGCGGGCATTTATGCTCTAAATAATACACAATCCCATCATAGACATCATCGATAAACGAGAAGTGTGGCTGGTTCGCCCGGATCGATGCATTCTCGATGGCACGGCGTATCCAGTACGTATCGTAGTTAGATATCTGGTGTTCTCCTACTTGGAGGACGGGCATGTTTCCTGCGATGCAAATCATGGTTTTTAAATAGGGCAGCGGGGAGGTTAGCTTAAAATAGTGGGTTAAATTAGAGGGTTAAATTAGTGGGTTAAATTATTCCTTAAAAAGCGGAGGTTGTAGCGGGTCCTTTCGGCCGCGGTATTCGAGTCTCTGGATTTCCTTGATGAATTCACCCACATCCTCGAACTGGCGATAGACTGAGACATACCGAACATACGCCACCGGATCGATGTCATAAAGCTTGTCCGTTACCTTCACCCCGATCACTCCGGAAGGAACCTCAGAGAGGTGATCCTTGTGCAGTTCTGCTAAAATAGCCTCTACCGCGCGGCCTAGCCTGTCCATGGACACCGGGCGTTTCTCGCAAGCCTTTACCAATCCTCGGAGCAGCTTCTCGCGATTCAGCGTCTGGCGTGAGCCATCGCGCTTCACCACCCGCAGCTCCGTCCTCTCGATCTGCTCGTAGGTGGTGTACCGATAACTGCACTGCAAGCACACACGTCTCCGGCGGGTTGAGGTCCCGTCCTTTGACATTCGTGAGTCGATGACTTTATCATCGAGTGAGCCGCATTGGATGCATCGCATATGAAATTTTCTATTTGAGTTGAGTCGTTGTTTGCTGGATTGAAATTGGAAGTTTTTCTCCATTTCGTAAATGTAAAAAAATATTGTGAATAAGTTACTTGTGAGGATGGTTAGGATCTCTTGATTGTAATTTTTATGAATTTCTAAATATACTGATGAAATGGCAATATTTAGCGCCTAAATATGACAGAATTTGTAAAATCTTAGTCCTTGGCAAAAGAATTTATAGGTGCATATTACGCTTAATAATGGCTAGCAGGAAAACAAAAGAAGTTAATAAAAGCGAAGTAAAAAGCGATGTGGTTTCACTTCGCGAAGATCTCATGGTGCTGACGAAGATGCGCCTCAATACCTTCGTGCTGATCACCACACTATTTGGCTACATCCTAGCATCTAAGACTGTTCACGGAGTCTGGGTGGCGGACTGGTGGCAGCTGTTCCACACTATACTAGGCACGGCCGCAGTGGCATTTGGTAGCGCCGCGTTTAATCAACTGATGGAGATCCATCAGGACCGCCAGATGAAGCGCACGGCTAACCGACCACTCCCATCTAACAGAATGAACGTTGTCACCGCCTTTGCCATAGGCTGGGTGCTCAGTGCATTCGGAGTGATTCATCTTAGTGCTATAGTTGGTCCAGGTAGTGCCTACCTTGCCGCCATCACTAGCGTCGTTTACGTCTTTATTTACACTCCGATGAAGCGTAAGTCATCGGCAAATACTCTCGTAGGAGCCATTCCCGGAGCCATCCCTCCAGTCATTGGCTGGGTAGCGGCTGGTGGAGGCTGGAACGATGGTGAGGCCTGGTATCTCTTTGGACTACTCTTTCTGTGGCAGCTCCCACATTTCGTCGCAATCAACTGGTTGTGCCGCGAAGAATACGAGGACGCCGGCTACAAGATGTGGAGCAATGGTGATGTCAGCGGCAAGAAAACCGCAAGGCTGGCACTGATCTTCAGCGCCTGTCTCGCCGCTCTCGCACCAGTGGCGTGTCTACCTGGGATCGACTACGCTAGCTGGATCTTCGGTATTGGCGGTGGCCTTGCAGGCATCTACATGTGCTGGCTCGCGGTGAAATTTAGCAGAGCGGGCTCCCGCGAGTCCTCACGCGGATTATTCCTTTTCACGCTACTATATTTACCTTTAGCGTTAGGATTACTTGCTTTTTGTTGGAACTGAGTTTAGGGAAGCATGTGAATTGACTAAACAGTCATCTAACCATGAATTCTCAACAACCATACCAGCCCTCTGAACGAGATCCCGTAGCGATCCGCCGAACAGTGATCATTCTCGTCCTGCTGATGCTCATAGGCGGAATTTTTATCTTCTTTAAATACAAAGAGAAGATGGGTGAGGAGTATAAGGAAATTAAGAAAGGCCGGTCAGCAATGTCGGTCGGAGACGTGCGCACGAATTTCCAAACTATTTCGATTGATGACAAAGTCCATGATTTCACAATCCTCGAAGGTAAAGTCACACTGATGACTGTGATCTCTGCCAATTTGCCTGAGCAATCAAAACGTATCGTTGCTGAGATGAAAAAAGCGGAAGAGCACTTCTCTGGGAATGAGAACCTCCAGTTTGTCTGTATTTCGGCTGATCCGTTATCTGATGTGTCTCTTGAGGAGCTTGCAGAATTTGCCAATCAGCTTGGTATAGTGGAAAGCAACTGGTATGTTTTAACCTCAGATTCAGAATCATTTGGAGGGTATGTCAAAGACGGTTTAAAACTAGGAATGGTCTCAAGAGTAGATAAAGAAACCAATAAACGAGCGTTGCCAGATTTTTTGAGAATCGTAGATCCTAGCCTGAAAATAAGAGGTGAAATTGATGAGTTTAAATTTATTTTCTACGATAAAATTGAAGCTAAAACACAGCTTGAAATCGAAGCGGATCCAGCATTGTTAGAAAATGAAGAAGTCAAAAAAAGATTAGGCAGATATCAAAACGTGGTGAGCACTAAGCGTGAAAAAATGTATAAATATATCAACTATATTTTGCATAATGAACAATCAGACGTAGAGGCGATAAGGTTAGCAAACCGTTCAAATAGATACCATTTCCCGCTGATCATTTTCTCCGGATTCATCCTCTTTATTCTCATCATGGGATATCGCCTTAAAAGAGAGCGTAGAAAAGAAGCTATTGCCAACAAAAAATAATTATGAGTGATCAAATAGAAGATAAATTGGAACAGAACAGCGAGAAAAGTAAGATCGTCATGATCTACGTTGGCGTCGCCATTATTTCAGCCATTATTATCGTGTGCTTCATGTTTCTCGGTAAATACAGTAGGGCAGTAGCTGTGAATGACACCAATGAGGATTCAATAAAAGCCATCAATATCCAGGTGTTATCTATGGAGGATAGCGTCGGCCTCAATGATATACTCAAGCTCGAAAAAGACTTCACTGCGACTAATCAAGACGGAGAAGTTGTCACCCTTCAGTCACTCAAAGGAAAAGTCTGGGTCTTCGCGCAGTTCTATGGATCATGCCCAGAGTGTAATAAAGTGAACCTAGAAATTTTGACTGACCTCTACAAAAAGTATCAGGGTAACCCAAATTTCCAGATTGTCACCGTGAGCGTCATGGAGGAAGAAGACGGAGTGCAGTCGATGAAGAGCATGGCAGAGGCTCGTAATGCAGAGACTGACAAGTGGTGGTTTCTCACAGCCGATGTCGATGCCGTGAACAAATTCTGCTCAGACAATATGCTCTATGCAAAGTTTGAAGAAAACACCAATAAAGAAGGTGAAGGGATGCAAGGCGCAATCCTTCATGACATGGGCATGGCTGTCTTTAACTCAGAAATGATCATGAAGGCTAAAGTAGATGTCTATTCTCAGATTGCAGTAAAGAATGATCTGGGAGCAGAACTTAAAAACAAGCAGCTAGATCTCGAAGTAGCAGCCGCACTAAAAGCACTAGTAACCAAGTAACCAAGTAACCAAGTAACCAAGTAACCAAGTAACCAACATGAGTGATATCCAAACCTATCTCCAGAGAAAGCCTAATCTAAAGCTAGGCAAGACGCTTAAAGTAGTCACCTGGATTCTCACCGCTGCGGTGTTGATCCTCGTGGGACTCATGCGCTGGCCTAACTTGACGATCCCGCTACCTGAAGGAGTCAGTATGACATTTCTCCCGCCAGTTCACGCGCTATTAAATAGCATCGTAGCGATTAGCCTTATCATGGCAGTCTGGATGATAAAGAAGAGAAATGTCAACGCGCACAAGCTCTGGATCGGCATCGCCATGCTTAGTTCCGTTCTGTTTCTACTCTGCTATGTAGCCTATCACTTCACCACTGAGGAGACAGTGTTCCCCGTAGGTGAGCCACTGCGCGCTGTCTACTTATTCATACTCATCACACATATTATCCTAGCTGGAGTGAGCCTGCCATTCATCCTGTTGACTTGGTCGTATGGATTTACTAATCAATTCACAAAGCATAAGAAAATGGCTACATGGCTCTTCCCCGTCTGGCTCTACGTAGCCATCACTGGTCCGATCTGTTATTTCATGCTTAAGCCTTATTATTAGGAATTTACTGGGTTCAAGATTATGATATCTAACAAGAAAAAGAAGCCACGCGTCGTGATCGTGGGAGGTGGGTTCGGTGGTGTGGCTGCGGCTAAGAAGCTGAAGAAAACCAATGTGGATGTGGTTTTGGTTGACCGCAGAAATTACCATTTGTTTCAACCGCTACTCTATCAAGTAGCAACAGCTGCTTTGAACCCTTCCGACATTGCAGCTCCGATACGTAAGATTTTCAGTAAGCAGAAGAACTTGAGATCGATTCTTGGAGCAGTAGAGAATGTGGATCTAGAGAACCGCAAAGTCACTGTAAAAGGACAACCCATTAACTATGATTACCTCGTGCTCGCGGCTGGTGCCACGCATTCTTATTTTGGTAATGAGCAATGGAGTAAGTATGCGCCGGGACTAAAAACACTGGACGATGCTGTCGAAATCCGGCGTAAATTCCTGCTCTCTTTTGAGGCAGCTGAGGTAGAGGCAGATCCTGATGCAAGAAGAGCTTGTCTCACATTTGTTGTAGTGGGTGGTGGACCGACTGGTTGTGAAATGGCTGGAGCGATGGCTGAGGTAGCGCGCTCTATACCAGATGATTTCCGTGAAGTAGATACCAAGACAGCACGCGTTATTCTTATACAGGGAAGTGACAGAGTATTAGATGCATTCCCTAAAGAAAGCTCAGCTGATGCTCATAAGCATCTCGAAGAAATGGGGGTGGAGGTCATCCTGAATAAATTTGTGACAGAGGTGAGCGCTGATGGGGTGAAATATGGCGAAGAGTTCATCGCTACAAATAATGTCTTCTGGGCTGCTGGAGTAAAAGCATCTCCGCTGGGCGAGTCTCTCGGCGTAGAGCTAGATAATGCAGGCAGGGTGATCGTGGAGCCAGACCTTAGCGTTATAGGCTACCCGAAGGTCTTTGTTATTGGTGATCAGGCGGCAGCGAAGAGTTCAAAGACAGGTAAGCCAGTGCCCGGAGTGGCTCAGGGAGCGATGCAAGGTGGAGACTTCGTCGGAAATATCATTCATCGTGAGATAACAGACGATACTTGGCTTGAAAGAGGGGAGTTTTCGTATTTTGATAAAGGAAATCTGGCCACCATTGGGCGTAATAAAGCAGTCGCAGATATCAGAGGGCTTAAGCTGAAAGGTTTTCTAGCATGGTTCATTTGGGTAGCGGTCCATGTTTTGTTTCTAGTGAATTTCCGAAGTAAAATCTCTGTAGCCTTCAGCTGGGCGTGGACTTACTTTCTTGGAAGTAGAGGTGCTAGGTTGATCACTGGGAAGAGTGATTATAAGATAAAACGACCATCTGGTAATGAATAAGCAATCGGTGTTTTTATCACTACTTGCCTCAATAAAACTCGACGAATAGACTACCTTCGTACAACATCATTTAATATGAAAAAATACATTGTCTCCATCCTACTTAGCTTGAGCACATTTGCAGTTGCTCAGAACTCACTTACCGAGCAAGAAAAGAAAGAGGGCTGGCAATTGTTGTTTGATGGCAAAAGCCTAGAGCACTGGCG
>JBLHQF010000108.1:0-9315 GCA_047624885.1 Cryomorphaceae bacterium | reverse complement strand
GGTAAAGATAAGGTGAAACTTGAGGAGTTGCAGAAGATCTTGGCTGATTTCCTAAAAGACACGGAGGCGGTAATGCCTACGAAGAATGAAAACTTTAAGGGCGGGGAGAATTTCCGCTGGTAGTGATTTGGCTTGGGTCGATTTTTGACCGCAGATTTTCGCTGATTAGCGCAGATTTTTTTGGTTGTTGGTTTGGGTAGATGGATTTTTTTTGAACCACGGAATACACTGAATTTATGGAAACGGTCTGATGTCGTGTATAACGGCGTTGCAGTACGCGATGCGACTGACTACTAATACTTTGGATTGCTGCAAGATGCAGCAGGGGCGGACTGCGGCTAGAAGTCGCCAGCTACTGACCGCCGGTGTTGAAGGGCTTGCTGAGGATCCATTTTTTGATGGCGTTGCGGTTGCGGGAGATGTTACTGATGACGCGGTAGTTAGAATTTTCTAGTGAGTAGGCTTCGTCCCTGCCTTCGTCAACGACACATTTCTGAAGTCCACCGGAGTGAATGAAGCGCATCTCGCCGTCCTTGATGACGATGAATGCGACATGCATATCTAGTCCTACGATGTGGATGCCTTCGTATTTTTTATTGATGTCATCGACGTATTTATCGTAAGGTGTGTTGGTTTTTACTTCGTAAAATTTACTGTTATCAACGAAGGTGCGGATGATGTTTTGAGAGGCTTGCTGAGCTACGCGGATACGGTTTATTTTGAAGCCTGCATCGCGCATGATGGTGGAGACGAAGTATCCGCAGGCTATTTTCCCTTCACCAGGAATGGTGGCAGTGCCTTCGTAGGCCCATGGGTGACCAAGCCAGCAGCGCATCATAGGGGGGAGGCTCTCTTCTAATAGTGCGCTGGCTTGGGTGATGATTCGTTGTTTTTCTGTGTCAGTTCCTGCTCTCATGTAGAGCGTTTTAAAGAGCTTTCGATTTGCGCTTAGCTCTGAGATAAGTTTAGCGTACTTAGTTGGATCAGGTTTGGGCTTAGTTTGCTGAGCTTGGTGATTCTGAAATAATGCGCTTATGCCCCATTGATCTCGCTTGATGTAGAGTAGTGTTCCGGTGCCGAGTATGAGGACTAGGATGATGCTGGTGAATTTAATAACGAGAGAGATTAGTCCAGGACTGGGTGGAGGCGATGATGTGTCAGCGTGGACTCGTCTGCGGGGGCTGTTAGATCTGGGCCTAGACTTAGTCTTAGATTTCTTATCTAGAAATGGTGGCTTCATGGTTATTTCACTGGAGTTAGTCTAGCTGTTGGCTATGTTTCTGGTGAAACATGGCAGACAGATTACAGCGTGAGACAAGATTGGGGGCTAGGGGTAAGTTTTTTATACGTGATGGAGAGGTAATCTCTGTCAACGCGGTGACTTATGGACCCTTCCCTGACCCTGTGCCTGTGAATAATACAGAGTTTTCAAGAATTGTGAAGGCTGGATTTAACGCGATCCGAATCTATGAGGAGCCGAGTGAGGAGCTGATGGCGGCAGCAGCAGCTCATGGCTTGATGGTTTTTGTAGGTGTGCACTGGCAGTGGACGCGGGTGTTCCGTGGTGTGGGGTGTGAGAGATTTTTTGTTGAGGCTAAGATGAGACTAGGTGATCTGTTAGAAAAATGGGGTGGTCATGAGGCATTAGTGGGTTGCTATGTGGCGAATGAGATTCCATCAGATATCGCGAGGTGGATAGGGCCTGTTAGGGTGAAGAAGTCGCTAGAGGAGTTGATTGATTTTTGCCGTGAGCTAGCGCCTGAGGTGCTGATAGGCTATTCTAACTATCCTAGCAGTGAGTATCTGGAGCCAGGAAATGCAGACTTCACGGGGTTTAATATTTATTTGGAGGATCGAGGTAAGTTTGCGGACTATCTGCCGAGGCTGCATCACTTGGCAGGAGATCGGCCGGTGTTGATTTCTGAATTTGGGATCGATAGTAAATTTCACGGAGTGGAGAAGCAGGCGGAGGTGCTTAAGTGGGCGCGGCAGGAGGCACTTGATGCAGGGATCGCGGGGACGACTATTTTTGCGTGGAGTGATCGATGGCGAGTCGGGGAGCGTGAGGTGGATGGCTGGGAATTTGGTCTAACAGATCGGAGCGGGAGAGAGAAATTTTTGCTTAGCGAGATAGGTGAGGTGAGTCGGAGTGAGTTTTCTTTTCCTAGGATAAGCGTGATCATTTGTGTTTATAATGGGGCGGATAGGGTTTGGCGGGCGATTGAGTCGTTGGCGGCTTCGCTGGTTAAGTATCCCCACTCTGACTATGAGGTGATTGTTGTGGATGATGGATCTACTGATGGGACGCAGGAGCTTGTGAAGGAGTATGATTTTGTGAAGCTGATCTGTGCTGAGCACGGTGGACTGAGTAAGGCGAGGAATCTAGGCGCTGAGGCGGCCACGGGAGAAATTCTTGCCTACACGGATGATGATTGCGAGGTTGATCCAGACTGGCTTTACTGGATAGCGAAGGGATACGATGAGCAAGATGTGGATGCTATGGGTGGGCCTAATATCCCGCCGGTTCCACTAGATGAGGATGAGGCCGTGGTGGCGGCAGCACCTGGAGCTCCATCACATGTGATGCTGAGTGATCGAGATGCGGAGCATATTCCGGGGTGTAATTTGACGGTGAGGCGAGCCGCGTTTGAGGCGATAGGTGGCTTCAATGTGGTGTATCAGGTGGCGGGTGATGATGTGGATTTTTGCTGGCGGCTAGAGAAGGCAGGATTTAAGATAGGGTTCCATGGTGCGGCGTTTGTTTGGCATCGACGCAGGACATCGCTATACAGATATTTCAGGCAGCAGATGGGCTATGGAAAGGCTGAGGCATTACTGATGCGTGATCATCCTGAGAGGTTCACGCGCGGGCATGGAGCTAACTGGAAAGGTTGTGTTTATACCGGCGCAGCACTGGGTGCACATGATGGAAGTTTCATTTATCATGGCAGTATGGGGAGTGGAGCGTATCAGCAAGTGGTGACTACGATGATGCCGAGACGGATGCTTGACCCGATGTTTCATGACTGGTCAGCTAGGATGAAACTAACACTTGCAGAATGGCTGCAGCCTAAGGTGCGGCGCTGGGCGCGATGGTGGTACAGCAGAGAGTGGAGTGATAGAGTGGAGAAATCTGAGAAGGAAATAGCTTTATTCAATCAGCCGCAAATAGAAAATTTAGATCAACAAGAAGCTACTGTGGATGTGGCTAGTGGGAGTGCTCGTTTAGAGTTGTTAGAGAATTTAATCGATCTAGGGTGGACGGAAGATAAGAGTTCACAGGAATGGGATCTCTATCTGTCTAACGAGAAACTACAGGTAGCCCAGGAGGTGATAGGTGATAGGCACTGGAGGCTTAAGATACGTCTGTCCCAAGCCCTGGGGTCAGAACAGAGAAAATCATCAACACTGGAGACTATAGTAAGTCTAGCTGGTCGCTGTCAGAAGATGGCTTAGATGAGGGAGATTGATTGCGCTGGCTGATCCACTGGTCCACCGCGAGCACGAAGTCGCTGTCTGGTTTTTGTTCATCATCTAAGATGGCGCGAATGGATTGTTGCCAATGTTCAGGGCTGTTGCTCGGCTGAGAGTATTTAGCCAGGTGGAGCGACAACTCTGTAAGACTCCCACTGCGCAACAAGTCCTTGCGTAATCGAGTGAGCCACTTGCTCATGAATGGTTGATCTGCTGCCACGGTGAAGTCATAGTAGGGGGAAGACTTGTAGAGAGCAACGCTTGTTTCACGGTTTATGCTTTGCGCTTTTGTTTATTGCACAATGGTATTATTTTGGCATGCTGTAGATTGATATGTTAGACGTTCCTCACTCCCTCCCTCAAGACAGCAATCGCGATGATTTGAAATTGCTGCATTTAATATGGGAGCCTCCTGCAAAAGTAGTCGGCGGGCTCGGTGTGGCAGGTGCGGCTCTTTGTGATGCCCTAGAGGAGAAAGAGAGAGTGAAGGTGTGGGTCATGGCTCCAAGCGATCGTGTGAATATAAATTTAAACAATATAAACGCCTATCAACTAGATATAGACAGTGAAGATGCGCTGAAACTCCAGGAAAGTGTCGGAAATCAGCAAGATCTAGTGGGGATAAAAGGAGCCGTGGCAGATTTCACCAGAGAAGTAAGTATGGCTCATCTTACCGATCCAGAGCAGGATGCTTGCACACTAGTCCATGCGCATGACTGGATGACCGCAGCGGCAGGGGTCAATGTGCAGCGCTCTCAAGGGGTGCCTCTAATCTTACACGTGCACTCCACTCAGGTAGATAGAGAGGGGGCGCATGCTAAGGGCGCAGTTTATCAGCATGAGAAATGGGCGATGCAACAGGCCGACACGATCATCGCAGTGAGTGACTATACGAGGCGCGTGATCACTGATCACTATGATATTCCCTCAGATAAAATACGAGTGGTGAGAAATGCTAGTAGTTCAGATGAGCAAAGTATCCCTCTAACGAGAGAGGGCAATGTGGAAAGAGAGCCGGTAGTGATGTTCGCTGGGAGGCTGGTGGCACAGAAATACCCTGAAGCCGCGGTGGAGATTATGGTGGGCTCATTAAAGAGGGTGAAGAATGCACGCGGTGTGATAGCTGGCGGTGGGGACAAGCTGGGAGTGATCCGTGACTTAGTGAAATTTAAAGGTATGGGAGACCGCATTGAAGTGCTGGGAAATGTTCCACAGAAGAATATGCACACGATCTATGATACGGCGGCGGTGCTGATTCTTCCATCTATCTCTGAGCCATTTGGCCTAGTAGCAATGGAGGCGGCGCGCGCGGGAGTGGCGGTGATGCTGTCAGATAGATGCGGCGTCTCAGAGGTGCTGAAGTCAGCACAAGTCATCGAACTCTACCAGACGAATATGTGGATCGATAGCTTAGTAAGACTGTTAGAAAGCTCGGAGTTGCGGGAAACTCAAGTTCACCAACAGATGATAGAGGTTGAGGGTTACGAATGGAGCGATGCTGGAGATGAGGTTCTAGAAATAGTGAATGAAATCGTGACTAGGCGAGCCTCTGGCACAGGGCGATCAAGCTAGGGAGGAAATATTCTATTACCGCTGATTTCGCAGATTTAAAACTGATTCCCAATGCGATGAAACTACTTTTTAGTAATCAGAATACATAAATATGATGAAGATGAGAGTTTGAAGCACTAAAGAATGGGCTAAGGTAAAAAATCAGCGGTAATCTGCTTAATCAGCGGCTAGAAAGAGTTTATTCTGAGATGTTTTCCCTAGCTTGATCGCCCTGGCCTCTGGCAACCTGCGATAGTCTTGCAATTGCTCATCGATAACATATCTGCCCATAAGGCACTTGAATATTATGAGGAATCGCGTATTTTTGTTTATTAACTTAAGGATTTACCTGCTCTACTTTGAAAGGATTTACCTATTTAAACCGTTTTACCATTATGATTTCCCGTTCGCTCAGCCTACAATTTCTCAGCATCGTTACCTGTCTAGTCACTACCGCTCAATCGGCAGAGACTGAGATCCGTTACGGACGTGACATCCGCCCTATCCTTTCTGACAAGTGCTTCTTCTGCCATGGTCCAGACCCTGAAACCCGTGAAGAAGGACTCCGCCTCGATAGTCGCGAAGAAGCCATCAAGGGCAAAGCAATTATCCCCGGCCACCCTGAAAAAAGCCCCCTTATCGAACTTATCAATACTCTTGATAATGAAAAACTGATGCCTCCTATTAAGAGCCATAAAAAGCTCGATGACCGTGAGAAAAAACTCCTCCACGACTGGATCAAAGCTGGAGCAGAATACGAGCCACACTGGTCCTATCAGTCACCCAAGCAAAAAAAAGGAGACTCCATAGACTCCCTCGTTAAAAAGAATATCGAACGTAAAGGACTCATTCCCTCACAGCCCACCAACCCAAGCACCTTACTACGCCGTCTCAACTTCGACATCACTGGCCTTCCTCCTACGCCAGAAGAAGTCGCCGCATTTACAGCAGCCCATAAAAAAGACCCGCAGCAAGCCATTGCTGCCGTAGCAGACAAGCTCCTCTCCTCTCCTCACTTTGGTGAAAGAATGGCAGTGAAATGGCTAGATGCGGTTCGCTATGCAGACACCGTAGGCTATCATGGTGACCAGAATACTGAAGTTTCACTCTTCCGTGACTACGTGATCAATTCCTTCAATAGCGACCTTCCTTACAATCAATTCATCATCGAGCAGATTGCTGGCGACCTCATCCCCAACCCCACTATCTCACAAAGAATAGCCTCATCCTATAACCGTCTCGGACAAATGTCCCAAGAAGGTGGTATCCAAGACAAAGAATACATCGCCAAATACCAAGCCGAGCGTGTTCGTACTACCTCAGCATCATTCCTAGGCACGACCATGGGATGTGCCGAGTGCCATGACCATAAATTCGACCCCACCACCGCTAAAGACTTCTACTCCTTCGCCGCCTATTTCTCAGACATTCTCGAAAAAGGAGCCTGGACAGGTAACGGCAAATACCAAGAAGATATCAAAAAATATCTGCTCCCAAACATACTTGAGTCTGTCAACTCTAGAGAAAGATACGGTCCTTACCTCAAAGTTCCTAATGAAGACGTCCTCGCCAAAAGCAAGCGGATCAACGACCAGATTAAGGTTCTTCAGGCAGCCCACCTCAAATTATCACCCACCGCCGAAGCGGACTTCACCGTATGGCTCACCAGCCCTGCGACTATTGATAAAGCTAAAAAGAAATCAAAACAGAAACACCCTGCTAGCATCTCCAAGATTATCAACACCCCTTATAGTAAGGCGGATCCAGCCAGCAAGGCCACACTTTTCAGCTACTACCTCATTACCGCCCCAGCAAAAACACCTCAGCAAAAAGAAATCCAGGCTCTCGCAGCACAAAAACCAAAGCCAACGGAGGAATATCGCGCCATTCTCACCACCATATCCGCCAAGCCCCGCGTCGTTCGCCTGCTCCCTCGTGGAGACTGGACTGACCAGTCCGGGCCTATCGTCCAGCCCGCGCCACCAGCATTCCTCACTAAGGGCAAAAAAATAGGCACTTCCCGCCTCGACCTTGCCAACTGGATCGCCTCACCAGAGAATCCACTCACCTCACGTGTGTATGTTAACCGCGTTTGGAGCCAATTCTTCGGCTCAGGACTCTCTAACAGCATGGGAGACTTCGGATTCCAAGGCGAATACCCAAGCAACCCAGAGCTGCTCGACTGGCTCGCCGTAGAATTCACCAGCAACAACTGGAGCGTCAAGCAACTCGTCCGCACCATCGTCCTCTCTAAAACCTACCAGCAAACCAGCACCCCTGGAGCAGAATTCATCAAGAATGATCCACAGAACCGCCTGCTCGCGAGACAAACTCAGCTCCGACTTCCTGCCGAACTGATCCGTGACAATGCACTCGCAGTCTCCGGGCTCCTGAACCGAGAAATAGGTGGTGCCAGTGTCTTCCCCTACCAGCCGGCGGGCTACTATCGCCACCTCAACTTCCCAAGAAGAACCTATAAAGCCAGCACGGGGAAGCAACAATACCGCCGAGGCATCTATACCCACTGGCAACGTACTTTCCTCCACCCGATGCTCAAAAACTTCGGAGCACCCGCACGCGAAGAATGTGCCACCGAGCGTCCAGACGCTAACACCCCGCTCCAAGCGCTCACTCTACTTAACGACCCCACCTTCACCGAAGCTGCCAGAGTCCTCGCCACCAAGCTGCTCAAGCAGGGCAAAGAAAACCTCATCCAGCGCACTATGATGGCCTGCCTCAGCAGAAACGCCAATGATGAAGAACTCAAAATCCTTACCGAACTTCACCAAGACGAGCTCAAGCGCTTCACCGCCGATCCAGCCGCCGCTAGCAAGTTCATCTCCATAGGTGCCTCTCCACCTCCAGCGGCTAAAGAGATGCCTCCAGCCGATCTCGCCGCCGCCACCTCAATCACCCGCACCATCCTCAACCTGCACGAAACGATCACCCGTTACTAGGAATAGTGAGTGTGGAATAGTGACTGGTGAATTCCAGCACAATGAATTCCACACTCACAACTCACCATTCTACAAACTCACCATTCTACAAACTCACCATTCAAATGAATCCTATCAACCGTCGCACCTTTCTTTCTCACGGACTAGCAGGACTAGGGTCGCTAGCATTTTCACACCTTTACGCCTCTGAGAGCGCGCTCCAGATCCCTCACTACCGCCCAAAAATTAAACGCGTCATTCACCTCTGCATGGCAGGCGGACCCTCTCACCTAGAAAGCTTCGACTACAAAGCGGAACTCACTAAGCTGCACGGTAAAGAAATGCCAGAATCATTCACCAAAGGGCAGCAACTAGCACAGCTCCAAGGCAAAGCTCTGCGATGCTTCGGTCCCCAGTGGAAATTTAATAAACACGGACAAAGCCAGGCTGAAATATCAGAAATCTTCCCCCACATTGCCAAACACGCGGACGACATCGCCATCATCCGCTCCATGAAAACTGAGCAGATCAACCATGACCCCGCTCACACCTTCATGAACACCGGCTCTATCATTCCCGGCCGCCCCTCGATGGGTTCATGGGTGCTCTATGGGCTCGGTAGCGATAGCCAAAACCTTCCGGGATACGTCGTCCTCACCAGTGCAGGTGGCGGACAAGGTCAGCCCATTTCATCACGACAGTGGAGTAACGGCTTCCTCCCAGGTCACCTCCAGGGCGTAGAATTTCAAGGCGCAGGCTCACCCGTCCACTACGTCCAGAACCCAGAAGGGGTCACAGACGAATCACAAAAAGACGTCATCACTGCAGTCAACCGCCTCAACGGAATCAAAGCTGAGCGCGACGAGCACCGCGACATCGCAACCCGTATTGAACAATATGAACTCGCCTTTCGCATGCAAGCTGCCGTCCCGGAACTCATGGATACCAAAGGGGAAACTCAAGATACGCTAGATCTCTACGGCTGCAAGCCAGGCGATGGTAGCTTCGCTTCCAACTGCCTGCTTGCCCGTCGTCTAGCCGAGCGCGGCGTCCGCTTTATCCAGCTTTACCACAAAGGCTGGGATCACCATGGCAGAGTCAAAGCAGGCACCGCCGCCACTGCCAAACACGTCGACCAAGGCACCGCCGCACTCCTCACAGATCTCAAACAACGTGGAATGCTCGATGAGACCCTCGTAATCTGGGGCGGAGAATTCGGTAGAACTCCTATGGCACAGGGTACAGGAGAGAAAGCTGGCAGAGATCACCATATCAAGGCCTTCTCTATTTTCCTCGCAGGCGGAGGCATTAAAGGCGGCATTACCCACGGCGAAACGGACGCACTCGGCTACGG
>JBLHQF010000107.1:0-9373 GCA_047624885.1 Cryomorphaceae bacterium | reverse complement strand
AAATCTCTTTCTTATAGTACAAAGGTACCAGATAGAAACCGACAATAAATCTAGCCAATATAGAACCAATCCCCCACACAAGATAGGTAAAATCACCATTCAGCGCAAACACCATTCCCGGAACACCGATGAAAGTCAGAGCACTAATCTCAGTAGCAATAATAGACCCACTCACTGCTGGCCAAGGGAGAGATTTACCACCTAAGAAAAAATCCTTAATTGTAGCCTGTTCACCACGCATCGCATGACCAATCAATGTAGTCAGAGCCATGTAGCCGAAAACCACAATCCAATCAATCATCCCAAAGTAATCATGTATTTCCTTCATAGCCGAAACACTAAGTAGCCAATTCGATCAAGTCCATATCTAATCTTGCCTAATCTCATTCTTGTTTCAAAATACATCCATGACTAACTCACCTAATTACCAAACGCTCAAATCCCTCCTAGAACTCAGACTCAGTGTCATTTCCAATACCCAGCTCCGTGACTCAGATTCAGAAGAACAGCTGCGTCAGCTCCAGAGCGTCAGCGAGGACATCACCCAATGGGCAGATGAAACCAAGGGAATACCCCAGCAGCTCAATCATTTCCTCAAGCAATCTAGCCTCAATAAAGCATTAGAATTCATCCAAGCGATCGAGCCAGACTAAAATCAAACCCAATAACAAAAGCAAAAAAACACTACCCAAACACAACAAGTGGGCTTACATTAAACCATGCCAACGAAAACTGACATCCTCGATCTCTACTTCATGGACTCTCGCGCCAAACTCCTCGACATCGCTTCCTATCTGGATCGGCTAGATCGCCATGAGGGCGAGACAGACTTCCGCCAAGAAGGCTTCCTAAATGCACTGCAAACAATGCTTGAAACAAAAGAGAACCGTACTGCCGCCGTCCTCAATACCCTTTCAGATCACAGCACCGATCCCATCGAAAAAGCCACCATCCAGGTAGCCTACGGGGCTCCGCAGACCGAATAACCTTGCTCTACAGAGCCACATCCAACACCCCATTAACAAATAACAATTTACGATTAACCGCCATGCACTACATCGAACCTCACGCACACATGGTCAGCCGGACCACCGCTGACTACCAACAACTCGCTATGGCAGGCTGCGCCGCGCTCTGTGAGCCCGCATTCTGGGCGGGATATGACCGCGCCTCAGCTCAGGGATTTTACGACTACTACCGCCAACTCACCGAGTATGAGCCAGCGCGAGCTGCCAAATTCGGCATCCCTCACTACTGCTGGCTATGTATCAACCCCAAGGAATCTGAAGACGCAGGGTTCGCCCGCGAAGTCCTGCAGATCATCCCAGATTTCATTGACAAGCCAAACGTCCTAGGCATCGGAGAAATAGGACTCAACAAGAACACCATGAGCGAACTCACCATCTTTGAAGAACACGTGGACATGGCGAAGAAATACGACCTCCCCATACTCATCCACACTCCTCACTTAGAGGACAAGTCCAAAGGAACCAAGCTCATCATCGATGCGCTCAAAAATGCCAACGTCGATCCAGGTAGTGTCGTCATCGACCACGTTGAAGAACACACCGCAGGCATGGTTCTCGATGCCGGATTCTGGGCAGGCATGACGCTCTACCCTGAGTCGAAATGCACCGCCGCCAGAGCCATCGATATGTTAGAGACCTTCGGCATGGAAAACATCTGGATGAATTCCGCATGCGACTGGGGAATCTCAGACCCACTAGCCGTCGTAAAATGCGCCCTCGAAATGCGTAAGCGTCAGCATTGCATAAAGACAGTCCAGAAAGTCATCTTCGAGAACCCTGCCAGATTCCTCTCACAGTGCAAAAACTTCAAACTTCCGGAAACTCCGTAACTGAGGCGTCTCGCCGCAGTCCGTTTTTGTGGCTTCCAGCCGCAATCCACACCAGCATGATCACCCCCAAACAGCAAAACACTCTCAATGAAAACATTTGAAGACCAATGGGAGCTACTGCGCAAGAAGGGTAAGGCGAAATACATCCTCATCCACGGACTCCTCCTCTGGGGACTCCCCATGTCCGCCGTTGCCAATACTTACCTCCACTACAGAGGTGGGATTCCTTGGAATCCAATGATCTACTACAGCACCCCCATCTTCTTGCTCTGCGGCGTAATATTTGGATTCTTCATGTGGAAATTCCTAGAAAACCGCTACAATAAGCAAAAGTAACCGCCTTCAGACTTTAACCTTTTTCCTTTCACCTTTTTCCTTCAGTAAAAAATGCTAGAACATCTCTGCTATTGCACCAACATTCACCCTGCTGAGAGCTGGGAAGAAACACTTGCCGCACTCAAAAAACACACTTTAACAGTGCGCGATAAAGTCCTCGCTGCAACTCGAAATCACGAAGCCAGTTACCCCATAGGGCTACGCCTATCAGCCCAGGCTGCTCAGGAACTATTAGAAGGTGAAAACCTAGCAGATTTCAAATACTGGCTCTACTCCGAAAGCCTCTACGTTTACACCATCAACGGATTCCCATACGGAGCATTTCACAATACTCGAGTTAAAGAAAACGTTTATAAACCGGACTGGACCACAGACGAGCGCCTCACCTACACAGCAGACCTCATCAGCATTATCGCAGAGCTAGCGCCTAACTCCATTGGCGGATCCGTATCCACACTCCCAGGATCATTCAAAGAGTTCGATGCTGACGAAAACAAAATTTTCGCCAACCTCTACGCCACCGCCCGACTACTAGAAACCCTTTCCAGTCTGCATGAAAAAGACCTCCACTTAGGACTAGAACCTGAGCCGCTAGGTCACTTTGAGAACACCGAAGAAACCCTCGCCTTTTTCAAGCGATTCACTGCCTGGGCAACTGCTAAAAAATTATCCCTAAACATCATCTATAACCGCATCGGCATCAACTACGACACCTGCCACTTCGCGCTACAATACGAAGACGCCGCCACCGCTCTCAAGTCTCTAACAGATGCAGGACTCCGCATCTCTAAAATCCACTTATCAAATGCGCTAGAAATCGACCTAACAGAATCTAACAACATCGATCTCATCGAGAAATTCGACGAACCCACCTACCTCCACCAAGTCATGATTCAAGAAGCCACAGGTAAGGTTTCCAAGCACAAAGACATCGAAGACGCCCTCAATCATAAATCACAAATCTCAAATCACAAATCTTCCACAGCAAGAATCCACTTCCACATCCCGCTCCACGCCGAGCCACAAGCCCCCTTTAGTTCCACTATCCAGCACACCATAGACACGCTCCAATACCTAACAGACAACCCGGACACCTGCTCTCACCTAGAGATGGAAACCTACACTTGGGGCGTCCTCCCAGATGAACTCCAAGCCCCCATCGAAGACCAGCTCACCGCCGAGCACCTCTGGGTGTTAGAAACAGTGGCATCGACCTCCGGTCTATAAGCCAACACACTTAAAATACGGACCGCAGATTTCGCTGATTACCGCAGATTTTAAAAAGGCCTTAATGAAACAGTACCTATAAACTCCCGAAGGAAGCCCATAAAAAATCTGCGTAGATCTGCGTAATCTGCGGTAAAAAAATCTGCCGTCCACCACCATAACCATGTCAACCAAACTCAAAGCCCTCCTCGCCACAGGACGCATTTCAAATTTACCCACAGTCTGGTGTAACTGCCTAGCCGCAGCTCTCATCCTGCTCTATCTCAATCCCCTCTCTCAACAACTTTATTTCTCAGACCAAGAATTCCCCATCGGAACGTTCTACCTGCTCGGCATACTCCTCCTTATCAGCACATCACTCATCTATGTGGGCGGTTGCTTTCTTGGCGACGCCATCGATGCCAAATTCGATCTCCAACACAGACCTACCCGTCCCATTCCCTCAGGAATATTCAACCAGCGCACAATAATGAGTCTAGCAGCTATCATGCTCATCATAGGCTCCATACTTCCTCTTATTTTCCACTACCTTCAGGCTCCAAACCATTTAGCAATGAGCATCATCAATGGTAATAAAGACTACGGTTGGCAACAAATAACAATAGTCCCCTACCTTTTCCTCGCAGTCGTTCTCTACAGCTTGCTCCATAAAAAATCCTCTCTCTACGGGCTTCCCCTGATCGGACTTTGTCGTTTCTTTCTCGTCCTATTCGGCGCAAGCATCGCGGCTTGGTTGACCACTACTTACCTATTTGATTCCAACGGTAACGAATACGTTGAAACACAAATATTTCTCACCAAACCCATCATCATCTACGCCTCCGCTGTCTGCATCTACACCATCGCTTTCGCCAGCGTGGCCCGTACCGAATCCTCTAACAGCCCTATTACCTGGAGAAACCTCCTACGCTACACCATGCTAGCTCTCCCTCTCACAGTATTATTCACCAATCAATCTCTCCAAGTAGAAACAATAACAGCACTCGTAATATATGCAATCTGGCTATCATACGCCTTCGCTTTCCTATCGAAAAATAAAGGCAATTACGTCTCAAAGTGTCTCGCAGGCTTCTGCCTGTTAGATGCGTGTTTCGTGGCGCAGTTTGGCTGGATATGGGTCGTCATCTGCCTCATCCTTTTCCTGTCAGCACTCGCGCTACAAAAAATAGCCCCCGCTACTTAGCTCCTCGCGTCATCAGTTGCTGCATTTGATTCACATAGCTTGAAATCCCGTTCTCTTCACCTGTTTCACTCTCGCGCTTCATCCGCTCTAAAAGCCTCTGATAGCCAGTGAAGTCTCCTTTCAGATCACGCGCCTGCGAAAGCTGATACCAGTCTAGCACATCTCTTGCGCGCTGCCCTTTCAAGTACATGATCTGGCGTTCCTCAGCGAGTTTCTGCAGCCTCACAGCCACCTCACCCATCTCATTTCGCGCCAGACTAGTCAGGATGAATCCATACTCAGCGAGGATAGGCTGGTAGTCTGGATAGGCTCTGAAGCTCAGCTGCACCAGTTCCTGACGCAACATCATCGTGGTTCTCACTCGTTCTTTCTGGCCCATCCCTGCCAGCACATCAAAATCCTTGATCGCTACTCTGCGCTCTACTCTATCCTTCCCTAGAAACCTTAAGAACAGCAATTCTCTGAGTTTATCCTCCGTCTTTATCAGAGTTTCAGTATCGATTAATCTCGGCACAGACATTTCCGCCAGCTGGAGGTTCCACAACTTCTGGAGTCCTCGTTTGCCCACATTCATTGCTGGGAAATGCTTTCGCATCAGCTCCTCCGGCTCACCCTCAAATACTGCCACCTCAGACAGCATCTTAGATAAGCCCACATTTCCGTCTTTCTGACGAGCTAGCGACATCACCATCGCCGTAGCAGATGCTTTATACAGCGCTCGAACAGTTTCTCCCATCGCCTGAATGTCTTGCTGCTTGGTGGTTAATAATTTTCCCACCGGAAATAAATCTGGCTTGCGCGTCAGCACCTCAAACATCCCACGATTCCGCGCACCTTCCTTCCATTTCAGCGCCCCCAGCAGACCATCACTCACCCAGCGCGGCACCTCCACAACACTCTCCGCATTCAGCACCGGATCAGTCCGTAGCGTGCGCTCTGTCACGATCGCCTGCATAACTCCCGCCTCCAAGTCTGATCGGTCTATCTGCTCGCGGATATCCACCACCAGATTGATCTTAAATCCAGCCCCCTCTATAGGAGTCACCGTTGTCTTAAAAATGTTCTGCCGCTTGGCATTACCCTTACTATAAAGCAGCACATGAATAGGGTAAAACCCACGTTCAGGACGTTTCTCGCCTAGCAAAGTATAGACACCACTAGATAATTCATCACACAAAGAGGACACCGACTTATTCAGATGCAAGCTATCGCCCCGCACTCTAAACTGCTTATTCACCCCAGAAGAGGTCTTACCCTTTACTCCTTTAGCAGTATCCTCCACCGGCACCGCCTTAGTTGACTCTATCGCAGGTCGTTGACACCCTCCCTTTTGAAAAAGGAAAATTAAACTCAACAAGCTGAACAATAGATATCGCATCTTAAAAAATTACTCAGTCACCGCCCGCGTCTTCACTCTAGGATCTAGTTTTATAAAGCCATCGCCCACCGTAATGCTCGTCATCTTTTTATAGCCCAGCTCAGTCTCCGCCTTAAAATGCTCTGCAATCTGATCAAAGCTCGATTTGACCACCAAAACCATTCTTCCTGGAGTAGGCGCCATACCTATCGTCCCACCGGGAAATTCAACTTTACGCGTAGTCACGCCCTTCTCATCCACTTCGGTGAAAATCTTTAGTTTCATCGATACTGTATGTGTGAACGGCTTAAACACATCCGTCTTGATCGTTCCGTCCTCACCATACTGGGCGATCTCTCGCTTGATGAAAATCTCCATCAAATCTGGCTTCAGATCCACATACACACCCTTCACCTTAGCAAACCCTTTCATGAATCCGCCCTGCTTCATCTTTAAATTCTTAGCGATGTATTGGTTCAGTTCAGCCTCAGTGAGAGTCACCTCCACATTCGCATTCAGCGCATTTCTAACCTTTCTCTCTATATCCACGTATCCGATAGCGATACCTTTCCTGCCACTCACATCAGATAGGTCAGCTCCCTGCCAGCCGAAATAAACAAACCCACCCATCGCTGTCAATATCCCTAAGACAAGCAGGGTGATCGACATCTTCACCTTACTGAATCCTTTCCTCTTCTTCATAGCCATGTGCAAATCTATAGCGAGTCGACAGCGTCAATGCAACCGCCAAACTAGATAATCATTCCCTTCTTTACACACCCAATTTTATTTTTCTAAAATACCGCAACTTTACCCAAGCCCGCAAGTTCTATCTATCATGCAACTTATGCTCAAATTCTCCACCAAACTCCTCACCATTTCAGGAGTTTTTCTGTTTCTCAGCATTCCCGTCTTAAATGCTCAGCTGCCAGAAAACGCCAGAAAACTTAAAATCATCCGCAGCACTAGCTCGATGATCGATCAAGCCGTGGAAAAAGACCTCATTGCCAGCGAGCTCAAGCCCTTCCCTATTATCGATGAAGCCACTTTCCTCCGCCGCACCTACATCGGCATCATCGGCAGAATCCCCACGCATAAAGAAGCCACCACATTTCTGAATAGCAAGCAGTCAGATAAACGCGCCGCCCTCATCGACTCCCTCGTTTACTCACCTGGATACGAATCAAAGACCTTTAACTACTGGGCAGACCTGCTCCGCCTGGAGTCCAACGATGAACAATACGGATTAGGCTGGCACGTCTGGCTCCGTGACTCAGTAGCGGCGAACAAGCCCTACGACAAAATGGTCTATGAAATGCTCAGCGCCAGCGGACATGCTAGTAAGAACCCTGCCGTAGGATACTATCTGCGTGACCGCAACATGCTACTGGACAACATCAGTAACTCCGTCCAAGTCTTCCTCGGCACCCAGATCGGCTGTGCCCAGTGTCACGACCACCCATTTGAAGACTGGACCCAGAAGCAATACTATCAGCTCGCCGCATTCGGAGCCAACATCGACTACAAAAGCGAATCTCAGCGTAAGAAAATATTAGAAACCGCCATTCATATCTCTAAAGAAAAAGGCCTCCCAGAAATTGCCAACAATAGCAAGAAAGGTAAAAATAAGAAAAACAACAATAGGAGTAAAAATAATCAGTTAAAAAAAATAATTAGAACGACTAATCAAGATCTCAAATCTATTTTTCAGAGGTTTTCGAAAAATGAAATCACCCTCAACAACACTAAAACCCTCAAGCTCCCAGACGACTACCAATACAATGACGGCAAACCTGGCGAAGTAGTAAAGCCAAACCCCATTTTCAAAGAAATCCCTAATCTCCACCAGGGACCAAACAGGCTAGAAAATTTCGCCAAATGGGTCACAGCTCCCAATAACCCACAGTTCACCAAATCCATCGCTAACCGTCTATGGCAGCACGTCTATGGTTATGGACTCGCCGAGCCACTCGATAACTGGACCGACCGCACCAAGGTCTCCCACCCAGCAGCTCTCGCCCTCGTAGAGAGAATCCTCCTCAAGAACAACTACAACATCCGCGAGACACTGCGCATCCTCTACCACACCCAGCTCTTCCAGCGCACCGTATCCACGGCAGAAGTGGTGCCAGGCAGCACCTACGCATTTCAAGGTCCCATCCTCCGCAGACTCTCCGCGGAAGAGCTGCATGACTCCTTTCTCACACTAGAAAAAGGCAACTTAGACGCTAAGAGAAACTTAGCCCTAACAACTCGCTGGGAAACCTACACCTCAACCATCAATTCTATTCTATCAGCCAGTCCAGAAACCATCATCAAAATCGGGGCCATCGGCAAAGAAACAGAGAAAAAACAATACTCACTCAAATCTGAAGCAAGAAAACTAAGACTCGCGGTAAACAAAGCCGAGGGCGAAGGACTACCTAAGAAGGCAAAAGAGCTTCAAAGCCAACTACGCGAAATCTATAGCGAAATAAAATCCATTCAGAAGCAAAGCGCCTCGAAGGCCTCTAAAGACATCCCAATGGCGGCCTCGATGGTTCAAATGGCTAGCATGAATACTCTAAGAACGAAAAGTAAAGGATCTCTCAGAGCATCTGAAATACCAGCACCAGCTAAAGGAGGTCGCTTCCTTAGCATGTTCGGCGCGTCAGACAGGCAGACGTCAAATGCAGCCCAAACAGATGCCTCTATCCCGCAGACACTCACCCTACTCAATGGCAGAGAAGTCCTCTCCGTGACAGACAGAAAAGGCACTCTTCCCAATCTCTTAATGAAAGCCAACTCGCCCACCGAGAAGCTAAACATCCTCTTC
Source organism: Cryomorphaceae bacterium (assembly GCA_047624885.1). Lineage (GTDB taxonomy): Bacteria > Verrucomicrobiota > Verrucomicrobiia > Verrucomicrobiales > Akkermansiaceae > Rubritalea. Next base: position 597 of record JBLHQF010000107.1, on the reverse strand, counting down.
ATCACCATCTATTCACGCTATCCCACAGACACTGAACTAAAGAAATACCAAGCCCTCATGAAGAACCCCAAGCAGACCCAAGTCCTCGCCAAAGCCATGCTAAACTCCAAACGCTTCCTCTTTTTGCAGTAGTAGAGAGATCCGTTACCAGTATTTAGTTACCAGTATTTAGTTAACAGTTACTAGCTACTAGCTACCAACATCCGTTTCACCAAAGGTGAAATTTATATCAGCCCAGGGAAAGGAGCACAGCGACGCATCCCTGGGTAACATCCTCCACAGTATCCGTTGGCTGAAAGCCAACTTTATCACCAAAGCACCAAGTTCAAAGCACCCAACTTTTAAACTTAACACTTAAATCTTAACACTTAAATCTAAAATCTAAATTTCCCATGTCCAACAAACTAACAGAACTCAACCGCCGAGATTTCCTCACAACTACCGCCCGCACCTGTTTCGGAGTTACCCTCGGTGGTTCTATGGCGCAGCTATTCACCTCACCAGCCTTCGCTGCAGCTCCCACCGCTCTGGCCAATGGCGGTGGTAAAGCAAAACACGTCATCTACCTCTACATGTCAGGCGGCATGACCCATCTAG
>JBLHQF010000106.1:0-9409 GCA_047624885.1 Cryomorphaceae bacterium | reverse complement strand
TTGTTGTTGTTGTTGTTGTTGTTGTTGTTGTTGTTGTTGTTGTTGTTGTTGTTGTTGTTGTTGTTGTTACGACCGCGTTGATTGTTGTTTTGGTTTTTATTCTGGTTCTGATGAACCTTGCCTTTTCCTGCTACTCTACCACGGCGGGGATTGTTGTTTTTCTGTTCTGAGTTTTGATCGTTATTTTGCTGATTGTTCTGCTCATTTTGTGGAGCTTGATTTTGCTGTGGCTGCTTGGCAGGTTCAGGGGATTTTTTAGGATTTATTGTCACCGATTTTTCAGCAGCGGGAGTATCCGTAGTGATTTTCTTGGTGACCTTTTTGGCTGCTTTCTTAGCCGTTTTTTTAGCTGCTTTTTTGGCGGTTTTTTTGGCGGTTTTTTTAGCTGCTTTCTTTGCCTTAACTGGGGAAGTTGAGGGTTTAGAGGAATCTTGAGTTGGCTTGCTTACTTGCTGCTCAGAGTTTGCTGATGTGGTATCGCTCATGAAAATAGATGGATGGGTATAAATAAGAGTGAGAACGTAGGTTTATATTTGATTTGGCTCTGTTAAAAAATAAATAGGCTACATCTCACGCGTCATGATGATGGTGGATTGTGGCTATTTGATTAAGAGAAAATCAAGTTTAGAGGTTTCAAAGAGAACCTCTGAGTCGTTCAACGCACTATCTCTATCAAAAATGAGAGACTTGGCAAACTTTTTTTTATGATTGTCAGATGTGCCACTCCAGAGTTCAATCACGAGCGTGGCATCTATAGAAAGTGTAATGATAAGAGCGTCTGCTGGAAGCGGCAAGACATGGCAGTTGGCTAACAGATACTTGGCTCTGCTGGTGCTCGGTGTGGTGCCTGAGAAGATCATTGCGCTCACGTTTACTAAAAAAGCTGCTGGCGAGTTTTCAGATAGGATTCTCACCAGACTGGCTGAGGGCGCGCAGAACGATCTGGCTGCGGAAGATCTCAGAGCAGATATCAAGCGTGCCATTCTAGGTGATGAGGTGATGCCCGCACTCGTTGAGGGGGCGATTGAGCTTCCTGATATGGATGTGGACTTTTTCCGCGGGCTGTTGAAGAAATTAGTCGATAGCATCGATAGGCTTGCACTTTCTACGCTGGATAGTTTCTTTATAAAGTTGCTAAGAAATTTTGCTTTCGAACTGGGGATGTCTGGCTTTGAGCTTCTAGAGGGGAGCGCTTTGGAAACGGAGAAAGTGAAAGTCTTCGCGGATATCTTTAATGCATCGACGGGAAATAAGAATTTAGCAAAAAGTATGGAGGGATTCGTCCAGGCATTCCGTCAGACGAGTGGTGGTGATGAGGCTATCCGGGTGAATGAGCGCTTGAGAGGCTTTGTGGATCAGTATCAGCAACGTTGGCTGAAGTATCCAAATGCGGAAAGCTGGGGGAACGAGAAGGCTCTGTGGCCAGATGGCTTGCCGTGGTATGGTAGAGGCGGGTATGCGGCTAAGTCGCAACGCGTGATAACTCTATTAGAGCCGATTGAGTTTCCTGATAAACGCTATAAAAAAGCACTTCTTACGGTGGCTGAAGGGCTGCAAGACAGGGAGGGTAAGGCTGGGACGCCGATCAATCTGAAAGGGAAATTTCCGCTTCTTCTCGAGCATCTCGAAGATCTGAAAGAGGGATCATTTACCGATACTTATTATAAGAAAGAGATGGTGGTGGATGGTGAACTGGCGGAGGCTCTCTATGATTTGCTGAGCACGCTGGTAGCGGATGAAATCATCGCTAAACTGGAACGCACGCGGGGTGTCTATGAAGTGATCCAGGCTTATGAAGACCGCTACAGTGCTCGGGTGCGCGGGCAGGGGAAGCTGGGATTCTCAGATACCACGCTGCTGTTATCTGGACATGAGAGCATGGGGCTGTGGGATGAGGTGAGCAAGGATCTGGTGGAGTTTAGATTTGATGGGAAGTATGATCACTGGATGCTGGATGAGTTCCAGGATACCAGTAGACCGCAGTGGGATGTGATTAGAAATTTGATCGATGAAGTGGTGAATGATATCGAGGGCGAGAGATCACTCTTCGTGGTGGGTGATGCTAAGCAGGGGATCTACGGATGGCGTGGTGGCGAGCCTAAGCTCTTCGATGAACTCGCTGAGAGATACTGTGAACGGCTCAATGAATACCCAATGGATAAGTCTTGGCGCTCTTCTGAGAGTGTGCTGCAGCTGGTGAATAAGGTGTGCCATCCGCAGTCAAAAGGGATGCGTCTTTTCCCGCACGAGGCGGTGCAACAGTGGAAGTTTCAAGACCACGTGGCGGCTCTAACTAATCTTTCTGGCCATAGCTGGGTGTGTGAAATGGACCAGCAGGAGGACCTCACAGCAGATCAGGTTAAGATGGGCTGGATTGGTGAGTTGGTGAAAAATTTAGACCCAGTGAGACGTGGGTTGAGCTGTGCTATTCTAGTGCGTAAAAACTCCAGAGGTAGGGAAATAGCTGAGTATTTACGCGAGCATCATTCTGAAACCCCAGTCGCTGTGGAGGATGAACTGCTGGTGGGAGAGGAAAATCCTGTGACAGCAGTGCTAGTGGATGCATTCCGGTTTCTCTGTTATCCTAATGATACGCTGGCGTGGTGGCATGTGCAGATGAGCCCATTTGCTGAGGTTTTTGGTGGTGAGCAGGATGTGAAGCAGATGCTGAGTCGCTGGTATTTTTGGACACGAGAAATTTCCGTTAGAGGGGTCGATGTGGTTCTTAATAAATGGTGCGCTGCACTGACTCAGACAGTGGCGTTATCTGACTACAGTATAGGGAGAATGACGGAGCTGAGACAAGCGGCAGCAGATTTCTCAATGAAAGGCGGTAATCTAACAGAATGGCTCAGCGAGGTAGAGTCATGGAAGCAGCGCGAGGTGACGCGTAAGGGCGTGGTCCAGATCATGACCGTGCATAAGGCAAAGGGGCTCGGGTTTGATACGGTGCTTTTACCTGATCTTGAGAACTCTGGTTTCGATGACGAGAGCAGGGTGAAGGTGATAGAGTCTGTGCATGATGGGCAGGGCGCTAAGCATGTGCTAATGGCGCCGGTGAAAGATGTAAGGAATGCTGACGCAGTGCTGCGGCAGGAAATGGAGTGCTGGTCTGTGGACCAGTGCTATGAGCAGTTCTGCGTGCTTTATGTAATGCTAACGCGTGCGGTGCACGGGACGTATTGTTTGTTAGACGCGAAGAAAAATAAGCCGAAAGCTCGCAAGAAGAATGAGGCAGACTGGATGCGTGAATCAGTTGCAGGATCTGTGGAGCGTGATGAAAGCCTGGGTGAATTTTCTGGAAGGCTGCTCTTCGAGCACGGCAGCTGGGACTGGCTAGCGGACAAATCTGTGAGAGAAAATGATGGGGCGAATGATTCCAAAGTGATTAAACTTACGGAGTCACAATCACGTCAGGCCAGCGTTCTTGCAGGCGGGAGTAAACGCAAAAATTTCTCCCAGATGATGATGGATAGAGGAGGGCTGGAGTATGGGGATCTGGTGCATCAGTGCTTTGAGAGCATCCAGTGGTGGGAGGGTGAACTGCACTGGAGCGGTGATGAGAAAATTAGCGCATTGGTGCTAGAGTGTATTGATAATCCAAAGGTGAAGCCTTTTTTTGAATCGCGCGAGGGCTTAAAGGTTTACCGAGAACAGCCGATAGAGTCTATCCTGGATGGAGTCTGGGTCAGTGGTGTGATTGATCGCTTATTAGTGGAGTTTGATGAAGAAGGTAAGGCTTTAAATGCTGCGATCATGGATTTTAAAACCGATATAGTAGGTGAACCTGACGAGCTGGTGGACCGCTATGGCGAGCAACTGAACCGCTATAAAAGGATGATTTGTAAGACCTATGAACTCACCGATGAAAACGTGTATTCAGTGATGCTTTCGACTCATTTGAGAAAGACAATAAATCTCTAGCAGAATACAAAAAGATGGTTTAGATTAATCGTCATGAAACGTAAACACCACCCAGCATCTCACGAAAAAGACTTTACCGGCGGACTCTCCTTGTCACCTCAGTGCTCTTATGTAGGCACCACAGGTGAGAAAGCTGTGGATGACCAGGTGCGCGCTCTGGCTGATAAACTCAGCACAGGGGGCCGGAACTGTATGCTCGCAGAAATGATGATCACTGCTGTGAGATTATCTCGTGGTGCATCGACTGATGGAGATTTTAAAATGCTCAACCGAGCGCTTAAAGAGATGCGCCATGCTAATGAAGTGTTTGAGCCGTATCGTGGGCAAAGAAAGGTGGCTGTGTTCGGCTCCGCGAGGACTAAGCCTGAAGAGCCGGAATACCAGACTGCCGTGAAATTTTCCAAACGTCTCAGAGAAGAGGGATACATGACGATTACCGGTGCTGGACCAGGCATCATGGCAGCGGGTAATGAAGGTGCGGGTAGGGACTATAGCTTTGGTTTGAATATCAATTTGCCTTTTGAAACATCAGCAAATGCCTTTATAAATAATGATGAAAAACTGATCGATTTTAACTATTTTTTCACCCGCAAATTATCCTTTGTAAAAGAAGCAGATGCTGCGGTGGCTTTCCCTGGAGGAGTGGGGACGATGGATGAACTCTTCGAGGCATTGACGCTCATTCAGACGGGAAAAGCGACTGTTTACCCTATCGTTCTGGTAGATGCCAAAGGTGGTAAGTATTGGAAATTCTGGCTACAATTCATGTCGGAGCATTTGATGCGGCTTAACCTCATTTCAGAGACAGACTTTTCGCTCTTCAAGGTCACTGATGACATCGAGGTCGCCATTCAAGAGATTGTTCAGTTTTACTCTAACTTCCATTCTTATCGTTACATCGGAGACAAGCTTGTGATTAGGATAGAAAACGCGCTTTCTGAAAATGCGGTGAAGAAACTCCAGCAGGATTTCTCAGATATCACTAACGATGGAGTAGTCGAGCAGTCTGGTGCGCTTGATTACGAGACGGACGAGGAGGACCTCGCTGATATGACCAGAATTGTGTTGCGACATAAGCGTCGTGATTTCGGAAGACTAAGGATGTTAATCGATGCGATTAATCTTTCAGAGATGGCTAAGTAGGAGAGTGAAATGAAAGTGGATTTTCTCATCATCGGTCAGGGACTCGCTGGTAGCGCCTTGGCTATGGCATTGATCGATAGGGGAGCCACGATCATGGTGATCGATAGTGAGGATGAAAATTCAGCTAGTCGTGTAGCGGCGGGATTAGTCACTACTGTGGCAGGAAAGGGGATGAATCTCAGCTGGCGGCAGGGTGAATATTTGCCAGAGGCAATCGCCTATTACCGAAATCTAGAGGAAGCTTCTGGCAAAGCACTCTTCCACTCGTTGGATACTCTAAGGCTATTTGATAGTGAGAAACAGCGGGATAAATTTGACCATAAGCGAGGTCAACTGTATGGCTGGGTAGGGGATGCCGATCCAGATGATTTATCAAAATGGAATACAGAATACGGTGGCTTCATCATGACGCAAGGAGGGTGGCTGGATACGAAAACTTACCTCCAGGTCATCAGAGAAACACTAGGAGATAGATATCGTAGCGATTCGTTTCAGGAGAGTGACCTCGCTATCTCTGATGGAGAAGTCAATTGGAAAGACATCACCGCCAAACGCATCATCCTCTGTCAGGGATCGAGAGGGTTCACAGAAGAGGGGTTATTCTCTTTTCTCAATCATCGCTGTGCTAAAGGCGAAATTTTAACTGTGAGTATCCCAAATGCGTCACAGGAGAAAATTATCAATAATAATGGATGGTTGATTCCTCTAGGAAATGAGACATGGCGGGCAGGCGCGACCTATGAATGGGATGATATGAGTGGAGTTACAAGCGAAGCTGGAAGATCAGAAATAGAAGAAAAAATACTCAATCTCACCGATCTGCCATTTCAAGTGATAGAGCACTCTGCGGGTGTGAGACCTATTTTACGCAAGAGTCAGCCCTACATCGGGCATCATCCAGATCACCCGGAGGTAAGTTTGTTCAATGGACTGGGGAGTAAAGGAGTAACCACCGCACCTAGCGTGGCAGCGCATTTTTCCGAGCATTTAGTCACTGGGGAGGTACTAGATATTAGCCTAACATTGTAAAAATAGACAACTTTTTGTCCTTTACAGTCAATTAAACCTCTACTAAATTTATAACAGCTAACATATTAAAACTAAATTATTAACTATGAAAAAAATATTTAAACTATCTAATAAGATACTCATGACCGCTCTGCTGACAGGCTTACTGTCTAGCGTAGGTTCTGCTGCTTTAGATTCTCGCACCTTCCACAGTGCTGATAAGAGTAAGTCATTCAAAGGAACACTTACTGCATACAATGAAGAGGGCCAAAAAGTGAGAGTGCGGACTGCTAAAGGTAAGGATCTTACATTCAAGCTCAGCGTTCTTTCAGAAGCTTGCCAATCATACGTTACTAAGAATGCAAGTAAGATCGCCGTTGCTTCGTCCCTAGATATTACCTTCGAAAAAGTCAAAGAAAAGAAGGTCAAAGGAGCCGATGGTGTGAACACCACATTTGATGTTATCTTCTACAACAGAAGTAAGACTATTATAAAAGGCATGGTGCTCGATTACACAATTTATTACTCAAAGGATACTCTTAACAAAGGAAAGAGAACGACTACTAAATTAACATCAACGGGCTCATTTGATGTTTATGATTTAGATCCTAAATACAGAACTACTGAGACGACTAAAACAATTAATATTGTGAATAAGACGATCGCGGGCAAAGGCGGTGGCTGATGTGGTCCCTCAATTCCAGGCGGTCGCCTGTCAGATCAAGTTGAAGGAATCGTAGTAGATGTAAAAGTGGACGGAGAAATCGTTTATTCAGACTCTAATAATAGATCACTACTCAGTAGAGTTCTCAGAGAAAGAGGGCAGTAATTTTACAGACTACTTAATTAATTTTTTCAAAACGCCGAAGCAATATTTGCTTCGGCGTTTTTTATTATACCAAGTAGTCTTTCAAAAGAGACCGGTATTGGCGCTATTTCCTTTATTAATAAAGGTTATTTTGAGGGTTGCTGATACACTCGGACGTAGTCGATTTCGTATTGAGTGGGGAATTTTGTTTTCGAGGGATCCCCACCTGCTTTTCCTCCTATCGCGAGGTTAAGCAGTAGGTAGTGTTTCTGGTGGAAAGGGTTGCGGATTTCATGTCCCTTTGGATTGATCGTTTTTGTCAGGTCTATGGTGTTGAGTAGCTGGTCGTCTAGGTAAAGCTTGATGGATTTCTCGTCCCAGTCCATGCGCCAGATATGGAACTTGTCATCCCATTTTGGATCATTAAAGGATTTTACTGAAGTATGTGAAGAGTCCCAGGACGGACGGTTCTTTTTTTGTGATCCCCAGCAGGCATTGGCGAGGATATTACCGCCGTAGTATTCCATCAGGTCTATTTCGCCGTTGTAGGGCCAGCTGCCTTCTACTCCAAGAAACCAAATGGCTGGCCAGAGACCTTCCTTGGTTTTGATGCGCGCTTTAATTTCAAATCTCCCATATTGCCAACTATGCAGGTCTTTAGTGATGAGGCAGGCTGATGAGTATTTGATATGGCTGCGTTTCTTTTTCCAGCTTTTGTGGTTGCGGACGTAGGTAGGGTTTTTAATGTCTTCTCGTTTGGCCTGGATAATCAGTTTCCCGTCTTTGCACGTGGTGTTTTTGGGTTGATACCACTGGAGCTCGTGGTTACGCTTGAATCCTTCTTCGTAGGTCCATTTTTTAGGATTTGGCTTTCCGTCAGTATCAAATTCATCTGCCCAGACTAGTAGGTAGTTGTCTGAGGTGATCTTGGGAGGAGCAGCTAATAAAGAGGTAATGAGGGAAAGGGAGAAGAGTAGAGCAGTAATCAGTTTCATAGTCAGTTGAAAATTTATTTACGCTTTTATCGGGGCTTCGATGATGCCTTCGGCAGTTTCTTGCTTCAGTCTGAGTTGCCCGCAAGCTGCATCGATGTCGTGCCCTTTTTCGATGCGCATTGTGGTCACTACACCAGCGTCTCTCACGGTGTTGCGGAAAAGATAGCAGTGCTCGTCATCTGGGCGCTCCCAGTCTAGTCCTTCTACTGTGTTGTAAGGGATAACATTCACGAGTGCCTTTACGGATCTTGCGCGCTTGGCGAGGATTCGCGCTTGGTCGATTGAGTCATTGACTCCTTTGATTAATATATACTCCAGGGTGAGTCGCTTGTTGCTCTTTTCTTTGTAGTAGTGGAGGGATTGGAAAAGTTCATCGATGTTCCACTTGGAATTCACAGGCATGATCTTATCCCTCACTTCATCGGTAGCTCCATGGAGAGAGATGGCGAGTCGGATCTGCTGGGGGCGATCTGCGAGCTTCTTGATCATAGGGGCGAGGCCAGATGTGGAAATGGTGACGTGCCGAGCACCGATATTCATTCCCCAGTGACCGGTGATGATATCGAGTGATTTCTCTAGGTTCTTCATGTTTGCTAGAGGCTCTCCCATTCCCATGAAAACGATGTTGTTGATCTTCTTTCCAGAGAGTTCTTCCACTGCCATTAGCTGGCCGACTATTTCATCAGAGGTAAGGTTTCTAGCGAGTCCTGCGAGTCCAGATGCGCAGAATTTGCACCCATAGGCACAACCTACTTGTGATGAGACACAGGCTGTTAGACGATCAGCTTTATCGCCATAGAGTCCCTTGGATGCTGGGATCAGAACGGTTTCTACATAGCGCCCATCGTGGAGCTTGAATAAATATTTACGTGTTGTGTCCTCAGATCCCTGGACGGTAACGTTGGTGAGTGTTTTAAATCTAAATTGCTGGTTCAGTTTCTCGCGAAGAGGTTCTGAGAGGTTGGTCATTTCTTCTATCGAGTTCGCACGGTGCCGGTAGATCCACTCTAGTACTTGAGCCGCTCGGTAAGCTGGCTCATCGTGTTGTTTGAAAATATCAACCATCTCATCCTTGGTCAGACCAAGCAGACTGGGGAGTATAGGTTTAGCGAAAGAGGCGGGTAGTGTGGATTCAGAGCTCATGATTTTAATGGTAGGGGTAAAACTAAAAAGCGCACCTTCAACGTATATAAGATACGATCAAAGGTGCGCTTAAATTTTTTACTGTGAACTTAAGAAGACCTAAGCTTCTGCAGTCTCAGTTTCAGGCTCAGTTTTAGCTGGAGCCTTCTTCTTAGCCTTAGTTTCAGCTTCAACTTCAGTGACATCATCAACTACTTCATCAGAAGCAGATGCGTCTACCCACTCAATGAGAGCCATTGGTGCGGAGTCTGATACACGTGCGCCGAGCTTGACGATGCGGCAGTAGCCACCTTGACGGTCTTTAGCTGCTGTAGCTACGTCACTGAAGAGTGTCTTCACGACATCTTTCTGGCGTAGGAATGCGATAGCTTGTCTGCGAGCGTGGAGG
>JBLHQF010000105.1:0-9516 GCA_047624885.1 Cryomorphaceae bacterium | reverse complement strand
ATTAGACATAATTATTTGAGAAATCCCCACACCGCATCCTTTGACGGAATATTCCCCTTGCTCACCACCACTCCATCTACGACCAAAGCAGGGGTAGTCATTACATTGAATTCCATAATCTCCGCAATATCCTCCACTTTCTCTATCGTCACATCGATTCGGTGTTCAATTACTACTTCTTGCACTACCCCCACAAGCTGCTGACATTTACCACAACCAGTCCCTAATATTTTAACTATTTTATTCATGATTTTACAAACTCAGTCCCAAACCATACGACTTTCCAAACTGAAATAATTTCACTTGATTTGCTAAATTAGGATCCTTAACGGAAAGACTCAATGGGGCGTTCACCCCATTAATAGCACACTGCAATACAAAAGAACCGGAGGGTGTTTTATGGTTCATTGGTTGATGATGACAGCAGGCGGAGTGAGTTGGCTATCACTAGGAGGGTGGCTCCGGTGTCGGCTAGGATGGCTATCCAAAGGCTTGCGTGACCAGTGATTGCTAAAATGAGGAAGACGGCTTTGATACCTAGTGCAAAGGTGATGTTGAACTTGGTGATGGCTAAGGTTCTACGTCCTAGGTGGATGGCTTCGCTGATCTTGCTAAGATCATCTGTCATGAGTGCCATGTCTGCAGTCTCAATGGCGGTGTCTGTTCCAGCGGCTCCCATGGCGATGCCTAGGCTAGCTGCAGCCATGGCTGGAGCATCATTGACTCCATCACCGACCATGCCTACGTGTTGGTATTTTTTGAGGAGTTCGCGGATACTTTCTATTTTCTGTTCTGGTAGGAGGTCGCCCTTGGCTTGATCGATCCCCGCTTGTTTGGCGATGGCATCGGCAGTGGTCTGATTATCGCCGCTGAGCATGATGACTTGCTTAACCCCCGCATCGTGTAGCGATTGAATGGCTGACTTGGCATTGTCGCGGATGGTGCCTCCTACAGCGATGACACCGAGAACTTCCCCAGTGCAATGATCATGAGGCTTGTGACCGAGGATGACGACGGAGAGTCCCTTGGATTCGATTTCGTGCAGGGTATCCTCTATCTCGTCACTGCAAACGCCAAGCTCGTGGGTGTATCGGTGGTTGCCGACGAAATACTGATGCCCGTCGAGTGAACCGTCAGCTCCGCGTCCTGTCTGAGATTGGTAATCTGAGGCAGATGGAAAATCGATATTTTGTGCCTTGCAATACTCGGTGATAGCGATGGCAATGGTGTGGTTCGAGTGGCTGTCGATGGCTGAGGCTATTCTTACAATTTCGTTTTCTGATGTTTCCCCGAGGCTGGTGACTGAGACTACTTCAGGTTTGCCTCGGGTGATCGTGCCGGTTTTATCGACAGCGAGCGCGCGCAGTTTACCAACGGTTTCCAGATAGGCACCGCCTTTGATCAGGACTCCACGTCTCGCCATGGCTGTGAGTCCGGAGACGACTTATACCGGTGTGGAAATAACGAGTGCACAGGGACAGGCGACGACGAGTAGCACAAGAGAACTGTAGAACCAGACTGACCAATCGCCTGTGATTACCCCCATAATAATGAAGGTGAGAAGAGCGAGAACCATGACGCTGGGAGTGTGGTATTTGGCGAAAGTATCCACAAATTTCTCAGAAGGAGCTTTTTCTGATTGAGCTTCTTCGGTGAGGCGGATCATGCCAGCTAGGGTTGTTTCGCCAGCTTTTCCTGTGACGGTGACTACGAGTGAGCCTTCGCCATTGATAGTACCAGCGAAGACTTTATCGCCTTGTGACTTCTCGACTGGGAGGGATTCTCCCGTGATAGGTGCTTGATTGATCGAGGAAGAGCCGTTGGAGACTTCGTCATCAAGCGGAACACGGATACCTAATTTGATGATGATTGTTTCGCCAGTGTTGATTTCACTGAGGTAGACTTCGATGGGTTCTCCATCACGACGCACTAGTGCGGTGGGCTGTGTGAGTTCCATCAGTGACTGGATAGCTCGTCTGGCTCGTGACACGCTGAAGCTTTCTAGTAGCTCAGAGAGCGCTAAGAGAAATGTCACTGCCCCCGCTTCTGCCCACTCACCGATAATAATGGCTCCGATGACTACCACGGTCATGAGGATGTTCATGTCAAAGCGTTTTTGCCTCACTGTCCGCAGAGCTTTAGGCACGATGAACCATGCTCCTGCGATGATGGTGATGGTGATGGAGAATATAATTTCTTTAAATAAGGGAGGTTCTGGGTCGGAAAGCCATTCTAACAGAAGCCCGAGACCTGTAAAAAGTCCTGAGATAATGACGCTGATTAGATTGCCATTTTTTCCTGATTTCTCGTGAGTATCTCCTTCTAGTCAAGCAGCCAGTCCGCCTTTCTTGATTGCGGCGATGAGACCTTGTGGCTCTATTTTTTCGCTATGTGAAACGGTCGCTTTTCCATAGACAATACTCACCTCTACTGCTCTAACCTCGCCAGTGCTTGTCAGTGCCGATTCGATAGCTGCAATTTCCTCCGAGCAGTCCACAACTGCAACGATGAGGACTGTTTGGATTGAACCTTGAACATCGGAATTGAGAAGTTCTGCTGTAGATTTCTGCGGAGAATTTGTGTGTGTGGCATGAATTACAATTGGCCATAATTTCAATAGTCAGAGGTAGAAAGTGTGGCTTTTATTCCCGATATAATCATGTAATTATCGCTGAGGGGCGGAAGTCATTTCTGCCATAGAATCCGGAGGTTTTCCAGAGGGACGGAGACGCCCTCATGGTGCGGGATAACTCGCACGGTAAAGTCAGCTACCGGCCGACCAGCAGACACTATCGAGTGATACGCGTAGCCGCCGACCGCACCAACGAGTTCCCGAACACGTATCATTTCCTGTTGAATCGGCGGCTCACCATCGGCATGGAGTTCGATCCGCACAGCATCCGAATCTAAGCCATCAAGATAAACCTGAGCTTCGAAGATGTGCTGCTCATCCTTGGTCTCCACCTTCACTTCTCCAATGCGGAGCGATACCCATTTCTCTTCGAGACTGTGCTGCCAATCGACTATCTTCTGACCTGCAGCGCCTTTATTTGCAGCGCGCTTCAAGTAGGTGGTCGCTGCCGTTAGATAATGTTCCTCGGTGTATTCACGCACGGTACGATTGGCGGAAAACTGTGGAGTCAGCCGAGCCATGCTTTCCCGCACTCTTGCTATCCACTTGACTGGGATGCCGTTGGAATCGCGCGAATAGAATTCTGGGATCACCTCGTTCTCGAGGCTTTGGTAGAGGGCCTCAGCTTCTGCGGCGTCCCACGCTGGATCTTCGCCGTGCTCCAGACCATCACCCACTGCCCAGCCTACATCAGGTGCGTAAGCTTCCGCCCACCAGCCGTCCAGCTCAGATAGATTGAGCCCTCCATTGACGAGCACTTTCATCCCGCTCGTGCCACTCGCTTCCCAAGGCCTCCGCGGCGTGTTGATCCAGACATCCACCCCTTGCACCAGGCGTTCCGCCATCAGCATGTCGTAGTCCGCTAGGAAGATCACCGGCGGATGCGGATCATCGCGGCGGAGAAATTGCGTCCATTCCCTGATCAATGCTTGGCCCGCTTCGTCAGCCGGATGTGCTTTTCCGGCGAGGATGAGTTGTACCGGTTGCTGTGAATTGGTAAGAATTTTCAGTAATCGCTCAGGGTCATGCAGCAGCAGATCAGGCCTCTTGTAGGTCGCGAAACGGCGCGCAAAACCGAGTGTTAACACTACGGGATTGAGACGGCGCTTGGTTCGTTCTATTTCATCAGGCTCTGCCCCAGAGATGGCCATGTCTCGTGCAACATGCTCGCGTGCGTAGCTGACAACTTCTCTCCGACTTACCGAACGCAACTCCCACAGTCTAGCATCATCAATCTGACGGATATCATGCTTAAGCTTTTCAGTGGTTCCGTGCCAACGATCTTTCCCGCAAGCTTCCGTCCACAACGCATCGGACTCGGCGGAATCCCATGTTGGCATATGGACACCATTGGTGACGTGCCCGATCGGCATATCGGTCAGCGGCCAGCGCGGATATAACGGTGAAAATAGTTGGCGGCTAACCTCTCCGTGAAGGCGACTGACCCCATTCACCGATCCACTACCGCGCATCGCCAGATAAGCCATGTTAAAATTTTCTCCTGAGTCGTTCGGATTTTTCCGGCCTAATGCCATTAGTTCTTCTAAAGAAATGCCTAGCCTTTTCTCAGCGTAGTTCCCAAGATATTGTTTAATCAGTGAGGATGAAAAACAATCAAAGCCCGCAGCAACAGCCGTGTGGGTAGTGAAAATATTTCCCGCTCTTGTAACTGCCAACGCAACTTCAAACGACTGGCCGGTTTCTTCCATGAAACTCCTAGCGCGTTCCAGAATGGCGAAGGCCGCGTGCCCTTCATTCAGATGACATACTTCCGGCTGTATACCCAGTGCGTCGAGCAGCCGCCAGCCACCAATTCCGAGGAGTATTTCCTGCTTGATCCGGAGTTCTGAACCTCCGCCATAGAGCTCGCTAGTTATGCCACGATGTGCTGGAAAATTCGCCACATCGTTGCTATCCAGCAGATAGAGTTTCACTTGGCCGACTTGCACCTGCCAAGTCCGAAGCCAGACCGAGTATCCCGGCAAGGAAATCTTTAATCGTAACCATTCACCCTTTGCATCACGTAAGGGAGTGATTGGCAACTGTCCCGGATCGTTGAATGGGAAGAGCTCTTGTTGAGCTCCGTCCTTATCGATGACCTGACGAAAATAGCCTTGCTGGTAGAGCAGTCCTACACCGACGACTGGCACGCCTAGATCGCTGGCAGCTTTAAGCTGGTCGCCAGCCACATTACCAAGCCCGCCTGAATAGATGGGCAGCGCATCACTCAACATGAATTCCATACTAAAATATGCGACGCATTTTAAGGGTGATTCCGGATACTCTTGCTGAAACCACGCGGGTGAATCCACTGCTTCACGCTTGGCTAGTAACAGGTCATCGATATGTTTATGGAATTTGAGATCAGTCAATACGTGCTTGAGTTTGTCACGTGAGACAGTCTGCAAGACCACCCAAGGATTTCGAGTTAGTTCCCACAAATCTGGATCAAGCTGCCGCCATACTTGGTCGGTCGCATGATTCCAAGACCAGCTAAGATCCAAGGCCAACTCGGCCAGAGAATCAACCCCCTCAATTCGCTCGTTTGGAGGGCTGTCTACTAAATAGCAGGCATGTGTTTGTTGGTTTGAAGTCAAAATACTTTCCTTGCTCATGTCTTGTTTTTATTCACACCATTAATAAACCCCATCCGAAAACAGTCCCTGGGGTATGAATCTCCATCGTTATTCCCATCAGAACGAGGAAAACTAACTCAATGGTTATCTATTATTCTTTATCCATTTCGACAGCGCCGGGTGTTCGCTGAGAAATTTCACGAGGCTGTCTTTAATAATGTTTGCCTCATCTTCGAAGAATTGGCGGGCGGAATAGAGCAGATCTTTGCGTTCCTTGTCTTCTTTGGCCAAGGCTGCTTTTCGAAAGACCTCAGCTAACTGAGAACGTACTTCAGGCATGTTTTCATAAAATTTATTCGATGCCATGGCAATTTCAAGACGGACAATTTCAAGGGTGCGGTGCAGATTTTCCCAGGCAAGGCGGAGTTCTGGCTCAAACTCTGCCAAATGACCTTCACTCGATCTCGATTCTATCCCCGCTCTCGCTCTGGCATTGCTAAGTGCGTTGGAGAGATGGCCGAATAGTTCGTCGAAGCATGCCATATCCTTTATTTTATGGTGAGCATTGAGAAAATCCATTTCCCCTATACATTTTTCGATATCCTGTAGCGCTTCATTCTCACTTGTAATCGCATCGTCGATTTCGCGAGTGGCTAGCTTGCGGTGGATGTCGCTAGCTGTCGAGATGTGGTCCTTCAGCCGTTTAAGTGAGACCTCTAGCCCTTGCTCAAGGAGTTCCTTTGCCGTGAGTATGTTTTTCTCTATATCAGCGATATATTGGTCAATTTGTGGATGTTGTTGCATAGTCTTTTTGGGGTTTGTTGATTATTTTTTTATAATGAATGTTAGTATCTGCTGAGGTCGTAATCCCGATTCAGCGAAGCCTTATCCGTGTATTCTGGCGCTGATCTAATGTCCTCGCGGGTGAGATTGAGGAAAACTTCTGAATCAGCCCAGCTGACACGTTCGATCTTGGATGGCGAGATCAGCACTTTTTTCCCCGACCTCCGCTTCCTTATGTTAACGATCATATACAGGATCGTCCACGTCTTATCATCGATGATGAAATCCTCTACATGGCCTATCTCCCCATCGGTAGCTTGAATGCGGTAAGTGGCTACTTCATTGATGCTGCGCAGATGGGTGTCAGCAGTTTCCTCCTGTACCTCATCGTCACAGTTTGTATGAATCGTCCCGCCAATCATCGCTGGATACTTTCCCCAGCATCCCGCTCCTCCCCAATAGTGTGCAGATCCATAATACTGCGAATAGTCCACCTCACAATGGTGGGTAACGGACTTTTCACTATCAATTGATGGACTAACTTTGATATGTTTTGGGGTTAGATCAGAGGCAATGAGATGCTCGTTCTTGAACTCCTCATCTAACGCAAAGGGTGAGATAAGAATCATTCTACCAGTATGATCAGCACCCATGCCTGCCACAAAGTAGCGTATAGTCCATTGCTGGTCATCGAAATAAAAGTCAGCTGTTTTGCCTATCTGAGTATCCTGACTATTCAGTTTTGAGCAATCGCGTTTTGTAGTTTTAAATAGCATAATAGTATTTTTTAATCATCGTGTATAATAATATAATCAGCATGTTACTGATCCAACAGCTCGCCTAGCCAATAGCCCATTCTATCGTAATGCTCGTGCAGACTGACCTCGTAGTCCCGCTCCAACAGAGATTCTTCTGTGTATTCCGGTGCAGCCTTGATATCAGCGCGAGTAAGATTAAGGTATACTTCTAAATCGTTCCAACTCAACCGCTCGATCCATGTTGGCGAAATCAGCACTTTTTTGCCTGGCCACCAGTTCCGTGTGTTGACGACCAGATAGCGGATTGTCCACGTCTCATCATCAATGATAAAATCTTCCACGTGACCTATTTCTCCATCCGTTCCATGAATGTGGTAAGACGAGACTTCATTAATGCTGCGTAAATGATGATCACCTGTTACTTCGCCTTCCTTGTGGACGTAGCCCGAGAGAGCTGACCCGCTAGGCACAGCTGAAGACATTCCCCAACGCTTACCTCCTACCCAGTAGTGTGGTAATCCATAGTAGCGCGCAAGATCAATTTCAAACTGGCGGGAAACTGGCTTTTCACTATCAATCGAGGGGCTTTTCTCGATCTGCTTTTTTGTTAGATTCACAGAAATGAGATGCTCTTCCTTGGCTACTCCGCCTAAGGCATAAGGTGAGATAAGGACTTCTCTACTGGCGAGCCATCCGCCAGTAGAGGCAACAAGGTAGCGAATAGTCCAGCGCTCATCATCGAAATAGAAGTCGGCAGTTTTTCCTATTTCGCCATCTAGGCTTTTCAGTTTGTAGTGCTCAAGTTTTTTAGTTTTAAATAGCATAATTATTTTTTTTTATTAAAAGACCAGAAGCTTACTCGCCCAACATCTCGTTCAGCCAATATTCTTTAAACTCGTAGTGTTTGTATAAGCTGACCTCATAGTCTCGATTCATCTGCGCTTCATCCGTGTATTCTGGTGCTACAGCGATGGCCTCGCGGGTGAGATTGAGATAAACCTCTGATTCATCCCAACTCACACGCTCAATCCATGCTGGCGAAATCAGCACTTTCTTTCCCGGCCACCAGTTCCGTGTGTTGACGACCATATAACGGATTGTCCACGACTCATCATCGATGATGAAATCCTCCACATGACCTATTTCCCCATCGATGGCATGAATGTGGTAAGTCGAGACTTCATTGACACTGCGCAAATGAAGATCACCAGTCTTTTCATCTTTCTTCTGCTCGAAGTCAGAGAGAACCTTCCCGCCAAACATTGTCGAATACATCCCCCAGACCCCCGATCCTCCCCAATAGTATGGCGATCCATAGTAATGCGAATAGTCCGCCTCGAATTGGCGGGACACCGGCTTATCAGAGTCAAGAAAAGGGCTATCTTCGATCTGTTCTTTTGTTAAATCCACGGAAATGAGGTGTTCCTCTTTGAACGCTTCGCCTAGGGCATAGGGTGAGATAAGGACTTTCCTTTTGGTGAGCCATGCACCCGTATTGGCTACAAGGTAGCGGATAGTCCAGTGTTGGTCATCGAAAAAGAAGTCGGCGACTTTTCCGATTTCACCATCCAAGCTTTTCAGTTTGTAGAGTTCAAGTTTTTTGGTTTTAAATAGCATAATTATATTTTTTTTAGTTTTTTGGTTACGTCTCTTTCACACAGCAGAAGAAAATTGGTCTGCTGTGATTCACTGGTCTTGCCCATCATTCTTATTAGCAGCCTTTGCCGCCTGAAGCATTTGATCATGCTCAGCTTCTCTGACGCCTTCCTCAAAAAGTTGCGCATTTTCGTCTTGCCCGTCTTCATCCTCTTCTTCGCTGACAAGATCTTCTATCTGATGTCCTGTTGAACCTGGTAAGGGATCCCAGCGCTTATCTTCAGTCACGGACTCGAGAAATGCCTGCTGTTCACCCATCTCTGATCCTCCTGTGAGTTCTCGGAGTGCTTGCTCGCAGTCTTCCTTGTTCATCGGTCGACCGGAGATCAAGGCAAGTTCCTTCCCTCGTGCCGCAATCATTTCGCTACTGATCTCTCCGATGCCGACCGAGTTTTCTTCAATGATGCCTTTGTTAAGTGAGTTCTTGTTCATAGTTTTTTCTGTTAGATTTAATGCCCTGCCTGTTCGTGTGCTTCAACAAACCAGAGGTTCATATCTACTCCGCGAGAAATCTGTGTGAAAATATCTGCCGTAGTGGCATCGCCGTGTTCAGTGGAAAGCTCTATCGCTTCACGGATCATTTCACCATAGAAGGCTATGCTATGGGCAAGCTCCGCCACGTGCTTAGGACCGCTGAGAGTGTCCAACTTATACTCGGGTAATCCCGATGCCTTTGCCGCTGCGCGGATCGTGCCTTTTGCGATACCACCTAACTGAACGATGCGCTCGGCAATGGTATCGACATAAGTAGCTGTATCGGTGTGAACCTTATCGAAGAGTTCATGCAGTGGGAAAAAGTGTAACCCTTTGACATTCCAGTGAGCCTGCTTTGCCTGCATCATGAGGTCGATAGAATCAGCTAACCTTACCTGTAGGACGGCTACCATTTCGATGCGTTTCGTTTCTGTTAGACTGTTTCGGGTGCGGAGAAGTTTGGTTGTCATAATCACAGTTATAAGGTTCCTCCTCCGAGGTAACAATGGGGTGTTCACCCCAATATTTTAAGAGCGCGGTGTGGATAGAATAACAATCACTCTGGTAGGGTAATACCCCATATCAAAGCGCTGTGTATTTACTAAATTTAATTTTAAACTAATTTCATTCAATATAT
>JBLHQF010000104.1:0-9561 GCA_047624885.1 Cryomorphaceae bacterium | reverse complement strand
GTTATTCAAGGCTTTTTATTAATTGGTGGCTTCTGTTCTGGCCTGGACAGCGAGCTCGAAGGCTTCGCTCTCGCCGTAGCGTTTGATGGAAAATTTCACACAGCAACGTTTGCCAGGCTGAGGCGACCAGGTGGCCTGCCAAAAGTGGTAGGTGGAGCCGTTGGCGGCGGAGATGGAGATCTTGGAAACACCGACTACACCTGAACTGTTGCGAGCGGATCGAGTGCAGATGCGGGCTTGGTTTTTGGCTTGTGTTTCTAGCTCGCTGATTAACTGGTCTCTAAAAACGCGGGCATTTGCGAGGGCTATACGTGGGTCGCCGTAAGAGCTATCAGAGAAAAATTTAGCGTATTTGATGCCTCGACGCTGGAGCCTGACCTGCCAGCCATGGGTGCGCTGATCTGGGAGATCAATGCGCGCGATGGCGTAGTTTGGAGTGTTGTCAGACGAGTGTTGTGACATGTTGTTACTATGAGCTCGTTTTTAGTCTGTGTCTAGTGTGTTCTATGTTGTGCATTGATTGGATTTATGGTTTCTTGCTATGGAAATGAAGTGCCCTGAATGCCTAGAAAGAATCCATGATCACGCTGAGGAATGCCCTCACTGCGGGATGACTCTGGAGCGACTGAGTCCGAGCTATGAGGGTATAAGACTAGAGGTAAATGATGGCGTCCACGATTTAGCGGGAGTGCTTAGTTTAGAGATGCGTAAGCGGATACGGGCGGCTGTGGTGGCGTGCGAGAAGCAATTTGTGGGAGTGAGTGTGGCGGTGTCATTTGTGGCTCTAAGAGACGGACAGACGATAGAGGGATATGGATTCTGGCTACTGAATAGCGGGCTATTTTTCAGAGGGAGTGTGGAGCAGTCTGAGCTAGAGGATGGCCGTGGACGGGTGCTCCTAGTGGTGGATGCGGAGGGTAAGCGCGTGGCGTTGAGTTATGGGTATTATTTTGATGGTTATGTGCGGAACAAGGAGAATTTAAAGGTCCTGAGCACGGGTCACGCGAATCTATTAGAGGGTGAGATGGTTCTTGGTTGTGAGCAGATATTGATCGAGCTCAAAGGTCTACTGAAGAAGGCGGTGAGCCGGTCCAGGAAGGGAGTGAAGAGATGAAGAAGTTCATCATTTTCACATCCTTATGGCTCTGTCTTACTGGACTAGTATCTGCTCAGATCCATAGATCTAATGTGGTCTATGGCGCGAAGGGACTAGCGATGACAGAAGAGATTCTTGCTGAGATGGATCTTCCAGACTGGTGCTGGGGTGGCGCGCATGTGTTTGAGAATGTGGCACAAAATTACAAGCTACTGGACGGGGAGATGTTAGAGGCGTTTTTTACCCCCCTCGCTGCCAAGGGATTGAATGACCCGCAGCGTATTCTGGATGATGAGCAGCGGGAAAGAATAGAAGAACTGATCGCTGCGCATGATATGAAATCTGCGATACCTCTGTATGTGAATGTGTTGGCCCATGGGCAGAAACTAGCGCTTATAGAGGATGAATTGAAGTTGAGGCTAGTCGAGGCATTTAAGGATAAAAATGCTCTGGTGGTCTTTTATTTTTATGGCTATGCACGCGGAGTGAAGGGTTACGTTTTGATAGATGAGCTGGGATTTATCGAGGACTGGGAGGTAGATGAGCTCTTCCTCAAGAGCGCTAGAGATGCAAGTGTCCAGCTTGAGCATTTCCTCGAGATTGAGAGCTTCGTGATAGATGTATCTAAACGATCTTACTGGCTAGAGCAGAGGCTGATTCCCCCGGTGATGGCGGAGAAAAATAACGACCAGGAAGACAACGAGAAAAAAAAGGGGCATGATTGGGATCATTGGTTGTTGATCTTAACAGATCATACGATGACCATAGTTCTTGCATTTTGGGTCCTGGCTGCAGGTGGCTGGTATTATTTATGGTCTAGAAAATGGCGTAAATTCGTAATTCCTGATGGTGAAGTAGCGGTACGGCTAGGTGCATATTACGGCGCTAATGTGAGTGACCCCATCGAGTTCTCTGACCCTAAAGTTTCTCTAACAGAGCAATATGAGAAGGTAAAAAACAGAGAACTTTAACCCTACTAGAGCTAAGTTTTTTTCATCATAATTTCATACAAGTTTCATCAAGGCTTCACAAAGTAGGTGCATCCTACGGGTGATGAAAGTATGTAATGAAATGAAATTTGACGTAGTGGTAGCATCTCATTACGGGATGTGTTTTGGGGTGAAAGCTGCGATAGCGACTGCACAGAAGCTAGCCGCCAGATCCCCAGTAACGGTTCTCGGTGAGCTGGCGCACAATGCCACGGTAAAACAAAATCTAGAACGCGAAGGGGCGCAACACAGCAAGCTGGAGGGTAGTGGTGCGGATACGAAACATGTGATAATCACCGCCCACGGAGCATCTGATAAAGAGCGGAAACGCTGGGCTGATCTAGGTCACCGAGTGACTGATACGACTTGTCCGCTGGTGCACAAAGCTCACGCCGCCCTAAGAAATCTGGTAGCCGCTGGCTATACTCCAATAGTGATAGGCAAGCCGGGCCATGTGGAGGTCCGCGGACTGGCGGGAGATTTCCCAGATGCTCAAGTGGTGCTCAATGTGGAGGATGTACGCGGGCTAAACATAGTGAGTAACAAGATAGGAGTAATTTCTCAGACGACTCAGCAGATCGACGATGTGGATACGGTGCTAGCAGCACTGAGGCTGAGGTTCTCTGGTGCTGAAGTTAAATTTATAGACACAGTGTGCCGCCCCACGAAGGAGCGACAGGTGGCATTGTTAGAGCTTTGTGCTAAGGTGAAAGTAGTGGTTGTGGTAGGTGGAATGAACTCTAACAATACTGCTCAGCTCGCGGAGAAATGTAGAAAGCTAGGCTGCGTAGCTTATCATGTTCAGACCCCTAATGAGGTCCTTGCTGAATGGTTTAAAGGGGTCGATAAGGTAGGGCTGACCGCGGGGACCTCCACACCGGATGAGGATGTGGCATGTGTGAAGAAGAAATTATTTGAAATTTCTAATCGCTAGCTTTTCTACTTCTATAGGGCTGACCCTCTACCAATGCCAACTGCGTGTCTTCCAGAAACTGTAAAGTTCTTTTTTAGAGCCGTTAAATCCGTTGCGCTCCATAGGCTTGGACATATCCCCTAGATATCTCGGTGTCTCCCAGCTACCATTACTGTAGTGCTTCGGTCTAGATCTCCCACGCTCCCATTCCACGCCACCGTATTGCCAGAGCGACCATTTTTTCCAGACATTGGTGGCTTTGATGAGTTGCTGTGGGGTACTAATATTTTTATAATTATGGCTGTAAAGAGCTAACCAATATGGACATCTCTTGAGAATTTGTTTCTGACCGTAGGAGGCGCTTCTAAGTCTTGATCTGATGAGCTCTCCGTTTTCGATATAAATCATCGGGTAGGTTCCTGTTAGAGATTTAATGCGCTTGATGAAGGTGATCATCTGCGGGACTGTGCATTTACTATCGATGTCTCCTACTAGCATAATACTGCTGGTGCGGAGCCCACGAGAACGCTTGATAGACCTGAGCTTTGCCACGAAGCGATCTGCCTGTGCCGCGGCACTGGAGTGGGGGGATGGGGTGAGGTAATGATAAGCACCGAGCAGCATCCCCTGCCTCTCCGCACCAACCAGGAAATCACTGCATTTGGGGTCATAAAAGTATCCCTTTGAGCAACGTGCAATCTGTCCTAGCGCGCCATTTCTAATTAGGCTGGACTGGTCGAGCGGTGAATAACTAGATCCGCCGCGCTGAGTCTCCTTTGGATCATAGGAGGAGACATTGACGATAGTTGGAGATTCCTTATAGCTGACTTTGCCATATTGTGAGCCACAATTAGAAAGCAGTAAAAGTGAGGCTAGGCAAGTGACAAGAAATGAGAAGGTAGGTATGCGCATATTTTATTGATATTTAATAACACGCAGAATAAATCAGGAACAGGGGGATACAAGACCTCTCTGGAGCCTGGTCTTACTTAAACTTCATCTGAGGTCTATTTGCAGTCGCGGGTGTTAATAGTGAAGCCGCTGGCGTTAAAAGCTTACCAGTTGTGGAGCCTATCGCTGTGTAGGGTGAATTTTCTGCCGCGACCTGGGCTGGAGCAGCTCTCACAGCGGCGGCCTGGAGTGGTTGAGTGGGGACTGCATGCGCCGGAACTGGCACATGCGCTGCGTGCCTAACAGGTGCTGCCGTGGCCGTAGCCACAGATCCTACCTCAGTTGCTATTGGTAACATCGCGGTAGGAGTGACTGTGCGCCTTTGGACTGGAGCAGAGGTCATTAATGGATTCGCAGCTGGAGCAGCTGGAGCAGCTGGAGCAGCTGGAGCAGTTGGAGCAGCTGGAGCAGTTGGAGCCGGTAAAACTAGCCCTGCTATCTCTTCTGGAATCTCGGAGGGCGAGATCGTCCCTCCGGTAATCTCCTGACTCGGAACATCAAGTGGTGGCTTGGAGTCTTGATCGCTTTTTTGCCACTCGTCAATCAGCCTGTGTGAGTCATCCAGCCAAAGAACCTGCCGCTCGAACGCTAGATCAATTAAGGAGGGGTCACTAGCCAGTGCTGCGCCATAAAACCTAGCCGCCTGCATATACATGCCAATGTCATTGAGAGCGCTAGCTACCGCCATGTTTTTGATTGGTTTGCCATCATTTCTTCTGACTATTTCATAGATCATACGGATCGCTCTATTTGGCTGTGCTCGTGAGATTATTTTAATAACAAAAGCAACATCAGTGTCAGTAGAAGGAATTTCTGGAGCACTCCACAGCATGTCTGCAGCTGCGACATACTGCCCCTCGTCAAAGAGAATTTCTGCCGTTTTCTTCCTCGTCTCCCATAGTTCTGGGTGGAGCTCAAGTGTCTGAAGCAGTATCTTTATCGCGGATTTATTGTCTCTTTCTGGCATGTTCGATTTAGTGAAGTTAGTTTCTAATGTAAGCCTTGTTCTACACTAAAGTAAAGAGAATAGTCAGTAGAAATAAAAACGCGTGCAAATGGTGCGTTTTGGGCTATAGATAAGCAGAATTTATGAGTGAAAAACCAGCAGCAAAATCCGAGGCTAAGAAACGTAAGCGTATCAACGTAAGGAAGCCAGATGTGATGGCGAAGGTAGAAACAGAGGTGAGTAATCACTATAAATCTTCAGTCGTTGAGAAGCTTAGAGAGAATGGTGGGGAGATGACGCTCAGTAAGACCACAATCAAATTAGCGCAGCAATTTGGCTTCTGCTACGGGGTAGAGAGAGCGATCGATCTCGCCTATGCATCACGCAAGGTGTTCGAAACCAACCCCATCTACCTCATCGGAGAAATCATCCACAACCCGGAGGTTAACCGACAGCTCAAAGACATGGACATTGTGTCACTCCCTTGGGAACAGATGAATGAGCAATATGATGCCCTTACTGAAAACGATGTGGTTATCGTACCTGCATTTGGAGCGCCTATTTCGTTCATAGAAAAGATTGAGGAACGCGGCGCATCGATTGTCGATACTACTTGTGGCGATGTGATGAAGGTCTGGCGACGCGTGAGAACTTATGCCAAGGAAGGATACACCTCTATTATTCACGGCAAAGCAGGACATGAAGAGACACTCGCAACTGCTTCACACGCTCTAGGCAAGGAGAAGAATGGACACTATTTAATCATTCTGACTCTCGATGATACGGAATTTGTCTGTGACTACATTAGTGGGAAAATTTCTGACGTGGACTTTGCTAGCAGGTTCGGCGCGAGTAATGTTTCGGTAGGGTTTGACCCAGCGCTACATCTGAAGCAAGTGGGTGTCGCGAACCAGACTACGATGCTGAAAAGCGAGACTGAAGAGATCCAACGACGTATCATGGCTGCCGTCAATGAGCGCGATGGCGCAGCAGGAAATTGTCAGGTTTTTGACACTATCTGCGGAGCTACTCAAGAGCGACAAGATGCCTTGTTCGAAATGCTCAAGGAGCCCATGGACATGTTGCTTGTGGTTGGAGGTTACAACAGCTCTAACACCGCGCATCTGGTCGAAATCGGTCAGGAAGAACTGCCTACATTTTTCATCAGAGACGCTGACTGTATCGAGTCTCTTGAGCAGATCGTTCACTTTGATTTAAAGCAGAAATCAGAGATCACCACGGAATATAAAAATTTATTAGATCATGATAAGCACGTCGTCGTAGGTATCACCGCGGGAGCATCATGCCCCAATAATTTGATCGAAAACACTATTCTTAGGGTCTGTGAACTCCGTGGTATTTCTAAGTCCGAGATACTCGATAGATAATGAAATTTCTAGGTTTAGCTGCATGTATGCTAGCGACTCATTCTAATGCCAACGCACAAGGAGGATCATGCATTCACAGTGGCTCAGCCAATGATTTACTGAGGCTAAACGTCCATGCCACGAGTATTATCGGAGCAAGTTCGGATAGAAATTTTGACCATGCGCTACACCACCATGACCCTGCTGAAGAGATCGATATTCAAGCATTAGAATTTAGTTTATTTTCAAATCTATCCACCTATTCACAACTGCATTCAACCTATAACCTCTCGGAGGATAGAGGGGATTTTGCTGGAGAACTCGAAGAAGCTTATATCAAACTTCACCGCCTTCCATACGGTTTTGAGGCAAAGGGGGGCAGATTTATTCATGATTTAGGGCTACAAGGGAACCTTCATGTGCATGACTGGGATTTCACTAACTCAGACCTCGTTAACTCGCTATTTCTAGGAGAAGAAGGAGTACTAACAGACGGTGCTGAGCTGAGCTGGTATTACATTTACGAGAACTACGGAGTCATAGGACTGACCTTCGCACACGGTGATGTTATTGAACCTGGTGATGAGGCGGAGTTCACAAGTGGCGTTACTTCTGTTAGATCCACAGTGCATCATTACGTGAGCGACTTTAACCAACATTTTTTCGGCTTATCAGCAGCTCAGGGCACAAATGGATTTGGCAGAAAAAGCCAAGTGATCGGCTTTGATTACACCTATAGCTGGAGTGATTCTGGGAGTGAAATCTGGAATACGAGTGTCGATACATCATTTCAGATCATGCGCCGAAATGTGCAATGGCAGGATGGATCTGATAGAGGGGACGATAACCAGCTCGCTGTCTCCGCATCTAGTATCTATCATTTCGCTGAAAACTGGAACTTATCTGGCAGAGCAGAATGGGTAGACGGGATTAACTCTGCAACTTACCAGGAAGATGAACGTCTCAGGCTAAGTAGCGCGCTCACGAGATCATTCGGTATGCTCGAGGACGATGACTCCAAACTCCGCCTCCAATACAACTACGATGAGGCGGGAAGCGGTCATTCAGGCAGCCATAGCCACAGTCTTTGGCTCCAATTTAGCTTCAGCTTCAGCTTCGGCAAAGGCTGGAATATTCCTAACTAAACTAGAAGATACCTAAGAACCTCTTCCGCTTAACAGATCTTTTGTACCCATCATCTCCCACACTGATTACCTCCACCCGGCATCTAGTTAGACCATCTTCCTTGAACCCTAACTTTGAAGCACCACGAGGGCTCAGATCGATGATTCTTCCAGGGATAAACGGCCCCCTATCGTTCACTCTGAGCTTGAGAGTTTTGCCATTTTTAAGATTCGTCACTTTTACCCTACAAGGCAGAGGTAAGGTTTTATGAGCGGCTATCACGTGCCACGGCATCACCTTTTCGCCGAGTGATGTGTTGCCGCGCTTCAGCCCAAAATAAGTGGACTCATTAAACCAAGACGCTATCCCCTCTTCTTTATAGCGCAGTGCTTCATCCACACCCATAGGTTGGTAATGGATCCCTTTGATCGTATAGGGACGAGTCATGTATCCCTTGTATCCAGAAGGTGCAGCACATGAGCAGATCCCTAAAATCACTACTGCTATAAGCAGTCTAAATGTGCTCGATAATATCATCTTTTCCATATCTGACTTTGGCTAATGCTTCATATTTATCATCACTGCTTCGGTACCCCATAGGGCACGCTAGCACAGTGGTATATCTCCCATCCTCAAGACCTAAAATCTCATCATACTTTGCTGGAATCAGTCCCTCCATAGGACACGCATCTATCTCCAACATCGCGGCGGTAGTCATTAACTGTCCCAGAGCGATGTATACTTGGTTGCTCGCCCACGCCTGTTTTTGCTGCTGACTCATTCCAGATAGAAATCCAGTCATCATGCCCTTGTAAGGACCTAGCGCGGTCACCTCGCCACCTCGCTTAGAATGGATGTCTGTGATAAATCTCTCCACATCTTCCGCATCTAAATTCTTTAGAGCAGTGAGCACCACTAGATGCGAGCAGTCAGTCACCTGAGCTTGATTCCAAGAATGCTCTAGTAACTTTTCTTTCACAGCCTGGTCCGTGATCACTAGGAATTTCCAAGGCTGCAAACCAAACGAAGATGGTGTCAGTACCAGCGACTCTTCCACCAACCCCCAAAGCTCCGCTGCAATTTTCTTTTCAGAATCAAATACCTTTGTCGCGTAGCGCCATTTCAGTCTCTCTAATACATCTATTTTTGTCATCAGTTTATCTAGTTAATTTTCTTTCTGGTCTATTGTCAACGGAAGTTTAATCGAAGGGAAATCCTTCAAGGTGAAACTCAGCAATACACTAAACTCATCACGGGTACGGTTGTCACGCTTCAGCACACCTATCGATGCTATCCAGCTGTCGAAGTCTCGATGAACCCGATACTGCTGCATCTCAAGTGTATTATCATCCAGCTCCCATTGTTGGTAGATTTCAAATCCCCAAGACTCGTTCAGCCTCGTGTAGGCTCGTAGATCGATCCTGTTACTATCCTCCAGCGTAGGGTGCCCATTGAGCACTCGATAATTAAATGAAACCTCCCAGTTCTCATTAGGCATGAATTTCATCCCCGGAGATAGCTCCGTGAATCCCGAGCCATCATCCAGAAGAGGGAACTGCATCTCCACACTCGCAGCCATCCATGGCAGCGGGTGCCAATAAATATCATTGTATAAGTTAGAAAACGTCCTGCTCCGCTCCGGATCTTGCATAAAATAATCCAAATAAGTATTCATCTTCAGCCATGCATGTGACCCTCCATCGCGCCGAGTCAGTAGCTCATTAGAGATTCCCAGCCGCGCTATTGACCAGCTATTCATCTCATCTATCGCTGAGAATGAACCCACATCTATCGTCCGTAGTCGAGTCGTAGGAGTCAGTCTGTCAATTTTTGTGAATGAACTATCCAGCTTATTTGTCGATAAGAATGAGAGGTTAGCATACGGCTGGCTCACATGCATGAGCCCATCCAGCCCCCACTTCTTATTCTTCACTCCAGGGTACTGCTTCACAAATTTCAACGAACTATCCACCCCCACATAAGCCAGCCTCCTGCTCGCCCCATCATCATCATCACCCTCTTGCCAATATTGCGTGTATCCCAGTCCTGCTCTCGGCGTTATTGTCACTCCATTAAACGGCCTAAATGTCCGGCTCACCTCATGCCAAGTATGAAATCTTAAGAAATCCCCCTTATCTAGAAGGCTGTCAATCTCTGCTATTCGAGGGTCGCCA
>JBLHQF010000103.1:0-9570 GCA_047624885.1 Cryomorphaceae bacterium | reverse complement strand
CAGATACGCATGATGTTTATTAGACTGCTAAGCCAACTTTTTGTTGTAATTAAGTCAGTTATGTCTCCCACGATGCAATTCGATTTTAAAGAAATTTGGGCCTAATAAACTTTGATAGCTAATAGATTGCTGTGGCTTATGGAATATAGGTTTCACTCTCATAGGTATTCTGGATCGTTAATTTATCGTCATGCAAAACTGACGGAGAGCCGTTTGTTTAGGGCTATTGGGGAGGGTGTAATATGGTTTAGCTAATATTCTAACTCCCTTGCCTCAAATGGAGAAACTGGCTTCGCTCCTAGGATTTGTTTTAGGGCGTGGTTCATGGTTGATACGTCGTTGTCGAAGCCTCCGTGGGAGCTGCTTTGGGTGTTGCGGCTGGAGTGTCCGTTTGAGTAATGGATGGATGGCATGGCGGTGACATCATCATCAAAATTCTTGAGGAACTTTTGCATGCCTAGAATGTGAGTTCCTTTGCCGGCTCGCTCAAAAGCATTGCTCACAAGGTAGAGGAGGGATTTTCTATAGGGGCCTACGCTGTCATCGCGCTCTAGATGGTTGGATAGGTTGTAGATATCCATCTGCTTGAGACTTAGTTTTTTGCCGCCGTTGATAACGGGAAGGTAGTGGCTTTTAAAGAGGTCGATGGTTGTCGCGGGAGCTAATAGCGAGCAGGTGTGGACCTCGACAGTGGTGTTCTGTAGGGCTCTTAGTAAATGAGCGATGATGATGCCTCCGGTGCTATGTCCCATGATGTGGATTTTCTTTGGTTTTCCATTGGCTGCGGCTTGGCGCAAACAGTTGATAAATACTTTGAGCGTCGTTAATCCGGCGCCATCAGATCTAAAGGCTAATTCAGCATCGTTCTTCATTTCATCCCAAACTAGGGTTCCGACGCCGCGCAAGATTCGTTCAAGGAACTTGTCGGTCCAGTCTGTGAATCCACCAACTCGCGCTCGGGAGTCTTTACCGCGCCTGAAGATGAGATCTTTGAGCTCTTCTGCTAGACCGGTGTCATACATGAGATGAAATGGATACACGCGGTTCCTTTTAAAGCCATCTTTCATGGCTTTGATTCTTTTGGCTGAAGCTTTCGGTGAGTTCAATCCTCCGTGAGCGTAGATCACGATGTGGTCGTATTTATCGCTTTTCCCCACTAACTCAGCAGTCTGAGTGATGTCTTCTAGGTTACTCCAGTAGCGTCCTCTGTCGTGGAACTTACCGTCATCAATGTGGACGAAATGCCCTGCGATATCTGCTCTATCAACCGATCCTGAACGCGCGGCTTGCTCATGGTTACTGGCTGAGAAGCCTCTGTAGGCGAGGACTTGTTTTCCAAATATCTGTGGTGTGGGGAGGGCTAGCGTGACGACCCAGGCGTCCATGATGTTGACGACCCAGTCTTCATAGGTCCATAGTGCGATACCGCCATTCGCGCCCCATTGTTTTCCCCAAGAGTTTTGCACCCAGAACCCTTTGTCATTATAACCCACGATGGTAAATGCATGGCCGCCTAGTGGTTTGGAATCTGAATTATATTCAATGGTTTCTCCGGTGACGTCTTGCCAGCCAGTGTGGACCTTGGCGGAGACCAGCAGGATGCCAGCCTCATTAAGGGCTGAGTGGAAATGGGAGATGTTTGGAGCAAGCCGGTAGTAGGCACCAATGGTGTTACTGCGCGCTTCCTTGGCGGCTGTGATGGTGAGATACTCTGGTTTCTTCACTTTGTATGGCCAGCTTTTTTCAGAGCAGACTCCCATGTTACGCCATCCCTTGATCGCGGCTCTGATGCTAGAGCCTTCGTATTCTTCTCCTGGCCATTGATCATTTTTCTTAGCCATTTCGTAGAGCATTCGCCTGCTTGCTTGAAAGTCTACATCTCGCTTCTGATTGAGGTAATTGATGGTGGCGGCTAGACCATGACCGGTGCACGATCCTTCGCTGCCTTGATTGAGAATGATTAATTTTTCAGATGGGTATTGATCGTTAGCAACTTGATTGAGAGAGGGTTCGTAAATGAAGTCTCGTGAATCAGGAACATCGGAAATAGCGGTCAGTGGTTTATTTTTGAATTTGGACATGATTTTTTATTTGATATGATCATGTTATAGGAATGATAATTATAGCACAATGAGAAACGTAACTAAGGGTGTGGTGCCGTTGCTGCGGCTTGGTTAAATGACATCAGTAGCGACACCAGTAGCGACGCCTTTGGCTTTAGCAGGTAGTATGTAACGATCATTTTTTTAAAAAATGATCAAGAACGCTACCGCTACTTCTCGAAGAGAGGCTACTTGCGACACCCGGCAGATGATAGATATTCATTTCTGAAGCAAATGTCTCCCTAGCTGGATGACCCTGGTAACTAATCCAAGGTTGACGATTAAGGCTCCGTGATCTAGATTTTGACCATAATATGAAACGAATCAAACACCTGTCGCTCGCCCTTCTTTGCTGCGCCGTTGCACCCATTGCTATGGCAGATACTGCTGCTATCAAGCCGCCGAATATCCTTTTCATTCTCGTGGATGATCAGCGTAACGATACGCTGGGTTGTGCGGGTCATCCGGTGATTAAGACTCCGAATATTGACCAGCTTGCTAAGCTGGGGGTAAGGTTTGAGAAAGCTTATGTGAGTATGCCTATCTGTATGGCTAGTCGAGCGACTATTTTCAGTGGGCTGACCCAGGCTGGTCATGGCTTCACTGGTGGTGGTGCTCCAGCGACACCGCTGCAGATGATGGATGTGGATACGAGCTTTCCAGTGAAGCTTCGTGAGGCTGGATATCGGAACGGTTTCTATGGCAAGCAGCATGTGAGGTTTGCGGAGAATAATAATGTGGCTCTCAAGCGGATGTTCCATGATTACAAGGTTTACAATTTTGGAGGCCCCCATTTTAGGACGCTTGCGGATGGGTCTAAACGGCATAGTGCTGAGGTGATCGGTGATCGCTCGGTGGAGTTTATTAAGTCGCAGCCTGAGGGGCAGCCGTTCTGCCTATATATGAGTTTCAATATTGCTCACGCGGTTGATGCTAATCATAAACCGGGAGACGGGCATTTTCCTTGGCCTGTGGCGGTGGATGGAATGTATGAGGATATCGATCCTGCTCCGCCTCGTCTGGGAGATCCTAAATATTTTGAGATGCAGCCCGCTTTTCTTAAGGAGTCGTTGAACCGGGATCGCTGGTTTTGGCGGTGGGACACGCCGGAGAAGTATAAGCTCAACATGCGTGCCTATTATCGGATGCTATCGGGGATGGATGGAGTCGTTGGCCGGGTCCAGAAGCAGCTCGATAAGCAAGGTTTGCTGGAAAATACGATTGTGATCTACACTGGTGATAATGGGTTTTATATGGGCGAGCGTGGATTTGCTGGGAAATGGAGCCACTATGAGGAGTCGCTTAGAGTTCCTCTTATCATTCATGATCCGCGTCCTAACGGTGGTGGTGAGAGGGGACGAGTGCTTTCTCCTTTTGTGCTGAACCTCGATCTGCCTGCTACGATATTAGAGCTTGCCGGAGTTGTGGTTCCTGAGAAATACCAAGGGAAGAGTCTGGTTCCTTATCTGAAAGGGGAGGCACCTAAAGCTTGGCGTAAAGACTTCTACAACGAACACCATAGCTCTCACGACAGGATTCCAAACTGGCGTGGTGTGCATGGAGAGCGCTACACTTATGCGCGCTACTTTGACCAAGAGCCAGTGGCGGAAATGCTCTATGACCTCGAGACGGATCCAGACCAACTCAAGAACCTAGCGGCTGACCCGAAACATGCTGAGCTTCTCAAGCGCATGCGTGCTCGGACAGAGGAGTTTCTCCAGACTTACACGCGACCTGAGATAGTAGCGGTGAAGGCGGAGCAGGCAGAGAAGCAGAAAAAGAATAAGAGAAAGTAGAGAAGAAGCGCCTAAGGTGACTGGGCAGGTGGCGGTATAAAATATAGGTAGGATTGTCTCGCCGAATAATCCGTGATGCTTTGTAAACTAAGCACGCTCCTGATGGTGATGCTTGAGCTTTAGGGCTAAGGAGAGAGGGATGGTTTCTCTATAGTCGGTTTTGCGCGCACGGTGTGTTTGGCAAACCCACCCTACCCAGTTGCGCTGTTTTGCTTTGTAAGCCCTTTAGGAGCGAGGTTACTGATCATTGATCAATCTCTATGGCTTGAGCATTGCCATTCTGGCTTCACCTTTTCCGTCTGGAGTGGAGTAGAATGGTCGTTGTTCGGTGATTGCGTGGGTGCCTTTAGCTATTCCTAGTGCATGGTAGATGGTTTGATGGAGATCATGGATTTTTATTGGGTTTTCAATGACTGCGCAAGGGCGGTGATTCGCGGTTTTTCCATACACTAGTCCACGTCGGAATCCTCCACCGAAGGCCAGTAATGATATACCGTCAGTAAAATGTCGGTGCATTCCGTAATGGGATATATCGGTCATTGTATTGGGTGTTTGAGATTGGTCACCGACTGTTTTGCCTTGGCGACCTTCGATCAACGAGTCTCGTGAAAACTCGGTGCCGACAAAGACGATGGTGCGCTCTAGTAATCCTCGTTGCTCTAAATCCTTGATCAATTGTGCAATCGGTTGATCAATTTTTTGCTTCATCTTGGTTACTGTCCGGTGGCCATCTTTATGAGTGTCCCATCCCTTGAACGGAATGTAGTCTGAGCTCACTGTGACAAACCGAGCACCATGCTCGACTAATCGCCGCGCCATCAAACAGCCTTTCGCAAATTTACTGTCACCATAGCTCTCGTGAGTTTTTTTATCCTCTTGTGAGAGGTCAAAGGCTTTAGCAGATGGAGATTTCACCAATGCGTAGGCTTGCTCCATTGACCGCTGAAACCCTTCTACTTGGTAGTCACTCAGCGCGTCAGAATAAGGACTATTATCTAACATCTCACGGTAAACTGAGTTGCGTTTTTCAAAACGCGAAATATCCATTCCTGCTGGTGGCTTCACACTGCCGAGATACTGGGTAGGATCAGGGATAATAAAGGGGCCATGCTGAGCTCCTAAGAAACCTGCACTGTGGAAGTGCTTAAGCTCTTCTTTTTCACCTTTTACAAATTGCTGGCCGATGTTGATCCAGTTAGGTAGCACTGGATTGATTCCGCCAATCTCATGGGACACCCAAGAAGCAATATGAGGTACATCTACCGATTGCGGTGGTTGGTAGCTAGTGTGGAACATATACTGATGTTTGGTGTGTAATATGGAGCCTAAATCCGCAGCTTGATAAGAACGGATCAGCGTACCAAGGTGCATAACCTCAGCCATATTCTCTAATCCTTTAGAGATTAGCAGATCATCCACACTTGTCGGGATCGAAGGGAATGTGGAGAGAACTTTATCGACATGGAGGCCCTTTTCGTAGGGTGTGTATAGCTTAGGGTCAAAGGTTTCGGTATGGGCCATTCCGCCAGCCATCGTGATCCATATCACGTGGTCTGCGGTGGCTGTGCTGAGGTCATGCTTAACCTCAAATGCTCTTCCGGGGAGTGTTGCGCCAAGTGTCGCCAGGGTGCTGGCACTGAGTGATTTTAAAAAGTTTCTACGTTGCATGATAAGTGGTGTTCTATGGTTAACTTTTGTAATGTCTAATGTTAGAAGATAGACTGGAACTCGGGGAGGTTTATGAAAATCCAGATGATATCGTGATAAGCCATTGATTTTGGATTCTGATGATAAAAGGAAACGAGCAAGCGGAGTTCTTTCTCAGTGGGCTGACGATTTAGTCCACGCTGGAAGAGCTGTTTGATAAAGTCCTCTACATTGGCTCCATGTTCCTTGAACGCTTGTTCCGCAGCCTGCTTTAAGGCTGAGTCAAGCACCGAGCCATTGGTTAGCTCTAGAGATTCGAGTAAATTTCCACGTTCCGAACGCACTGAGGTCACATTCTCTCTGGTAGGCCTGCCGAGTGCAGATTGGAATGGGTCACGAGGTTTATCACCAGCTCGGATGATTTTGCCTTTTTTGTCTAATGAGTAGATCGGGGTGACTGTCTGTGAGAAAGAATCGGCAAATTGCTCAGCGGTCATTCTTCTTACGATTGGCCCCTGGAAGACAAATTTATCATTCGCTAGTTGGTTTCTAGATTCAGAATGCACACTTGGCAGCTGGTAGGTGTGAGAACTCATGATCTCAGTGATCAACCATTTGAGGTCATAATCATTTTCAACGAAGCGATAGGATAAGTCATCGAGAACATCGGCACTCCATGGGAGGGAGTCCATTTCATCGACCTGGAAAACCAGTCCACGGCCCATGAGTAGTGTCCAGTAGCGATTCACTACCGTGCGGCTGAAGCGGCCATTCTTCTTGTGTGTTAGAGCTTCGCCTAGCGACTCAAGTCTTTCTTTCAGTGGAGCAGTTGGCTTGATGCCCCCTAGACCCTCGAAGAGAAACTTTGGTGTTCCTTTGCGATCAGTTAGTTTATCGCAGCGGTGAATATCGATAGATCCCTTTTTGCTGAAGATAGAGGCAAAGTCGTGGGACTGTTGGAGGCTCCAGTTTGAGGTGAAAGCATCGTGACATGAGGCACACTTAATATTAACTCCTAAGAATGCCTGAGCGGAGTTTTGGGCCGCTTGCATCTCTACTGTTTGGCTTGCTGAGACCGTGCCTCTCCATTTGATTCCTTTGATGAATCCTTGAGATTCTTTATTCGCACTAAAAAGATCTTTGACCATCTCATTGTAGGGCTGGTTACTTTGCAGTGAGCCACGCAGCCATTTGGTAATTTGTT
This sequence comes from Cryomorphaceae bacterium, assembly GCA_047624885.1. GTDB lineage: Bacteria > Verrucomicrobiota > Verrucomicrobiia > Verrucomicrobiales > Akkermansiaceae > Rubritalea. The sequence goes on along the minus strand of JBLHQF010000103.1, from coordinate 2,821 downwards.
TTCTACCGCCAGTGATAAACCCAGTTCCTGAGTAGTCGTTACGGAGCAGGTCATTCCAAAATGTGAGCCAGTGTTGCTGGTAGCTCACATTACGCGTGAGTAGATTTTTAATGAGCTCTTGTCGCTTGTTAGGGGATTTACTCGATAAAAATTCAATGGCTTCCGACTGGTTTGGTAGTAGCCCGATCGTATCGAGATACGCTCTACGAAGAAATATCCTGTCAGCTACCAATGGTTTCCAGGCGATCTTCTCAGCGTTGAAATACTGATCCACATGCTGGTCAATGGGATTAATGAACTTGCTGTTAGGGACTGCTGCTACTTTGCGCAGGGCCAGAGGAGCTTCCTTAAAAGCACCTCGGCCATCCCACTTTAATCCTCCTTCAATCCATTGAGTAAGGATGGCTATTTCCTTTTTGCTCAGTGGATCAGATTCTTGCGGCATGAGTTCTTTATGCCCTTCTGGTAGGTTAATGCGCTGGATGATTCCTGACTGAAGAGGGTTGTTTAGGTCTACGGTTTTTGAGTCGAGAATATGCTTACGAGTGTGCAGCCGGATATCGCCCTCATCACGCTCTGAGCCATGACATTTCCAGCACTTGTGCGCGATGATCTGCCTTGCCTCGAACTGGACGTCAGTGTGCTCAGATGCTCCAGCGCTGGTAGTGAGCATTATCGGGATGATGACTTTTTTGAACATTCGGTTGAGTGGATTTAGCGGATTTAACATGGCTTAATTGACTACGTTGATTTGTGGATGATTCTTTTTAAATGTTTCAATGTCGGCAGAGGTGACATTGGTTGACCAAAGGTAGAGATGGCGCAGTGAGCTTATTTCGCTCAGGTGTTTCAGTGCAGTAGCATCGATCTCTGTGCTATGCAGTGAGAGAGTCTCTAGGGCTGGTAAACTTTTTAGTAGAGCGACATCTTCGACACTAATCTTGGTGTCAGCTAGGCGCAGGCTATGGAGGCTCAGGCATGATGAAAGCGCCTCTAAAGTGGGTGTGCTGATGGATGAATGACTGAGGTCGACTGAGGTGAAATACTTTGCTAGGCCAGTGAGTGTTGCGAATTCGCTGTCACCAAATTGTTCTTGAAGTGATACCGAGGAGAAATGGATACTGGCATCATGGGGGGAGATGAACCTTAGCATGGGTCTCAGCTTGACTGGCACCGTTTTCTCAATTTCTTGACGCAACACGAGTCGTTGTTGTTTTGCTTTTTCCTTTTGCCTGGCAATTTTTTGCAGGCGGTCCATTTCGCGTTGTTGGCGAATTTCTTCAGGAACTAGTTCGGTAATCGCGGTGATGATTTCGCTGGGGGGCTGGACTTCTGCAACCGTGACATCACGTTTGGCTCCAGTAGCGACCCACCATTTGAGAATTTCGATCTCGCCAGACGTGAGCTGAGTTTTCTTTTTTGGAGGCATGTGTTTCTCATCATCTAGAGGAAGCATGAGTGAACTAATCAATAAACTCTTTTTGTGATCCCCTGGGATCAATGTTTCGCCCGCCGCTTTTCCGCCTTTGATTATTTCATCATAGGTATTGAGGCTAAGTTTTCCTTTGGCCTTATCATTGCCATGGCATGAGTAGCATTTACCCTTGAGGATGGGGTGCACGACTTCATTGAAAACTAGGAGTTCCTCTGTTGGTTTATCACTATCGAAAGAATGCTCTCCTTCAGCTTTAGCAAAGAACGGAGCTAGTGGATCTCCATGACTCATTAGTCCGCCATAATGACCAGTAAATGTCATGCTGACTAAAGCGCCGATGATACTTATATTGAAAAATAATGGGCTGCTATTATTGTTTGATTTCAAGTCCTTTAAGAATGCACATAATGTGAGGAAGCAGACATAGAAGGCGGCACTCCATAGATGGTCACTCAGTAGTTCGCTATTGTAGCCACCTTGTAAAGATAAGGCAAAGCCTGTGAAAAATGAAGCGCACGCTACTAAGCTCGTAAACAGTAGTAGGAAGTAGATGAGCTTATCATCAGCCTCAACCCAGCCGCATTTTCTAGAGATTTGTAGTAATATGACAATGCATAGACCTCCAATGGGCAAATGCAGTAGTATGGGGTGAATATTTCCTACTACTTGCTGCCACGGTGAGCTGACGTCAAATGCGATGCTCTCAGAAAAAAATGCAAAGATGAGAGCAACGAACGCGAGCGCTATACTGATATATTTTAAAAACTTCATTAGATGAGTGCGTTAATCTAATTTAAGAGAGCAAAAAGTAAAGGGTGTGTTGTTATAAATGAGCGTGTTTATGTGATGCTGTTGTCTCAAGAGAATATTGTAGATGTTACTTTTTGAGGGCGTCGAATCGCTCTCGGATCTCCTTAAGCGATCCAATGGTGATATAAAATTCATAATCTATGGTAGTGCCTTTTTTAAGATTGATGTTTCTCACTGGAGCGACGTAAGAGCATGCGAATCCTTCAGGACCAGTTGATCCGTTGCCCTTATGACGGTAAGTCACAGCCTTGTTCGTTCCAGGGGTGTATATACCAATGCCGAAATCTTTATCGTCTACGAAAGCCAGCCAATTGGTTTCATAGGTGATGTTCTCGGGTTTCAGGTTCTTGCCCAGATTGATCGGGTTGTGGCGAATTAGCTTCTTGTCTTTCTCAAAAACCAGGAAGGGAAGGTCATAGTCGACGAACATCGCTGGCATCTCTTGGTGGGGAGTGTTTTTTTGTGATTCGCCGGTATAGTCCATTTTCATGCGGATTTTAGCAACGGAGCCATTGAGTGTGATCCACTGTTGCATGATCGCTTCCGGGCAAGGTTTAGCACTGGCCCAGTGGAGAG
>JBLHQF010000102.1:0-9604 GCA_047624885.1 Cryomorphaceae bacterium | reverse complement strand
GGCGGATATGGTAATGTGTTCTTCCTCTCTACCAATGCGATGGGATGTAATGTCATGGCAGCCTACAAGGCACACAGGAAAGGCGCCTACTTCGCTAACCCATGTTACACTCAGATTCACCCTACCTGTATCCCTGTCAGTGGTGACTACCAGTCTAAACTAACTCTCATGTCTGAGTCACTCAGAAATGACGGTAGAATCTGGGTCCCTAAATCTGAAGATGATGCTAAAGCCATCCGTGAAGGTCGCAAGAAAGCCATCGACGTAGCAGAAGATGACAGAGACTACTACTTGGAGCGTAAGTATCCATCGTTCGGAAACCTCTGCCCACGTGACATTGCATCCCGTGCTGCTAAGGAAGTCTGTGATGCGGGACTCGGAGTATCACCCACAGGGCTAGGAGTTTACTTAGATTTCAAAGACGCCATCGCCAGACTAGGCGAAGACACCATCCGCGCCAAATATGGAAACCTCTTCCAGATGTATGAGAAGATTTCTGGAGATAACCCCTACCAGTCACCGATGCAGATCTTCCCTGCCGTCCACTACACCATGGGCGGACTCTGGGTGGACTATAATCTCATGTCTAACCTCCCTGGACTCCACGTTCTGGGTGAAGCAAACTTCTCAGACCACGGAGCGAACCGTCTCGGAGCCTCAGCTCTTATGCAAGGCCTAGCCGATGGATACTTCGTGCTCCCAGCCACCATTGCTAACTACTTGGCAACACAAAAACCAGGCACATTCAACACTAATCAGACCGAATTCAAAGATGCAGAAAAAGCTGTCAGAGAACATATTGAAAAGCTAATGAACATCAAGGGCACCAAATCAGTAGACACGTTTCACCGTGAACTAGGACAAATCATCTGGGACCAATGTGGTATGGAGCGCACTAAAGAAGGTCTTGATTACGCACTCAAACGTATCCCTGAAATCCGCGCAGACTTCTGGGCTAATGTTCGCATCCCCGGCACAGCCGATGGAATGAATACTGAGCTTGAGAAGGCTTCACGAGTTGCTGATTTCCTAGAATTTGGCGAACTAATGTGCCATGATGCACTAAACCGTGAAGAATCTTGCGGTGGTCACTTCCGTGCTGAGCATCAGTTCACCGTTGACTCACCAGAAGTTCTTGATGGCACCACACAGCCAGGAGAAGCTCAGCGTCATGATGATGAGTTCACCTACGTAGCCGCTTGGCAATACAATGGCGAAGGCAATGCCCCCACACTGCACAAAGAACAGCTGACCTATGAGAGCATTAAGCTTTCAATTCGAAGCTATAAATAGATCATTAAACCATGATACTCACAGGATTCGCAGATGAAGCAGGTAAAGACCTGGGCACTCAGATTAAAGCCACTCAAGAACTCGGGTGGAACTACATTTCTGCTCGTGGTATCGATGGGGTAAATATCCACGATCTAAGTGAGACTGCCTTTGATAAGGCAGTTGAACAGCTCGATGAGGCTGGAATAAAAATCGCGGAGTTTGGCTCTCTTATTGGTACCTGGGCTAAGTCTATAAATACAGATTTCAACATCACACTAGATGAGGTCGAACGCTCCATCCCGAGGATGTACAGACTGGGAACTAAAATCGTGAGAGTGATGTCCTACGCTCAAGCCCCCTGGGGCACTGACCAGCAGGAGCAAGAACGCTTCCGCAGACTACGAGAAATCACAGCAAGATTCACTGATGCTGGGATTATCACCGCTCATGAGAACTGCATGAACTGGGGCGGGTTTTCTGCTGAGCACACACTTCGACTTATCGATGAAGTACCAGACATGAAACTTATTTTTGATACAGGAAACCCCACTTTCCAGAGAGATCGATCCAAGCCAAACTCTGATGGTAGTTTTCCATGGCAGGATAGTTTAGCATTTTTTCATCAGGTGAAAGAACACGTCGTGCATGTGCATGTTAAAGACTGTATTAATCCTGTGAGCGATGATGTGGAACCAGTATACACATTCCCTGCAAAAGGGCAGAGCTATGTGCAGGAAATAATTTCTGAGCTAAAGCAATCAGAATACAAAGGCTTCATCGCCATTGAACCTCATGTTGCAACCGTTTTCCATGCCAAGGAAGATGAGATCGACTGGCAGCAATGCTATGATAGCTATGTGAAATACGGTAAGAATTTAGAGAGTATCATTTTATAACTCATAAGGCATACATTACGTCCTTTTCCTAAATCTACTCTTTTTTCCCAGTTTAGTGCTAGCAGATCTAGTATAACTCAAACTGCACAAAGAAACCACTCCAGGAGGACGAATAAAAGAGAGCCCGTAAGAATAACGATGGGTGGCAAACTACTGTCCAATAGTAATGATCGCAGCAATAATCAAGCGTCATCATTCATCATAATATTTTGAATACCCATCTATTATTGTAAATGAGCCGCTGTATCTACTGACTGGCTATCACCATAGACCATCACCTCATCTCCAACCTTAATGACGTGATCTTTGTTCGGTGCACCAGTAAACCTGCCATCAGCATGTCGAATATTTAAGATAACCACCGAGGCATCTGAGGGCCTCGATACTTTTAGCTCTTTATCCGCCCATGGATGACCTGACCCGATCATTATTTCAGAAACGCAGTATCCGTCTTCAAGCTTTAACAGGAGGTCATAATCAAGTGCACGAACAACTCCAGATTTCTCCAGAGCCTTCTTCATCACCGCATCCAAAGGCCCTGTGATAATCTTCATATTAAAAAATAAGCCCAGCGAGAATACCGCTAGCACCACCACTCCAATAGTAATGAATTTACTCATCACCATGTCATCTTCACTCTGGTTAAACGTCACCACCAAGGTCGCTAATGCCGATGTGAGACCAATATTCCCAGAGATAATCAAGTGCCTAATGACCTTGCGCCGCACCTCATGACTCATCACCATTTCAGCTTCGGACGTAGTGAACCCAACACCAAAAAATGCTGAGATCGCCTGAAACTTAGCTGCCTTAGATGACATGCCTGTTAGGATCAGTGCATTCGATCCTACTCTCACAACGAGGAAGGAAACCAAAATGATGATCAGCAAAGCTAGAATGGAATTCATGCCTTCACTATAGACTATTAGCTATTTTCGTTACAAGCTCAGAATCAGATTGAATATTCATCTCTGATTCATCAGACTCCATCTGTGACAGCCAAGCCCAGCATTAGCGATAAACTCGCCTACTACGCACTGCTCCTCTTTGAGAAACCCTGCGGCCTCATTCCTACATCCTTGATGTGGCGGATCGGTGCTGGTCTAGGATATATCGCTCATCGGTTTGCGAAAAAACGTAAAGCGATCGTCCTGGCTAATTTAAGGATCGTTCACCCTGAGCTACCCGATGACCAGCTCAACACACTCTCTAAAGTAGTGTTTCGTAATTCCTTCGCTAACCTAGCCAGTGCAGTCAACACCGGATTCATCTCATCGAAACGATTCAGAAAAATCGTCAACCTTACTGGGCAAGAAAACATTAGAGCTTTAGATCCAAAGAAGGGCTGTATTTTACTCCTCTTTCACATGGGAAACTGGGAAGTCCTAGGCCGTACTGCACCCTTATTTGATAGCGAAAAACCCGTAGGATGTATGTTTCGACCGCTCAATAACTCCCTAATCAATGACCATATCACTAGTAGCCGAGAACGGGATGGAAGTCGGCTTTTCGGCCGTAAACGAGGACTCATCAATGCCAGCAAATTCCTCCGAGATGGGGGAATCCTAGGTATCCTCGCCGACCAACACTCGGGGAAAGCAGGTATCAAGCTCCCTCTCTTCGGCAAGGAGACCTCTATCACTCCTCTTCCAACGATGCTTGCACAGAAATATGACTGCCCCATCATTCCTGTCACACTAAGCACGGTAGCGCCGGGCAAGTGGCTAGCTCGCTTTGAATCACCCATCATCATCCCCAAGGAACTAAACAAAATAGAAGCCACTAAATGCCTCATCCCAGTGATGGAAAAAATTATGCAAGAACACAGCTCGGACATCTTCTGGCTTCATGACCGCTGGAAAATAAAAAGCGAACTCTAACTATAGCCCTAACCTCTTACTCTGGTAGTCAGTAAAATCTGGGTTTTGCTGATACCACTGGACCGTTTCTCTAAGTCCCTCATCAAAAGTGTGTGATGCAGACCAACCTAGCTCGGATTTTATTTTCGTAGCATCGATCGCATAGCGTAAATCATGCCCAGGTCGATCAGCGACATGCTCTATCTGCTCATCGCTTAAATTTAGTTCTGCTAAAATCTGCTTAACCACAGCTAAATTCGTCCGTTCACTATCTCCACCCACATTGTATTTCTCACCACAGCGGCCATTTTTAAAAAGCATCCATAACGCACGCACATGATCATCCACATGAAGCCAATCTCTCACCTGCTGACCATCACCATACACAGGCAACTTCCCCCCCGCGAGCGCCCTGCGAATCATTAGCGGGATGAGTTTTTCTGGGAACTGATACGGGCCATAATTGTTAGAACAGTTTGAGATCACCACAGGCAAACCATACGTCCGCCCCCATGCCATAACAAGATGATCAGCCGCAGCCTTTGACGCTGAATACGGCGATGATGGATCATAGATTGAAGTCTCAGAAAACTTACCTGTAGCACCCAGAGATCCATAGACCTCATCGGTAGAAACATGCAGAAACTTAAACCCTTTTGGCTTCCCCTTCTCTCTCCAATACTCCAGAGACACATCCAGCATCACCTGAGTCCCCACCACATTGGTCTGGATAAATTCTGTAGCAGAATCAATAGACCTATCCACATGACTCTCAGCAGCTAAATGAATCACCCCAGCTGGCTGATACTCAGCAAACACATCACCCATCCTCTTTAAATCACACACATCCGCCGCCACAAATTGATAGCCACTCCCCAAATCAGATAAAGAAGAAATATTCGCGGCACACGTGAGTTTGTCTACATTCACCACCTCAGCCTCGCTCTTTCTCACAAGATATTTGCACAACGCTCCCCCAATAAACCCAGCCCCCCCAGTGATCATTATTTTATCCATAACATTTCATAGTCCTTCAGTGAATTCTATGAATACATCGTTAGTTTACAACATAATATTACAACCACAATAAAATCAAGAATACCTAGTTCTAGAAAATATTAAAAAAAATCTTAACCCTGCGTATTGATTCATCACTACCATGATTGACAGTAAAAAAACATAGATCAAACATACCTCCATCTCCCGTATCCTAATTTCTATCTTGATATAAAGAAACAGAACCTCTAAACATAATGCCCCTAAATGAATAGAAAGTCACTTTCTAAGCCCTCCTCCTAGAGGGCTAATTCAAAATATCACGCATTGCTGCATCCTATGAAAATTTCTTTTATTAGACGAGCTTACTCCCCTTCAGGAGGAGCTGAAAAATACCTACTTCGCTTAGCAAATGCCCTTCATGAAAAGGGCTTACAGTCGGAACTGATCACAGCAGCAGAGTGGCCAGAGGATACTTGGCAATGGGGTAACATTAAACATTTAAATGCCTCTAGCCCTCTAGAATTCGCTAATTCTTTTAAGCAAATAAAGCCAAGCCTTGATAGCGATCACACACTCAGCCTTGAACGAGTTTGGGCTGCTGACTTTTATCGAGCAGGAGATGGTGTCCATGCTGCATGGCTAAACAGACTGAAACAAAGCCATTCTTCTATCTCAAATTTTTTCCGCACCAGAAAATCTAAACATCAGCAAATTCTAGAATTAGAAGCTTCGTTATACAGCCCTGATTCCTCAACTAAAATCATCGCTAATTCTCATTTAGTCGCAACCGAAATTAAAAGCATCTTTAAAACCCCTGAAGAAAATATCAAGGTTATCTATAATGGATATTCACCACGAGAATTCAATGCCGAAGAAGTGGCAAAAATCCGCAAAAAAACAAGACAACAATTCTCACTCAAAGATGATGACTGTGTAGTTCTCTTCGTTGGCTCAGGCTGGAAACGAAAAGGAGCTGGTTACCTAGCCCAAGCAATTAAAAAACTAAACAATAAAAACGTTAAGCTCCTTGTCGCGGGTAAAGGCAAACCTAGTATCCATTCACCTAATATTCATTACCTAGGAGTATCTAAAGACATCCCCTCTCTTTGTTTAGCATCCGACATCTTCGTCCTGCCTACTCTCTATGACCCATTTTCTAATGCTTGCCTAGAAGCCGCTAGCTACGGATTACCAGTAATCACTACTAAAGATAATGGGTTTTCTGAAGCAATCAATAAATTTGGTGGAGGCTCAGTAGTCAGTCACGGGAGCAATATTGATGACCTTTCCTCAGAAATAAAAAATCTATTAGATCATCAGAAACGCGATGCTCTCAAACCTCAGCTTAAAAAGCTCAGCCAATACCACACCATGGATAGGAACTTAAAAAGCACACTAAAATTCATCGAATCATGAAGAAAAAACTGCCTATCTCAGTTTGTATGCTCAGCCTTAATGAGGCTGATCGGTTCCCTCTGTCTCTCACTTGCATAGATCATTTTGAAGAATGGCTTATCTACGATACTGGTAGCACAGATAATTCCATCCAGATCGGCCAAGATGCAGGTGCTACAGTTACCAAACAACCATGGTTAGGTTTCTCAAAAACGAGAGAACTCCAGTTTACTCAAGCTAGCCAACCTTGGATTCTTTGGCTTGATGCGGATGAAGTAATCACCCAAGCTTTAATAGACGAGCTCTACCAGCTCTTCGATAATGAACTAGAACCCCAACATTCAGCTTTTGAAATTAACCGTATGATTTACTTTAACCAACAATGGGTTAAGCACGGTGATTGGTTCCCAGATTGGAATGTTCGCTTATTTAAAAAGGACGTATGGAGTATGCCTGAGCGAGATGTTCACGAATCTGTAGACATCAACGGCTCTAAAGGAAAGCTTCACAATATATTAGAGCACCACTCATTCAGGTCATGGAATGATAAAGAACAACGTTCTAACAAATATGCTAAACTCTGGGTAGATATGCAGCTAAATAAGGGGGGAAAAGTATTACCCTGCACACCTTTGTTAAGAGGTGTGTGGAAGTTCCTCCGAGGCTACATTCTAAAGAAAGGATTTCTTGATCGATCACTAGGATTCAAAATAGCTTTATCAAATGCCAAAGAAACAACCTATAAATACAAGCTATTACAAGCTTCTCTTAATGAGTCACATTCATAACTTTCACCATGAAAACCCGAGAAGAGCTATTTTAGCCTAGACATCAAATAGCCCAAGACTACTATGAACAGATGGATTTCTTAATCACTGGCGGCGCCGGATTCATCGGTTCACACCTCGTAGAAAGCCTTGTTTCACAAGGACATAACATCACCATCATTGATGACTTTAATGATTACTATGATCCTTCTATTAAAAGAAATAATATCAGCGCCATTCTCGAATCCTTACAAGTCATTAAAGGAGACATAAGAGATAGCGATCTTGTAGACCGCACCTTTTCTCAAAACAAATTCGACACAGTAGTTCACCTTGCCGCACGCGCAGGAGTAAGACCATCTATCGTTGACCCTAAACTCTATCTCACGACAAACGTTGACGGCACATTTAACTTACTAGAGTCCTGTAAAAATCATAATGTACATCGATTTACCCTAGCATCGTCCTCATCAGTCTACGGCGTAAATAAAAAAGTGCCATTCTCAGAGGACGACCGCATCGAACGCACCATTTCCCCCTATGCATCCACAAAGATAGCGGCAGAGCAAATCTGCTCAAGCTACTCGCACCTATTTGACATAAGAACGACCTGTCTAAGGTTCTTCACCGTTTATGGGCCTCGCCAACGACCAGATCTGGCTATCGCTAAATTCACAAAACTCATTAAAGCTGGATTACCTATCGATCAGTATGGGAACGGATCTACAGCCAGAGACTACACTTACATTGATGATATTATTTCTGGAGTTCTAGCTGCCATCACTTACGATAAAAAAGATTTCGATGTATTTAACCTAGGTGGCTCAGCTACAACAACACTAGCCACGCTCATTTCTATAATCGAGAAGGCTGTCGGTAAAAAATCTATCATCAACCAAATGCCAGAACAGCCTGGAGATGTCCCAAAAACATTTGCAGACACCAGTAAATCCGAACGCCTCCTTAGCTACAAACCACAAACATCAATCACCGAGGGAATTAAAAAATATGTTGATTGGACCAATCAGCAAATTCTCTAATCTTATTATGTCCGGCTCTAAACGATTTAAAGATAAAACGATCATTCACACTGAAGCTGCAACCGGCTGGGGAGGTCAAGAAATCCGAACCTTTACTGAATGTAAATGGCTCCGTGACCAAGGTGCTAACATCATTCTCCTTGCTCCAGAGAAAACTCCAATTTGGGAAAATTTTAAAGAAGAAGGATTCGAACTCATTCATGTTCCCTTTAAAAAGAAAACACAGATTACAGACATGCTGCACTGTCGACGTCTATTTAAACAACATCGCCCAGATGTCGTCGCTACCCATTCCAATATAGATAGCAAGGCCGCTCTCTTAGCCGCAACTTTGGCAAACGTTCCAAAACGTATCAGATACCGACATGTTAGTATCCCAGTCAGACCTAACTTCTGGAACAAAATAATCTACAGAAAACTCGCTACCGATATCATCACCACAGGAGACTGCATCTCAAATCCATTGATCCAAAACCTCGGACTAATCCCGTCAAAAGTTCATACCATCTCAACAGGAATAAATTTACCCGAGTCTTTCATTGATAGAGAAACAGCACGTCTCAACCTCTGTCATGAATTAAATATCCCAACAGAATCACACTTTGTAGGACAGATTTCTGTCCTACGCCGTTGGAAAGGGCAGACGGATGTAATGGAAGGCTTTGATCAAATTGCACAAAAGTTTCCTAACCTCCATCTCGTTTTTATTGGTGGTGGCCATGGAGAAGAATACCTCCCCCCTATCGCAGCCAGTAAGAAACATGCTAGCAAGATTCATTTTGTGGGGCATAAAACTGACCCTTGGCCGTATTTCAGGGCATTAGACATCAACATTCTCGCCAGCACTGAAGGTGAAGGCATCCCTCAAGTAGGGATGCAATCCATGCTTAGTGACACCCCTTTCGTAGGAACCAAGATAGGAGGAATACCCGAAATCATCAAACATGGAGAAACTGGTATGCTATTCGACTCAGCAAGCCCGTCACAAATCAAAGACACTCTAACGCTGCTCCTTGAAAACCACCAACAAAGAATTAATATAGCCACTAACGCTCGTCTCTGGGCAATGGATCACTGTCTCACCGAACAAATGGGGGAGAAAGTCCTACAGATTCTAGAAATTTAAAATTTATGAATATCGAATTAAAACAATGTGCATTTTCACAAAGAGTAGACAGGAGTCAATTTATTTTAGAGCAATTTAAAGAACCTCTATCTGATGTCTCATCTTTCTTAGATGTTGGCTGCTATGAAGCCCCGCTCAGAAAGCTCCTTCCTGATGTCTCTTACACAGGCATCGACATTGTCGGTGATCCAGACATCGTCTGTAATTTAGAACAGATAGAGAAACTTCCATTTGATGATAATAGTTT
>JBLHQF010000101.1:0-9618 GCA_047624885.1 Cryomorphaceae bacterium | reverse complement strand
AATGCCTGGAGCTATCGCTCCGGTTGGTCTGAAGCACTCTACGATCTTAAATGGTATGCCGAGCGCGGTGAGCTGAATCAATGCTGGATCTAGAGTAAGTGATTTTTAAATGTTGGAAAGAATTACTATCGTCGCCCCTGAAGAACACATATCAGAGTGAGTTCATCTGCATGTCTTAGCTCCTTCTTAACGCCGCCACTCCCTACTGTCATTGCCAAGAACATCATTGACTCCCTAGGTAAATAAACTATCATCACAATCAGCTCAATTTCAAATGGATCCCACCAATACGGCAGCCAAGAGAGGTGAAAAGAGGGGTGAACTCAGCGTCACCTTTTAAGTTAGCGGTATTTACCATTCTAAATTTCAGCCTCCTTTTTTCCTTTGCAGTATGCCCTCGACCACCTTAACAAAAAAGCAAATCCCTAACAATATGATCGAACTAAATGATGACTTCCTCTTTTCCCAAGGAAGTAAACGTAAATGCTTTCAGCATCCCAGCGAACTGCACATGTGCATCAAGATCTGCCTCAAGGAGGGGGAATGCTCATCTACCGCCCACGAGGCGAAATACTATCGGATGCTGAAAAGACGCAAACCAAACCTCGACTACTTAGGCCTTCCTAAATTTTACGGATATAAGGATACCAATCTGGGTAAGGGCGGAGTCTTCGAGTTAGTCCGTGACGAAGACACGCAGGAGGTCTCCAGAACACTCTACGACTACAAGGAAATCGGCGAAATAGCCAAGGACCCACAGTTCTGGGAGAAGGCTCTCGCGGAATTCCGGACTTGGGTAAAGAAGAATTCTATCGTCGCCAACTTTCATCACGACAATATCTGTGCCAAAAGACTCGCCGATGGATCTGTCCGTCTCATCGCTATCGACGGCATCGGCCACGGTGAATTCATCCCAGTCTCGGATTACCTGCCCTTCATGGCCCGGCGGAAACTCGAGCGCTATTTTAAGCGGAATAACCTCGATAGCGTCGAGAATCTCCTAGCCAATGCCTCCATCTAATCTGTTTCCTAGCTGAGAAACCATGGCATTAACAGGGAGACACTCCCTCCAGATAACGAAAGTCAGCGCATCGGATAATAGAGAATCTCTCCAACCATTTGTAAGTAGAATCGGAGCGACTGGTATCATTAAACTTACCGTCGTCCTTGAAGAGCACGCATTAGAGTGAGTTCGTCCGCGTGTTCTAGCCCACCGCCCGCAGGTAGTCCTTGGGCGATACGAGTGACTTTACACTGGTGCTGAGTTAGGATTTCTGCGAGGTAGTTTGCCGTTGCCTCCCCCTCCACATCAGAGCTGAGTGCGATGATCACCTCTTGGTCTTCCTCTGTATTAGTAGAAATCCTTCTCAGAAGTTCAGAGATATTCAGGTCATCTGGGCTGGTGTTATCCAGCGGGGAAAGCTTACCTCCAAGACAGTGATAGTAGCCACCAAAAGCACCTGATCGCTCTAGTGGCAGCACATCTGTAGGATGCTCCACCACACACAGACTACTCGCATCACGGCTATCATCCTCACAGAGATCACAGTGTCCTTGGGTAGAGAAAAAGCCGCATTTCTTACAGAGAGAGACTAATTCACGCGAGCTATCTAGCGCCTTGGAGAGCTCTTCTGGATTCGCCTTATGATGCTGGATCATCCACACCGCTATCCTCTCGGCACTGCGCGGACCCACGCCAGGTAGACGTTTCAGCTCGGCGATCAGCGCTACCACTGCCTCTGGATAATCTAGTCTGGACATGATGATTGATCTTTAGGTTGGTATTTTTCTTCAGTACTTTTCTTTGGCTCCTCCAATGGTGAAATTTCTATTTGCGGTTTCTTCTCTGCTTTGAATTTTGGCGGCAGCAGCAGCTCGCAGGGCATCGTGTGCTGGCAGCTATAAATATACGCACACATCCATGACCAGAACACTCCTATAAAAACCGTCACCGGTGACCAAAAAACATCCCACAGCATCAGCACCGGTGAGCTAATAATCACCAACACAGAGAACAGTAAAATAATCATCACGCGGCGCCATTGTTTGTCTGTATCTAGCACTGCGAAGGAGACTCCAAAGGTCAGAACCGTCACTAATAACCAATCCCAAGCAGGATGCCAGCCACCCGAACTAGACTCTGGCATATAAAATGGCTCGCCCATGTAGTATTCCTTGAGACTCAGATCCAAACCAGCGTATCTACCGATGAGCGCTAAAATAATTGTCAACACCGCACCCACGGCTCCACAGATGAGCGCAGGCGTCAGCACTTCACCTAATGGTTTAGATTTAGACGCCGTTTGCGGTAAAGATTGTTCTGAAATATGTTCGCTATTTGGTTCCACTTTTAGTCGCTGGTTGAAGGCGAATCAGCGGCACTTTCTCCGCCGTCCTCATCCTTCTTGGCGACATCATAAGAGTGAACTACCATATCACTCAAGAACTTGTCTGCATCATGTATCGCTTCTTTACCAATCTCAAAGCTCTCGCGACCGTTATTCCCTTGTATAAGCTTGAGTCCGAACTGATAGTCCTTAAATTTACTTCTGCAAATTTGTAACACATTTCGTCCCTGTAATGAGGATAAATCAGCTAATGCGAGCACAGCATCCTCGGTAAAGTCCATTTTCACCCCATGGTTCATACTAAATTCCCTAGCATAGATGGCCACTTCATCACGCACTTTTTCGATGTTTACCTTCAGTCCTTCTAATCGATATTTCGCTAAAACCTCTTCCTTATTATCGATCAGTTCTGAATCAATTTTTAGCTCAGAGATCGATGTCCCGGGAAGCTCGAATTTAAACTCACGCAGCATGTCCGCCAGCACAGTCATTAGCGCCCGCGCCCCAGTGTTCTCTTTTTCTGCTAGCTCAGCCACACTTGCTATCGCGCTGTCATCGAAACTAGCATGGATGCCGTAGGCTTCAAATTCGCGCTCATACTGACGTAAAATACTACCTTCTGAGAACTTCATGATATTAATAAAATCATCCTTCTCCAGCTTCTCACAAACCACACGCACCGGCAGCCTGCCAATAAATTCTGCCTCAAACCCGAAGTCAATAAAGTCCTGCGTCTCCACATTTCTAAACAGCTCGCTATCCAACACCTCATTCCGCTCACCCACTTGAAATCCTATCTGGGTACTCTGCACTCGCTTAGAAACAATCTTTTCTAAGCCAGAGAATGCCCCGCTCACGATGAACAGGATATGCCGCGTATTGATCGTCTCTTTCTTCGGTTTAGCGCCTCGCTCCATCGCCATCATCGACATCATTTGCCCCTTCATATCCATCGGATTACTCAGCGGCACCTCGGTTTCTTCCATTAGCTTCAACAAAGTAGTCTGCACCCCTCTACCGCTCACATCCTTACCAAATGACTCGCCTCCCTTACTCGCCAGTTTATCCACTTCATCGATATAAATGATCCCATACTCGGCCAGCTCCACATTCCCATCAGCCTTACGCACCAGCTCCCTTACTAAGTCATCTACATCTCCTCCCACATAACCAGTCTCAGAGAATTTGGTAGCATCCGCCTTCACAAATGGAACCCCTATCATCTCGGCGATGTGCTTTACCAGATATGTCTTACCTACTCCTGTAGGCCCTACCACGATGACATTTTGCTTCTGGTATTCTAGCTTATCTTCCTCGCCAGCCTCCTCCATCGCACGTACGTTTTTAGCGTGATTGTAATGGTCGCAGACTGCGATAGCTAAGGCCTTTTTAGCCTCATCCTGACGGATCACAAACCGATCCAGATGCGTCTTCACCTCACGCGGAATCAGATTAAAATCATCCAGAGACTCTAGCGTGTCTGTCTCAACCGGTTCAGGCTCATCATCCTCTGGCACACCCTTATCCATCTCCTGCATGAACGGACTAAAGGACATTCCACCTCCCCCTATTTTGCTGAATAAATCCTTCAGCGTCTCCTGCATTTCCTCAGGACTTGGCGGTGAATCTTTTTTACTAGGTGTCTTATCGTTATCTTTATCACTCATCATTATGTATAGCAAAAACTCTGCCCTATAATTTCATTTTCGCCACTAGAAATTTCTATGATTATGTAATAATCTACCTCAGGAACTCACGCATCTCACAGAACACTTCATTCACCCTATGAAAATCCACCGTTTCTGGTAGTGAGCAGACTATGTATGCATCACTCACACGCTGCATTTTCTCCTCTGCCATCTGGAGCACTTCGTCATAAGAAAAGTTGCCATTCCGCACCTGCATCAGGAAATCCACATTCGGGCTTCGGAGCTGGACCGTTCCGTCCACGGCAATCATTTCTGCTATTTCTAACAGCCGCATCGTATGCATCATATTCTTAGAGTCATAGCCCCGTCCATGCTCGCTGTTGATCAGAAATCTGTTCTCATTACGAGTTTTCACCCAGTGCCAGTATTCCTTATGCAGTTTACAATGCCGCTTAAAGGCATCCACATTACACACCATCCAGCCGATCGGCTCCGCACCTTTAGGCACTGAGCTACAGATGACATCTTGCTCACTCAAGCTAGAAAAAACCCCTCTATACTGGATCGATGTGTCATAGAAAATAGCATAGGTATTTGGCGCATGATTCACTGCTACTAGCCCACAGTTCTCAGCAGAAACCCCTAGCTGTTTCAGCCAATCCGTTAGATTCTCACCTCCCTGACCATCCAGCACTTGGCAGAAATCGATCAAGTCCTTGCGTTTCTCTGGCTCAGGATTTACTATCTTTTTATTCAGCCCCCTAGCCTTCCTCACTTGCCCCAGAGCATAACCGCCGAAGCTCATCTCGCACTGTTTAGTCAAAAACAGTTGCGGATCTAACAGATCCATCACAGGATGGCGGTAGCGCAGGCAGTCCTCTGGCATGTAGAGCATTTCCAGCGCGTTCGGATTACTCTTCATCAGCAGCTGCATGTATTTCCCCAGCTCATAGTAAACTTCATCCCCCTTCTCGTCCTGCACTTGCTCGATGGATTGTGCAGCGGTTAGAAATGAATCTGGAGCCGCAAAGATCCCTCTAAGATCCACATCAGACTCTGGCGTATTTGTCCCGTATGCTTGGCTACCCGCCACAGTCTCAAATAGTAATAAATCCTTCTCGCGCACCCGTGACAGAGAGAAATCAGATTTTTTAATATAAGCACTTTTCTTCACAGAAATAGTTTGTTGAAACAATCTATCCAACCCCGGACAATCCTGCGGAGGTCGCCGCATATCCGCCACCTGCTCACGCTCCACCTCAGCTTCTAAAAAGTTATCCAGCTCAGGAATTCTCGGCATCGTTTCCTTTTCCCCTGAGTCAGACTTATACTCTAATAATTTATCAATGGTGCCATCCAGTTGCTGTGGAAGATAACCTAATAATTTGGTGAATTCCACCGGGCTAGGCTGACATCTATCCGCCACCCAGAGAGCTGCTAGCGTAGACCTCAGGCAGTAGAGGTAAGTTTTTGCCCGCACTTCATCATGCTCTCTGCCAAGTGATCCCTTCCACATCCGCCGCGCCAGTCCCCTGTAATGATCATACAGAGCCTTATCAGAAAATACCTCTGTATAAGCAGCACGCCACTGATCTAGAAATCCTGGCTCCTCGCGATACACGATCGGAGAATGCAACCACTCCGAGAGTGCTCCATTAGATTTCCTCAGCAGACTCAATGCCTTCCGCACCTCCCATCCACCAGGGTCTAAGTCATCCTTGATGGGGATCTCTATCGTATCACTTACCGAGAAAACCTTCAGATACTCGTACTCAGGATAAGCATAAATAAAGCGAATATCATAATCACTATCAGGCGAAGCAAATCCCCACGCCCTGCTACCTGACTCACAGGCATAGAGGATCCTTACCCCCAGCTGCTGCTCGGTTTCACAAAGTAGTTTTTGAATCTGCGCTTCGATATCCATATAAATTTAATCCTGAAATAATCCTCGCTAATTAGCGATGAAAAAATCTGCCGAACTGACAGACTATTCATTTGTTATTTCTCCATCTTAGATGATACCTTCTACCTATGAAATTTGAAAATGTAACCGCAGAAGCAAAAGCAAACATCTATTATGACGGCAAGGTCGTTTCCCACAAAGTCACCCTAGCTGACGAGACCACCAAGACACTGGGCGTCATCTTCGCTGGCGACTACCACTTCGGCACCGAGCAAGCCGAGCGCATGGACATCACTGACGGCAACTGCACTGTGAAACTTGATGGCTCAGAAGAATCAACTGCTTACACTTCAGGACAACACTTCAATGTCCCAGCTAACTCTGGCTTCAGCATCAAAGTAGAAATAATCTGCCAGTATGTCTGCTCATACATCGACTAAACCTCCAAATTCTCTT
Source organism: Cryomorphaceae bacterium (assembly GCA_047624885.1). Taxonomy (GTDB): domain Bacteria; phylum Verrucomicrobiota; class Verrucomicrobiia; order Verrucomicrobiales; family Akkermansiaceae; genus Rubritalea. The sequence continues at coordinate 3,259 of JBLHQF010000101.1, read as the reverse complement.
TTTTAAAAGAACAGCCAGTATACAAGTATGGTATGAAAATAAAATTACAACTGGTTAATATTTGGGTTATATTATCTTTAATAAGCTGCAATTCTGCTGGCACTCCGTTACAAGAAATACCTGAAAAAAGAAGAATCGCCTATATTATTGAAACGCAACCCCCACCCACACAAGAAGAAGAGATCGAGTTGCGTTCCCTTCATACAAAATTAGATGGAGAAATTCCTTATTACCCTGAAAAGCCGTCTATATTAGCTACTGCGAATACAAGCTCAAAGACAACTGAGAAACACATCATTCGTTTTGAAAAAAGGTTTCAAAAAAAATATCGATTTTAACTAGTCATAATCTAGCGCTATCTGAGATGACCAAGTTAGCATTAAGAACCGGATACATTACAAGTTTTACATTACACACTATAATCGATATAGGTAAGAAAAAAACAAGTATCTATAGTAAAAAAACAGGCCCTTAATAATAAGAGTCCAATTAATTATCATCCCCTCTTACCATTAAGGTATAGTCGATTAAGAAATATCAATTGGCATTCATTGACTATTTATTGTCCACCATGCATATAATCTAACAAACTTTTCACAGCAGCGGATTGGGCCGCTACTCGGTGCTCCATGGCTACTGCGCTGGGTGATTCGAAGGTGAAGGAGAGAGCACAACCTTTTTTAGCCATGTAGATGGCCTCTGGCCAGTGCTCCATCACATCTGCCTCAGCGTCGTGATAGATCCAGCCCTTGCGCCGCACTTCATGATCATCGATGACATCCCCTGCTTCTAACGGCATCGCCTCTGAGATTCGCTCAGCCATGTATTCGTATCTCGCGGGTGCGTCGTCAGTGGTATTGATCTCGTAGTAGTAAAACCCCTCGCTCTCCCAGTCCTCATGCAGTGAGATAAATAGTTCAGAATTTCTTTTTTCTAACCACTCCACATGCCCTTGCACCTCTGGATTTTGCAGGTGGTAGTAATCACGGTTCATGTCTCTGCCTTTGGCATTTTCACGGGTCCCTAGCTCAAATCCTGTTGGATTCAGCATCGGGCAGATGTGGAAGGATAACGGTCTATCTAACAGGCCGTGTTCTAACAGATAAAGCAGAGACTCTGGGCCTCCTGGTTCGTCGCCATGCATTCCGGTGGAAAGATAGACTACAGGTAGGTTTCCTCGCATCAGATCATAGCCCATGAGCTGGTGACCATCAATCTCACCATACGCCTCGCAGACCGCACCCGCATCGCGTAGGATGGTGTCTATTTTCTGAGTGTAGGATTTTAGATTAAACTTCATTTTTCTTGGCTCTTATTTACCAATAGTTACGAATTTTGGACAGTATAAATTTCATCTAACTACCAAGTCGATAGTGGACGAATAGTGATGATTGTCGTATCTAATGTGCTAGGATAACGGATGAGTAAGGCCTCACTTTCAAAAGATCCTTTTCGTCTCATTTACAGTCTGCCATTTTAGAAACTCGCCCTCGTGACCCGCTCAGTCACCGTCATTAGCTGGATCATTATGGGAGAGATACTCTATCTACTCACACACTAAAATATGAGTTGTTAGAAAATTTCCGTCTCTTTATACTACCCTCGGCAGAGATCAGGTGCTAATAGTTCTGGCATGAATTATTTACCAGACTGGGCGAACGAAGTAATTGCATCCTACGAGAGCAAATCCGCAGGGTGTTTTTTACTCCACGGGAATGTCAACGACAGGCTGCTCGTGTCTCCACCAAATGAGGAAGCGAAGTTGGGAAACCTGAATGAATTCATTCTAGAAACACTGGTGCCACGGTTCGACGTGGTGATCACCTTTGATATGGGATTTGGCCTAAGAGTGGACAGAGGGAGTGATATCTTAACTAAGTGGAAGACCTACGCTGACTTACCAGAATTTCCCGACAAGCCGCTATATGCTTGCCGATTTGTCTCCAAGTATCTTCTCTATTGTAGAAATTTACAGACTGTGGGGCAGAAGGCGCCAAAGGTAGCATTCATCATGAAGCAAGCGCATCTCGCCTGTCCATCGATGCCTAACCTACACAGTTACGAGCTTAACTCCCTGGCTGCTCTCATCCGCGGCTGGGCAGACGATTACCGCCTACAAGAATACAACCAAGCAGCCTTTCTGATCTCAGAGAATCTCAATGGCATTCACCCTCTAGTATCAGAATGCCCACGCGTCAGTAGCGTGGAGATCCCATTGCCTGATCAGACTGCGATCACTCATGCCCTGACAGAACTCACAAAATCTTGTCCTAACGCAATGCAGAATTTCAAAGACGACCCGAGTGTGGTCTCTAACAGGCTAACAGGCACCACACTGAGTTCCTTAGAGGCTCTTCTAAAAAGACTGGAACACGATGGTAAGATCCTTGATGACAACCGACTCGCAGGACTTAAGAAAACGCTCGTCGAGCGTGACTGCGACGGGCTAATCGACTTCGTAGAACCTGACAGAAACCTAGACGACTGCATCGGACTCGAAGGCGTCAAGAAATGGCTCCGCGAAGACATCATACTGTGGCGCAAGAACGAGCTGCAAGCTCTACCAATGGGATATCTCTTCTGCGGGCCTGTAGGGACTGGTAAGACCTACCTAGCAGAATGTCTCGCTGGTGAAGCGGGAGTGCCTGTGGTCACGATGCGCAACTTCCGTGATAAATGGGTCGGCTCCACTGAGGCTAATTTAGAGAAGATCTTCTCACTCCTCCACGCGCTTGGCAGATGCATCGTCTTCGTCGATGAGGCAGACCAAGCATTAGGAAAACGCCAAGGCGGCTCGGGGGATTCTGGAGTCTCCAGCAGAGTCTACTCGATGATGGCGAAGGAAATGTCTAATACCCGTAACCGAGGGAAAATTCTTTGGGTTCTGGCATCGAGCAGACCAGATCTCATCGAGGTAGATCTTAAACGTCCCGGCCGTGTTGATGTGAAAATACCGCTATTCCCATCGCTAAATCCTAAAGAAGGCTTCAGCCTCATCCGTGCGCTATGTAAGCGAAGGAAACTATTAATTCCGAAAGATAGCTATGAAGATTTTAAAGACCTCATCCCTGTCCTACTCACTCCTGGTGCTGCCGAAGCTATCTCAGTCCATACTTTCCGGATCCATAAGACGACCGAATTAGATGCTACAGGGTCACTCAAGGCATGTCTCAGCGATTATCGCCCACCAGTACCAATGGACACCCTAAAATTCCAGATGAGGATAGCTGCTCAAGAAGCCACCGATGCCAGCCTTATA
>JBLHQF010000100.1:0-9716 GCA_047624885.1 Cryomorphaceae bacterium | reverse complement strand
GTTCCACCAGTTCTGCGTATTCTGCGCTGAGCGCGCTAACGGATTTGGTATCCACTTGGCGGATCACCGGGACCATGACTCCATCTTCTACCTGGACTGCGCAGCCGATATCAAAACTTTTAGGATGAACTATTTTCTCACCGATGAGGAATCCTGCTGCTGAGGGGAATTCTGCCAATGCCAGAGCGAAGGCACGCAGGACATAGAGCGTGAGCCCTGGCTTAGGGTTCTGTGCACGCCGATGATCTAACAGTTTATCCATGATGACAGGATGTCCCACCGAAGCTAGAGGACGCGACCAGGATCTACGCATCGCATCTGCCACTGCAAGACGCATCGGTGAGGCCGGTGAAGCTGGCCACTCGCTAATGTATTCTAGGAATCCTTCCAGGTCCTCTACCGTGACGCGACCGCCACCGCCACTTCCCGCTATGGCTGAAATGTCTGCCGCGCGGAGGCCAAGCTCATCCATCCGTGCACGCATTCTTGGTGAGATGTAGTGAGCTCCTTTTTTGCCTGCTGGCACAGGCAGGCCCTGAACAGTTGGTGAGACGTCTTTTGGCTCAAAGTAGCCTCCGTCCTCGGTCTTAAAATGTAAGTTAGCTTCCTCTTCTGACTCCCTGCCCTGGTTATCTACTGCATCAGTCACGCCTTCACTTACGGTGGACACGCCAGTTCGCTCTATTTCTTCAGCAGTGGCTTCCACAGTTCCTAGCACACTCCCTACTGCGTAGCTAACGCCTTCCTCTGCGAGGATCTCCTTCACCACTCCACCACAGAGCGTGGTGATCCCCATGGCTGCTTTACTGGTTTCTACTTCGATGACTTCTTGATCCACCTCCACGGTATCGCCAACGGCTACGTTGAAACGGATGATGGTGGCTTCGGCGATGGATTCACCGAGCTGTGGCATGACGATTGGAATTCTAGGCATGGTTTTTGGGATGAGAAAATTCTAGTAAGCGAGCAGTTGCTTGAGAGCGTGACGGATGGATTCTGGAGTCGGTCGGTGCGCGGCCCAGAGTTTAGGATGATACGGGATGGGCGTATCTTTCGCATTGAGCCTCATCGGTGGCGCATCGAGCAGGTGGAACCCTTCTTGAACAACACGTGAGACAATCTCTGCCGTGACTCCACCCCATGGAAAGGCTTCTCCAACGGCTAAAAGCCTGCCAGTGCGGGCTACAGAGGCTATAACGGTATCAGTATCTAGTGGCTTTACAGAGCGTAGATCCACCACTTCTATCTCCCAGCCTTCGGCCTGGAGCATCTCGGCGGCGCGCACAGCTTCATGTACCATCGCACTGTAGGTCACGACGGTGGCGTGCTTACCCGGCCTTGTGATCCTGGCTTTACCGATAGGTAGCTGTAGCCCGTCACCATCATAGTTCTCACTTTTGAGCCAACGGTAGAGGAGCTTATGCTCGCAGTAGATGACTGGATCATCCATCGCTATCCCTTCTAAAAGCATGTGGTAGGCATCTGAAACTGTCGCAGGAGTCAGGACCACACATCCTGGATAATGACTGTATATAGCCTCGATGCTCTGACTGTGAAATGGACCAGAGCCTGGAGTCCCACCTGAGGGCATCCTTATCGTGATAGGAATAGGTACACCGGTACGATAAAAATGAGTGGCTGCGTTGTTAACGATCTGATTAAAACCAACTGATGAGAAATCTGCAAACTGCATTTCTATAATGGGCCGCATGCCCTCGATCGCCGCACCGATGGCCATACCAACCATGGCGTCCTCACTGATAGGTGAATCCATGACGCGATCTGGCCACTTTTCTTGGAGTCCTTTGGTGGCCTTAAATGCTCCACCAAATTTCCCAATATCCTGTCCATAAATGAACACTCTCTCATCGGTTTCGAGCGCCTTATACTGGGCGTCTCTAATGGCATCTATGTAAGTAACTGACATGTAAAAAATTAAGTTCGTTCTTTTGCTATTAGTAATGGTCTTGGCTACTTACCAATTTCGGTAACTCCCTCTCGCTAGTGCGCACCAGTCTTCTTTATAAGGGTCTGGTCCATCCTCTTTCTGAGCAGTGGTCACTGCTGTCTGAACTTCTAGCTTAGCCGCTACTTCCCACTCGGTGAGTTCTTCCTCTGTCAGCCAGCCTCGCTCTATGAGTTGTTGTTTCCCCACCTCCATACAGTCTCTACCGAAGTGGCTAGTTCTTATTTCCTCTGGTATGTATGAGCCGTCATCATGCTCACCGTGTCCACTGAGACGGAGAAGCTTTGCCACCACCATCTGCGGGCCCTCACCATTTCTAGCTGAGTCCACTGCTTGACCTATCACTGAGGCACAGGCCAGGGTGTCAGTCCCATCCACAGAATGTCCAGCAAGTCCGTAACCCTTGGCTCTATCGACCAGATCTTCGCAAGCGTATTGTTTGCTATTCGGCGTGGAATAAGCGAACTGGTTATCAGCCACTACCACCACTACAGGTAATTTCTCGACTGCCACGTAATTTAAACCTTCATGAAATGCCCCAGTGGATGTAGCTCCGTCGCCAATACAAGTGGCACCTACGCAGCCATCCATCTTACCTTGGAGCTGACGCGCCTTAAGCATACCACCCATCACTGATACTGATGTTCCTAAATGACTGATCATGGCGACTACGCCATCCTTAGGCCTACCACGGTGAATGTTCCCATCACGTGCTTTCATTGGCCCCTTTACAGATCCTAAATACGTCCTTGTGGCATCGAGTATCTCCTCGCCAAAGGCGGTTCTGCCTGCCTGATCGCGGATCAGTGGAGCGAAAATATCTTTCCCAGGAACGAGCCTAGCACCTATGGAAGCGCTCACCGCCTCCTGCCCTTTTCCTAAATAAACTCCACCCACTATCTGTCCCGCCTTGTAAAGAGAACTAAACTTCGCTTCTAAAAATCTTGCTCTCACCATAGCTTGATAGACTTTGCGGGCATGTTCTTTGGTTAGATCCATTGTTTGTTTCTTTGTCTGACTAGTGCTCCGTTGTTATTGAAATAGCTTAGGTGTAACGCTGATTTAAGACTACTACTTTATTTCTGGTCACCGCAAACATTTTCCTCGCTTATTAAATATTAATAATCAATCCATGCAAAGTAACATTATGGAGTAAATTTTTATTGCATAATAAGCTCATATTGCAGCATAACACCTCCTTATCTCAAACTATCCTCCCACAAATAATATTTTTTATGAAACCAACACTTCTAGTACTAGCAGCAGGAATGGGGAGCCGATACGGCGGCCTCAAGCAGATGGACCCTATGGGACCAAATGGTGAAACGGTCCTCGATTACTCCGTCTATGATGCGATCCGCGCAGGATTCACACGTGTAGTCTTCATCATCCGTGAAGATTTCGCAGATGCCTTCAAGAGCCAGATGGGTGATAAATTCACGGGTAAAATAGAAGTTGACTATTGCTACCAGGACCTCAATGACCTGCCGGAAGGTTTTAAATTACCCGCGGGAAGAGTCAAGCCATGGGGAACCACCCATGCTATCCTAGCGGCTAGAAATATCATCGATTCTCATTTCGCAGTGATCAATGCCGATGATTTCTACGGCAGTGATTCCTACCAGCAGATCACTTCCTACTTCAAAGAAACTGAGACAAATACTAGCACAAAAGATCACTACTGCATGATCGGTTATAAGCTCAGCAACACGCTTTCTGACCATGGTAATGTGAATCGTGGAATCTGTAAGAATACGGATGGATTCCTTGAAACAGTGGAAGAGCACACCGAGATACTTATTGAGCAAGATGGCATCTGCCGAGGTGAAAACCTAGCTGGCGACAGAGTCGAGATTTCTCCCACGGCAATCGCATCGATGAACTTTTGGGGATTCTCAGTAAATATCATCGCACAGCTCGAATCCCACTTTATTGAATTCCTAACAGCCCGTGGCACAGAAATGAAATCTGAGTGCTACATCCCTACTGTAGTCGACGAGCTTCTAACAGACGGCAAGGCAGAATGTAACATCTTAGAAACATCCAGTTCATGGTTTGGTGTGACCTACCCTCAGGATAAAGATTCCTGCGTTGAGAGCATCCAGAAGCTAGTAGAATCTGGAGAATACCCATCTAACCTCTGGGGCTAATTTTTCTATTTCACCAACTACTAGCTAGCATAGATCATCGCTACTTCCTCAGCGATGATCGCCAGGCCAGCTTTCACCGTCTCAGCAGGCATAGTGTAAGTGACACGGATACACTCGTCCGTGTGCTTCCAGTCTGCGCATTCTTCATCGAGCCCGAAGAAGAAATGGTGCCCAGAGACGATGAGTACCCCCTTGTCTTTTAGTCTAACATAAAGCTCCTGCGTGGTAATGGGTAGATCCTTGAACCACAGCCAGAGGAAAAGCGCTCCCTCGCTGACGTGGTGCCTATAGGGAAGTTCATCCTGAAAAAACTCCGCTACCCATTGCTGGGCTTGGAGAGATTTTTCTTTGTAGTATGGCTTTACGATATCGTTACTGATTTTGAGGATTTCTCCTGATTCCAGAAGCGGACGCATCAGAGCTTGGCCTATATTGTTATTCGCAAGGCCGATGATAGCGCTCATCGAAGAAACCGCAGCCGCAATCTCCTCACTAGCAACAACGATTCCTGTGCGCGTACCAGGTAGGCCAATTTTAGAAAGACTGAGCGTAAGTATAACTTGCTCGTCCCACATGGGATTTGCCTCTGAGAAGAAAATGTTAGGGAATGGTGCCCCGTAGGCATTATCTATGATGAATGGGATATCGTGCTGCTTCGCGAGATCTGCGAGACGCTTCATCTCATTATCTGTGAGCACGTTTCCAGTGGGGTTAGTCGGACGTGAAACACAGATTGCTGCGATGTCATCAGTGATCTCTAATGCATCGAAATCTACTCTGTATTTAAACTGATGGTCGCCTATCTCTTCGATGATCGGTTTGTATGCTTTAAAGAAATCTTCCCCCACTGACTGATTTGCGTAACCGATGTATTCTGGCACTACTGGTAATAGAATTTTCTTTCTCCCTCCATTAGACATTCTTCCAGCAAAAGCATTGAATAAGAAGAAAAATGCCGTCTGCCCACCGCTAGTGATGGCAATATTTTTCTCCGTGATGTCCCAGCCAAACTGCTTCTTGAGCATCTGCGCCATCGATTTCAGAAATGCGGGCGTCCCATTCGGGGGATCATAATTTCCCAGCATCGCCTCCATGCTACCAGCCGTGTTGATCGGCCTCTCCATAATTTCTTTCATCCTCTGGCGCCAAATAGCATCAACTTCTGGTATATGCGCAGGCTGACCACCACCGAGCATGATCATGTCATCCCCCCCCTCAGCTAGAGCATTACCCAGATCACTCATGAGTTCCTCGATACCACTCCCGAGGCAGAGCCTCTCACCAAATTTTGAAAATTCTACATTCATTGTTTCTAATCTAACAGACTCAAGACCTTAACTCGCTAGATGATAGAGGCAACTGTAAAATACGGTGAACACGATAGAAGTCTAGCTAGAAAATAAAGCCCCAGCGAGTCGATGACTTACTGAGGCTTTAAGAAAGTTATAAAAGAATATCTACTCAGGTGCAGGAACATCTGGAAGACTAGGCACCACTGGAGTTGGATCGGGGACAACTGAAGCTGGATCTATTGGTACTGGAGCAGTGATATTAGGCACTGGTGCTGGAGTTATACCAGTTGTAGGGTCTGGTGAGCCGATTCCCGGCACAGTAGGATCTGGAGCTACGTCTGGGACGATTGGAATCTCATTTGCTCCTACCACGGTCACACTTGGATCGACAGGACCAGTATCGGTCAGCCCCCCCTTAGTTATAACCATGACACTAGAGACGAAGCCTACGTCACCAGTTTCAGTGAGGATCTTGATAAAATCTTTCTCGCCACCGATGACACGGAGTGTGTCGCCTACCTTGAGGACTATCTTATAGCGATCACCAGCTTTAGGGACTTTATCGAAGAGCGCTGTATTCGGGATCACTACCTCGACAATGTCGCCATTTTTGAATCCATGATCATTCGCGTTTACTAGAGATGAAGCATTATTGCCGCCTGTTGATTTCATTCCAGGTTTATCTAGTGGGTTGTATCCTGTATCGCTAATAGGCTGATTAAGCTTGTCCAGTGCACTACAGCTTACAAACAGAACAGATGCGCATAGAATAGGAAGTATTCTTAAAATTTTCATTAACACACTTATGCTCTAAATTTCCTTATTGGTCAAAGGATTTCCGTGCTTTCGCAGTAAATACTCTCTCACTCCATATTGCCAATTCCTAACCCTAACATTTAATTCCTCTGATAAACGCTTAGGTCTCATCGCGGTGTATCTCGGTCGCTCTTGCTTGAAAAATGTTATATCATCTAGGTTAGATTTATCGGTTAAATTCAAATCATCATTCAATATACCTAAATCTATTGCTATCCGTGTGACTTTTTCAGCATAGCTAAACCACGTTTCAGGCTCGGCATCATTGGTCAGATGAACAATCCCCGTCAACTCTGACTCTAATAATTGGCTCATCACTGTGACTAAATCATCACTAAAATTAGGCACTGAAAACTTATCCCAGATATAGCTAGCCTGTTCGCCTGCGCGCGCTGTATCCACCACCTGATCGACAAACGTCTCACGCCCATAACCAAACAACCAACTGACTCTCCCAATAATGCTATCTTCACACCCCTGCATCACCGCTTGCTCAGCCGCGAGTTTCGTCTTGGAATAGACTCCACTTCCCCGGGTGCTAGATGTTTCGTCATGAATGATATTCTCTCTGCCGTCTAGCACGTAATCGGTGCTGATCTGTAGCATCTTTGCTCCTTTTTGATGACAAATTTCTGCCATGATCCTTGGAGCATCAGTATTCGCCTGTGCGGCTTTTTCAGGCTGATCGAGACATTGCTCCAACCCAGACATCGCTGCAGTGTTGATCAAGAAGTCGAACTCCAGTCCACTGAGAAGATCTAATAATTTCCCTGCATCAGTAAGATCAACATCATCTCGCGTCAAAGTGATCACTTCATACTCATCCTTCAGTAGTCGGCAACATGCCTCGCCAAGTAGACCCTGCGCACCGGTGATGACTATTCTTTTCATGAAAAAAACCGCCATGCATAAACATAACGGTGGTAAGGTTTTTCTTAAATGTTAGCTTGTGTTCTCAGCAATTAGCCAATGTACATACTATCCTCAACGTCCTCACCAAGATAGCTCGTGGCAGTATTCTCATCGAGCATCCCACCATTTCTGATACTATCTAGCGTCCTACGGCTACCGCGCGCTGTCTGAGGACCAGCTACTTTATTCTTCACCGCACCTACTACTGTAGGGGTGACGGCGAGCATTCCGAGACATGCTAGAGAAAACGCTACTGGCCTTCTTGCTCCACGGTGCATCATGTCACCTAAGATGATTCCTGCTGCCACTCCTAGCACGGTAGGGGCTGCGGCTGATGATTTTTTCTTCCAATTTCTCCTTACTTTAGGCTGTGCGTATTCCATACATGGATTTAAACTCATTTTGCTGAATAAAAAAACCAAATTCTTTATCTTTTATTACTTTTCCTTAGTCGCATTCATGTGCATCGTCTGCGCATGGCAGAAACATACGCACTCATTCTCGCTGGCGGAAGCGGCACACGCTTTTGGCCGCTCTCTCGCGACTCCAGACCTAAACAACTACTGGACCTCTTCGGGGACACCACATTACTCAACCAAACCATCGACCGCCTCACTGGTCTCATCCCCAAGGAAAACATTCTTATTCTTACTAATAAGCTTCAAGAAGATGCTGTTAGAGAAGTTGCTTCTGATCTTCCTCCAGAAAATATTTTTGCTGAGCCAGCCAAGCGTGACACCGGACCAGCCGTAGCGCTAGGTGCCGGCCTCATCGCAGCCAGAGACCCAGAGGCCACCATGGTGGTACTCCCTGCAGACCAGCTCATTCAGGATGTCGCAGAATTTCACAACGTGATGGCAGATGCTATCCAGACAGCGGCAAACACAGACGCACTCGTCACAATCGGCATCAAGCCTAACTGGGCATGCCCATCATTTGGATATATAGAGCGAGGAAAAAAAGCAACTATCTCTGGCTTAACCCTCACCCACTCACCACACGAGGTGGTGAAATTCCGCGAGAAACCAAACCCACAACTTGCTGAGCAATTCCTCCGTCAGGGAAACTTCGCCTGGAATGCTGGGATGTTCATTTGGTCAGTACCTACCGTGATCAATGAACTCACCCGCCACACCCCTCAGCTAGCTAACTTCGTCTCAGAGATACGCAACTCTAATGATGTTCAGGCCACTGTCGATGCGCAGTTCCCTGATCTGGATGCCATTTCAATCGACTACGCACTTATGGAAAATGCCACCCGTGTGCTGAACATCGAAGCAACCTTCGACTGGGATGACGTCGGTTCTTGGATCTCCGTTTCTAAATACCTCAATCAAACACCTCAGAATAATACCACAAATTCACCTCTGGTAGAAATAGACAGTCAGAACAACATCATCTTCACCAAATCTAAAGACACCCAAGTCGCACTGCTCGGAGTCGATGACCTCATCATCGTGCAGACAGACGATGCTATCCTCGTGGCAAATCGCCATCAGGCGGATGACATCAAGAAACTCATCGATAAACTCCCAAAAGAACTCCACTAATCCCACTAATCAATGGCTATTAATATCAGAACCCACGCAGCGGACATCCTCGAATACTGGCAAGAAGGCAGGCACTATGCTGACAGCCTAATCAACCGATGGAAACGGGAGGAAGAGCTATCACCTGAGGATAGAAATCTGCTCAACGCACTAGTCATCGGAGTGATCCGAAACCAGAGTCTGTTAGATCATTTCATTACACAACTCCGCGAAGGTAAGATTGATATGGAGCTGAGAAACGTTCTACGTATTGGAATTTTCCAGATCCTTTTCATGGGCGTCGCTGATCATGCTGCGGTGAATGAAACCGTAGAAGGCACTCGCAAAGGGCTCAGAGGTCTAGTGAATGCGGTGCTCAGACGCACGCTTCGTGAGAAAGAAGAGCTGTTAGCACAAGTGAAAAACTTACCTCTACAGATTCAGTTCTCCCACCCCAAATGGCTCTGCCAGCGCTGGGAAAAAACCTTCACTCCCGAGCAGCTCCTTGCTCTGTTAGAGTGGAACCAAACACCCACCACGATCACGTTTAGAATCAACCCACTCGTTCCCGAGGCTCAGGAAATAGTCAGTAATTCTCCAAACGTAGAACAGCTAGAAGCACACCCAGAATTCTATAAGTCCACCAAGCTACCGAAACACGAATGGATGGACCAAGGCTACATCTATATTCAAGACCCAGCCACTCAGCACGCAGTGAATCTGCTAGCCCCACAAGCTGGCGAGACCATCCTCGATGCCTGCGCCGCTCCCGGTGGAAAATCCACCCAGATAGCAGCAGCCATGTCCAATAAAGGAACACTCCTCTGCACCGACTCAAACCCAAAGCGAATCCCTCGGCTGTTAGAGAACCTCGGCAACCTCAACGTGAAAATCGCCGAGACAGAAGTCTTCGACTGGACCGATCCAGCCCCAGAAAAATGGCATAACCATTTCGATGGCATTCTCCTAGACGTCCCCTGCTCCAACACTGGTGTGCTGCGCAAACGTATCGATGCCCGCTGGCGCATGACACCAGACAGCTTCACTCAGC
>JBLHQF010000099.1:0-9760 GCA_047624885.1 Cryomorphaceae bacterium | reverse complement strand
ACCCTGTCCATGGTAATAGAACACCACTGGATAGCGTTTCTTAGGGTTGTGCCCCTCCGGAAGCGATACTTTTATCTTGTCCTGCAATTCTGGAAAGCTCAGTGAGATTTCCTTTCCCTGAGCAAAACCTGACCCAGTCAACACTCCGAACAACGCGACAAAATAAATAATAAGTGATTGATGCATACCAGGATACTCACATAGGAAAGTGAAAAAACGAGGGTTTATTTGTAAACTGAGGTGAGATTTCTCCTTTCATCAACACTGGAAGGAAAAATGCAGCTATTGGAGAAAATAACTAACCTAGATAAATGAACAATTCCCCAGCCTCATAACGTTATAAAGGAAATGAAAGGTACACTTCTATCACCTTGGTTACTGATCCCTATTTTTCTAGTGGGTTGTAGCGCTGGACAACACCAAGAAAATGCGGATGCGGAAGTTTACCAGATTCTTAAGAAGGCGGAAAAGTATGTCTTCGGAAAGTCTAAGGGATTCACGATCGATACGAAGTATTCTGGTGAACAAAATAGTGACATCAAGGCCTCCCAGCTACTCGCGGAGACTCAGAGTGGTGGTGAGCTGACGCTAAACATCGATCAGGCGCTAAACTACGCGGCGCGAAATAGCCGAGAATATCAGAGTCAGAAGGAAACTCTGTATCTAGCGGCTCTGACCCTCACTGGAGTGCGTAATAGCTTTGGCCCAAATTTCTCTAGCACGGAAAACGCGCGTGTGCGAAATCAACTCGATGGTGATGTCCGAGGCACTGCGAATCTAAACCAACGAATTTCTCAAAATCTCACCACTGGAGGGAACTACAGTCTCGCACTGGCGAACGATCTGCTGCGCTATTTCACTGGTGACCCGAGAAGATCTGCTAGCTCCTTAATCTCGCTAAACATCCTCCAGCCATTACTCCGTGGTGCAGGGAGCAAGGTCGCCGCCGAGAGACTCACTCAGGCAAACCGCAATGTCATCTATTCGATCCGGGACTACCATCACTTTCAGAACACTTTTTCAAAGGACATCGTCATCCTCTATTTAAGGTTGATGCAACAGAAGGAGTCTGTGAGAAATCAGTATATAAACTATATTTCTCGGCAAAAGAATACCAAATACCTCCGCGCCAGATCCGTGGACCGCGCTAGCCCACAAGAAGTAAGTGATTCTGAGCAAGGTGAGCTGCAGGCCAAGAATAGCTGGATCAATGCTAAATCTAGCTACCAGACATCGCTCGACAACTTCAAGATAACCCTCGGTGCCCCCACCAGCGTGAAACTAAACCTCACCGACAACGAGCTCGATAAACTGGTGAAATCTGGGCTACAACCGCTCATCGTCAACCAGCCACAAGCATTTAACCTGGCACTAAAAAACCGCTTACCTCTAATCAATGACATCGACCGTTTCGATGACAGCAAGCGCCAGGTAGTGGTTGCCGCGAACCAACTCAAGGCTGAGGTGAATTTCATCGCCTCAGCATCCCTCGCTAGCACCGGGAACCGTTTTGAAAAACTCAATCTAAATAACCTATCCTCACAGGTGGGCGTAGAGCTCAATTTACCAATCAACCGGATCAACGAGCGCAATAATTACCGCCGATCCTTGATCCGCTTCCAGTCCAGCATCCGCTCTCTAAGTCGCACGTATGATAGCCTGAACAACCTTATCATCCGCCGTATCCGTGAAGTTCAGCAGTTCAAACAAAACTACGACATCCAGCGTAATGCGGTGAAGCTCGCTGAGCGACGCGTGGAGGGAAACCGCCTTCGCTTCCAGGCAGGCACGGTGATTTTCAGACGGCTCAGCGAGTCACAGGACGCACTCATTTCTGCCCAAAATGCTGTCACCGCCGCACTGATCGATTACCAGAACGCCAGGCTCCAGCTCTACACCGACATCGGAATTCTTAATCCTAACGCTTCAAACTACTGGCTAGATAGAAATCCTACTCGCTAAATTCACCCACAAAATGACTTCAACTAACAAAAATAAAAAAACTCTCTGGATCGGAGTAATCATAGCAGCGATTGGCTGCTTTTTTGCCTACACATTTCTGATCTCTTCGAAGGCTGAATCCGATGAAAACTTTGCCTACTACACAGTAGAGAAAAGTGATCTGAATATCTCCGTGACAGAAGGTGGCGTGCTAAAAGCAGTGGATGAAGAAGTTGTGAAAAACCGACTCAATGGCCAATCGGTGATCATCTCTATCGTTGCGGAAGGATCTTCAGTGAAGGAAGGTCAGCTCCTCGTGGAGCTAGACCCTGCCGAAGCGATGAAGCAGCTACAAACAATACAGCTCGATGTAGAGACAAGTAGATCATCATTTATCACCGCCAAGAATGACTTACTCATCGAGAAAAGCACTGTGGACAGTGAGCAGCGTGAAGCACAGCAATCGATCAAATTTGCGCTCATGGACTTAGCTAAATTTGAGCAGCTAGATAAGGCACAACAACTCAGGGACGCTGAGTCTAAGATCACGACTGAGGAGGAATCTCTACGGCTCACTGAAGAGAAATTTCAGTGGAGTGAAAAGCTCGCGAAGAAGGGATTTGAAACCAAAAGCCAAGTGGATCGAGACAGGCTAGAGCTCAGTAATCGTATAAAAGGGCTGGAGTCAGCCAAGAGTAAATTAAAAATGTTAGTGCAATTTGATCTACCAAAACGCGAAGTAGAGCTCACATCAACGGTCACAGAAGCGCAGAAAAAATACGAGCGCTTAATCAAGCAAGGCGAGAGCAGGATGAGTAGATCTAACGGGAATCTCTCAGAAGCACAGCGCAAGCTAAAGGTGAACGAAGAACGTCTGTTAGTGAATCAAGAACAGCTCAAGCATACCAAACTCTTCGCTCCTCTAAATGGTATAGCACTGTATGCTCCTCGACGCAGTAGGCAGCAGCCCAACATCCAAGAAGGTGCTAAGGTAGAAAAAAACCGCAGACTCATTACTATACCAAACCTCCAGAAAATGAAAGTGGAGGTCAAGATCCCAGAGTTTCACATTAGTAAAATTAAACGCAATCAAGTAGCCTACATCACCATTGAATCAATCTCTGACAAGCGCTATAAAGGTATCGTCTCTAAAGTGAATCCCCTGCCAGATAGAAATAACTCATGGTACGGCGCGGAGGAGCAGTTTTACCGCACAGAGATCATCATCACCGATCCCCTGCCAGATGTGAAGCCATCCATTTCCGCCAAGGCCGATATCATCATCACCGATCTCAAGGACATCTACTACATTCCACTGCATGCCATCCGCACCGAAAAAGAACAATATTTCTGCTATATTAAGGACGGAGCCGATCATGTGAAAACAGAAATTCAGGTCGGCATGATGAATAACAGCTTCGCTGAAATCACCTCGGGAGTCAGTGATGGCGATGTGGTGCTACTCAATATCCCCGAGGAAACTGAATAATCTGTTAGAATGATCCAACTCAAAGGCATCACCAAAGTATTCCCGCTCAAGGGGCAAGAGATCCATGCCCTCAAAGGCATCGATCTAGAGATCGCTAATGGCTCATTTGTCGCCATCATGGGACCCTCAGGCTCTGGGAAATCCACTCTTTTAAACATCTTAGGCTGTCTGGATAGACCCACCGAGGGGAGTTACAAGTTAGGCGAAGAAAATGTGGCGGAGATGGATGACAACACGCTCTCAGATGCGCGCGGCAGGAGGCTGGGATTTATTTTCCAGTCCTATAACCTCATCGCTCAGCTCAACGTCATTGAAAATATCCAGCTCCCACTGATCTACCAAGAAGTCTCGCTCAAAGAAAAGCTCCCACTCGCCATAGAACTCGCCACTCTAGTGGGACTGGAAGACCGGCTCGAACATAAACCAAATGAGCTCTCAGGCGGACAGCAACAGCGCGTCGCCATCGCCAGATCACTGATCAATGACCCGCTAATGATCCTCGCAGATGAGCCTACGGGAAACCTCGATAGTAATACTGAGGAGGAAATCATGCAGATCCTGATCAAGCTAAATAAGCGCGGTAAAACCATCGTTATTGTCACCCATGATGAAGCAGTCGCCCAGCACACTGAGCGCATCATCCGCATGAAAGACGGCCTCATTTACCAGGATGAACTGCGCTCTAACAGCGAGGAGATAAGCTCACCACTATGAGGCTCGCTAGATTCACTCACACGCTGGAGCTAGGATTTAAGAGCCTGATGCTGAGGAAGCTCCGCTCAGGGCTCACTATTCTGGGAATCATCTTCGGAGTCTGCTCTGTGATCACGATGCTTGCAGTAGGAAATGGCGCTGCGTTTGAAGCTCAAGAACGGATCAAAGACCTCGGGAGCAACAACATCATCATCGAAAGTTTGAAGCCCCCAGAATCTGATGATAAAGAACAAGAAGACACCCTAAGCTTCGGCATCAAGCGCAGAGATATGAATTCCATCAAGCAAGCCATTCCTAAAGTCGCGGGGATCGTCCCGCAGCGGTTAATGAATGAGAACGTGCTCTTCAGAGACAAGCAAAAATCCGCACAGATCATCGGCACTCAGCCTGGTCTTACCAGTGTAGAAAGCATTCCTATTTTACGCGGAAGATTCCTCTGTGAGCTGGATATTTCTCAGAAAAACACCGTCTGTATCCTCAACAAAAGCTTAGCAGATGAACTCTTCAACTACCTAAACCCACTTGAAGAAACCCTGAAAATAGACAACGTCTACTTCACTGTAATCGGGGTCACTTCTGAGCAAGGAGATAGCGAGCAATCCACCGCTAGTCACCGAGT
Organism: Cryomorphaceae bacterium; assembly: GCA_047624885.1. Lineage (GTDB taxonomy): Bacteria > Verrucomicrobiota > Verrucomicrobiia > Verrucomicrobiales > Akkermansiaceae > Rubritalea. Next base: position 4,997 of record JBLHQF010000099.1, on the reverse strand, counting down.
TTATATCCCTATTTCTACCATGCAGGCACGCTATGGTGACCTCATTATCAAGAACGCCTCTGGCAGCTTCAGCGCTGAGGACATCCAGCTACACAAGCTAATACTACAAATGGAGAGCCCCGCAGCGGTGCTCACTGCCGAGTCCCAGATCATCAACCTGCTCAATCGCACCCATAAAAAGAAAGACTACAAGCTCACCGTCCCGCTCCAGCTGCTGAAGCAGTCTGAAGAGACTCAGAAAATGTTTAATATCGTACTCGGATCTATTGCGGCCATTTCCCTGTTGGTCGGTGGCATCGGAATCATGAACATCATGCTCGCCACCGTGACAGAGCGTACCAGAGAGATAGGCCTTCGCCGTGCACTGGGGGCAAAAAAAAGCGACATCATCACCCAGTTTATGGTCGAGGCGGTATTGCTTTCACTGATCGGCGGATTCATCGGCGTCCTGTTAGGAATCGCTATGCCACAGATCATTTCAAATTTCACCTCAATGAATGCTATCATTTCACCAGGGTCGGTAGTCTTAGCCTTCATCATCTCTGCTCTTACAGGGATCATCTTTGGCATCTATCCCGCCGCGAAATCTGCCCAGCTAGATCCTATTGAGGCCTTGAGGAACGAGTGATTTCATGATCGAGTTTGCAATCTAAAATGTGATAGTGTATATCCTAACTATGTTCAAAAAACTTACCTCTACTGCTTTCATTTTTAGTTCGCTTATTTTTGGTTCGCTTTTTATCTGCTCATGTGACTCCTCCAGCGGCTCATCCAGCGATTCTTCCGACCTCGATCTCAGTAGCCTTATTGATGTCGTAGACGACAGCACCACAGAGATTTCTGGCAAGGGAGTGGATCCAGATTTTCAGCCCATCGTAGATCGCTTTGTGATCGAGGCTAATAAACGTAACGTCAGTGTGAACCTGGACGGTCTAGACATCCAATACGGAATTATCGATGATGCCTTCGGCCTGTGCTTATCGCTAGGAAATGTCACTAAGGAAATCCTCATCGCAGTCGATCTACGAAATGCTCCAGATGATTTTAAAAGCGAGATTGTATTACACGAGTTAGGGCACTGCGTCCTAGGTAGAGATCACAGCGATGATCCTACCAGCATTATGCACGCCACCATCATCATCGGCCAACCATGGAGAACAGAAGTCCTCGACGAATTGTTTAGTTTTTAGGTAGTTGATAAGCTAGTTTAGTCCTCCTTCACAACTTTATTTTGGCTGACTGTATCGGGGACGCTCATCGCTTATCAGCCATTTTAATTAGCGCTTAATCAAATATGTAATTTTGTAATATATTTGTAACTTGGGTGAAAAAATCTTTTTCAAAGAGTTAATTTTTAGCTAATAGTTACACTCACAACCTATTGATATTCATTCTCATTAGCAACTATATAACAAAGCAAACGCAATAGATAAAGTTTGCAATCAAAATCATGAAACCTTGGATTCAACTAATAAAATATCCAGCCTTCAAAAATTCATCGTCCGTATAGAATATAAAAAAAATCCGCCTGATCGAATCGATCAGACGGATCATTAATAAATGGGTAACTCTTGTCCTTGAGTCTACGCTGGTGCGCCTACGACTTCGCCGTCGAGTGGGTCATCGTCTTTCTCACTAGCGAGCGTCTCGCCACTTTTGACTGGATCTGGAGGCGTCGGTGTTGGTGGGTCTGGCGGTGTTGGCATGTGTGGCGGATTACTCATTTCTCCTTTGTAGAGAAGCTCTTCCGTCTGCTCACCATTGAGCGTTTCATACTCTAGGAGTGCTTCAGAAATGAGGTTAAGTCCATCACGGTGCTCAATGAGTAAGGATTTAGCACGATTGTAAGCGCTCTCGATGAGCTCTCTGATCTCTTCATCGATCAACTGCGCTGTCTCCTCTGAATAGGTCTTGCCTTTACCAGCCATGAACATTTCTCCACCCGACTCGTCTCCACCGTATTCTACCATCCCGAGCTTGTCGCTCATTCCCCATTCGCACACCATCTTACGGGCGATGCTAGTCGCTTGGCGGATATCTCCGCTTGCTCCGTTTGTCACGTTGCCAAATTTCAATTCCTCAGCAACTCGTCCACCCATGGCGACGCAAAGTTGATCAACGAGTTCAGCTCTTCGATGAGTGAATTTATCTTCCTCTGGGAGGAACATCGTGACTCCGAGTGCGGGTCCACGTGGGATGATGGTGACTTTGTGAAGTGGGTCAGTGTGCTCGCAAATAATGTTAAGAATAGCGTGTCCAGCCTCATGATAGGCGGTATTTTCTTTCTCCTTATCACTGAGTGCTAGTGAGCGGCGCTCGCGTCCCCAACGGACTTTATCACGCGCTTCTTCTAGCTCAGGCTGCTTGATATCTTTCTTACTTGTTCTCGCTGCGAGAAGTGCGGCTTCGTTGAGTAAGTTCGCTAGTTCAGCACCGGAGAATCCTGGTGTACCCCTGGCGATGATCGCAAGATCTACATCCTTGTTGAGCTTCACTTTTTTAGCGTGAACTGCGAGGATCTGCTCGCGCCCTATTACGTCTGGTAAATTCACCCGCACTTGGCGATCAAATCGTCCCGGTCTCAGAAGTGCTGGGTCGAGCACGTCTGGGCGGTTGGTAGCGGCGATGATGATGACTCCTGAGCGGGCATCAAATCCATCCATCTCTACGAGAAGCGCATTGAGCGTCTGCTCGCGTTCATCGTTTCCGCCGCCCATGCCTTGTCCACGGTGGCGGCCTACGGCATCTATCTCGTCAATGAAGATGATACACGGAGAATTCTTCTTACCTTGCTCGAACATATCGCGCACCCGGCTAGCACCGACACCGACGAACATTTCGACAAAGTCAGATCCAGATATAGAGAAGAATGGCACCTCAGCTTCACCCGCGATGGCACGTGCTAGGAGGGTTTTACCCGTTCCCGGCGAGCCGATCATGAGGACACCCTTAGGGATGTTACCTCCAAGCATTTCAAATTTCTTAGGGTCACGCAGGAAATCTACGATCTCGAAGAGCTCTTCCTTGGCCTCTTGAATACCAGCCACATCCTTGAAGGTGACTTTATTTGAATCCTGATTGAGCATCTTTGCCTTGCTCTTACCAAAGCTCATTGCTCCTTTACCCGCATTCTTCATTTGGCTACGGAATAGGAAGAAAAGTAGGAATACGATGAGTAAGATAGGAAGCAGGTTCCACAATAGCATCTTCATAGTGCCTGAGTTTATCTGCTCTTTAAATTTGGTCTTGAAGATCACATTTCTATCGTGATCACTAAGCACATTATAGTTTACTGCGCAGGTAAATGGCTTCCATTCAGGTGACTCGTTTGTGAGCAGAGGAGTGACAATCATGTCTCCTTCGAAGACTGCGCTAGAACCAGCGACCAGTTTTTGAAGCGTCATGCGGTTGTTACCTTTAAGGACGATATTACCCTCTTTCAAAAGGTGCTGCAGCCGCTTTATAGTAATAAATTCTGTAACACCACCCTTAAGTGGAAGTTCGCTAACCTGCTCCATAGCTACGTCGTAGTCGGTCTGGACAGAATTAATAAATTCACTATTCGCCTGAGTATTCAAAAACACCGCAAATGGGACATCCTTAGGCTCTTGAGCCGTGTCTGCATAATTTGTGACATCGCGCTTGCCTACGAATTTACTCTGAAAGGCACTCTCAGTCTTAACATGGGTAAGATAATCTGTAGGCTTGAGTTTACTACTGATAAAATATTCATTCAGCTTAGTGGCATCCTTTATATCACCTTCATATCCCTCTAGTGGATCAATGAGTATTTTCTCATTTTCAAGCAGTGTGACAAATTCAGCCACACCGATTTCCTTAGCCTTATCGCTATCGTTGTTAAAGTTATAAGCCATGAAGATGATTCCCACGCCGATGAGCAGCAGGAAGATAACTCTCCAGTTGGTGCCAGATTTGACAGGTTTGCCATCGGGTCCCATAGGACCTTGGCCTTTAGGTTTTGGTGGTGGTTCAGGTGGACGTTGATTTGCCATAATATGTGTGTGAATTTCTTAGATATTGAAGAGAGCTTTAATAGTAGCCTAGATAAGAACTTGTTTACCAGTGAATTCCTTCACCTTTACAGTACAAATCCTGTTCAACTGTGGGCAGAACCTATCGCCAAAGATGAAAAAGAAAACCATTATTTCGCGTCATTACGAAATAATTCTCTTTTTCCTCTCTGGTGACTTGCACTCTCCCGCTTAGCCATTCAGTCTCTTTCAAGTGGAATCTCACCCCGAATCTAAAAACCGCAAGCCCAGATTACAGCTTTTTCAGCCTGCTACCATGCTACGACGCTGGATCTCGCCTGCACCGAAATCCATCGAGCACGTGGGCACACTGGTCGATGTCTTCGCTTCATTCGTGGCGCTGGATGGCTCAGTGGATGCTGCTGAGGCTGAAGTGGCCCTAGATTTACTCCGCCACGCCTACCCCGAGGCAGATCATGGCTGGCTGGCGCGCAGACTCCAGCGAGCCTTTCGTGCTCCTTCATCCACCCAGTCTCTCGCAGATCAGATCACACGGGAGATGGGCGGTAAGTCGATCACTTCGCTCGGGCTTCAGCTTTATTTACTAATAGATGCCTCTACCAGCAAGAACCGCGGGCTAGAAGCATTCATGGATCTGCTTATAATGATCGGTAAATCAGATCTCGGCATGCTCATTTGTGATGAGATGAATGACCGCTTTCATGCCGATGAATTACTGCCATTTACGCGAGTGATCTTCTCCGCAAATCCCGAAGCAGATGTAAAGGTTCCGCCACAAGCCGCCCATCATGCGTTCCGACTCTATAGAAATAACCAAATCATCATCCTCAGAAACACCGGCGAGCACACGCTCTGGGTGGGCGGCACCGCTGTGCTCTCTGGGCAGATCCTGCGGCTGAGATCTCATCAGAGACTGAGCATGCCAGAATGGACACTCTCAGCAGAGGACTTAAACTTTTTCCTCACTTGTAAGCAGCAGAATGA
>JBLHQF010000098.1:0-9804 GCA_047624885.1 Cryomorphaceae bacterium | reverse complement strand
CCTAGCTTGATCGCCCTACCTGAGGTGATGACTACTTATAAATAGATTACGCTGCTGTTAGCCACCTTAATGCTCCCTGGGAGGTCACAAAGTTCCGCTACGGGAAAATTTAGTGATTCCACACTTCCCAGATTGCGGCTGAGGGTTTAAAACTTTGCCACAGATGGCAGCTCCGAAATCACAGAAATCCAAAAAACTTACCCCTATGATCGCTCAGTATCAGGCGATCCGTAGATCACTTCCTGATGATGTGGTGCTATTCTTCAGACTGGGAGATTTCTATGAGATGTTCTTTGAGGATGCGAAGCGGGCGGCAGGGGTGCTGAATCTGGCACTGACAAAGCGCCATGATGTGCCGATGTGCGGATTCCCCTACCACTCGGCTGAAGGGTACATCGCTAAATTAGTGCGGGCGAACACGAGGGTAGCGATCGCTGAGCAGACAACAACTCCAGTGGCCGGTCAACTGGTTGAACGTGAGGTCACACAGATTATCTCTGCTGGCACGGTCAGTGACGTCAACTTGTTAGATGATACCAAACACAATTATTTGGCTTCAGTCTTCCTCGGTGGCACCAAGAAAAAGCCGACCTATGCGATCGCGTGTGCGGATCACACTACCGGAGAATTCACGCTGGCGGAATTTTCTAATAAAGAGCTGATGACCGATGAGCTAAAACGCCTATCACCCTCTGAAATCATCATTTCTGATGACCAACTCAAAGAGCTGGGAGACATCGCCTCCTGCCAGCCTTACGATGCCTACGCGTATCTGCACGAGACTGCACTGCATACGCTGAAAGATCATTTCAAGGTGAACTCGCTAGATGGATTTGGCTGCGCAGAGATGGATTCAGCAACTTCCGCTGCGGGTGCTATCCTGCACTACCTCACACATCAGCTGCGGAGGTCGTGTGATCATTTACGCAAGCTTTCTGTGAGAGAATCGGCGAACTATGTGCTGATTGATGCTTCTTCTCAGGGGAATTTAGATCTAGTGGAATCTCGCACTGGGAAACAACACACATTACTGGGTGCGCTGGATAGAACATCAACTCCAATGGGTGCAAGAAAGCTGCGTGATTGGATACTACACCCGTTGCGGGATCTAGCTCCGCTAGTAGCGCGGCAGGACTTGGTCGCTGCGTTTCTGGCTCAGCCATATTTGCTCTCGCAGTGTAGGGCTACGCTGAAGAACATTCGCGATATTGAGCGGACTACAGGCAGACTTTCGCAGCGCGCTGGCACTCCCAGGGATCTGCAATCACTGGGTAACTCTCTATCATACATTCCTACGCTTAAAGAAGATCTATCAGCAGTGGCTGCTTCTACTCCCCTTGCCTCTCAGCTGCTGCAACAGATCGAGGAATTCCCTGAACTAGTGGATCTGTTAGAATTGGCACTGGTCGATGAACCGCCGGCTAACATGAAGGACGGCGGAGCGATCCGGGATGGCTATCATCCAGAGCTGGATGAGCTACGATCAGCCACTAAAGATGGTAAAAAATGGATAGCTAAACTACAGGAAACTGAGCGAAAGAGGACCGGAATCGATACCTTGAAGATAAAATTCAACAATGTCTTTGGTTACTTCATCGAGATCACCAAGGCCAAAGCTGATAACGTGCCGGATGATTACACCCGTAAGCAAACGATGGCGAATGCAGAACGTTTTATCACCCCCGAACTAAAGGAAGTAGAGAACAAAGTGCTGGGTGCTGAAGAACGATCTAAGCAGCTGGAGCAGGAAGAATTCACCAAGCTCCGCAACCAGATGTGTGAGCATATCGATGATTTACAATCGACGGCAGATGCGCTCGCTACACTCGATGTTTTACTAGGGCTCGCTGAGACTGCACAGCTGCATGGTCACACGCGGCCGATGCTCGATGAGTCCACTCATTTGCAGATCATTGAAGGTAGGCATCCGGTGCTGGAGCAGACTCTAGTGGATGAGAAATTTGTGCCTAATGATACGTTTTTAGCTCCAGAAGACTCTAATCTACTCATTCTAACAGGCCCTAACATGGCGGGGAAATCTACCTACATTCGGCAGGTTGCACTGATCACGTTGATGGCTCAGATCGGAGCCTATGTGCCGGCGGAGACGGCACACATTGGTCTAACAGATCGGATATTTTGTCGAGTGGGTGCTAGTGATGACCTGGCCCGCGGACAGTCCACATTCATGGTGGAAATGAATGAGACATCACTGATCATCAATAATGCCACGGAACGTTCGCTAGTGATCCTGGATGAGATAGGCAGAGGAACCGCGACATTTGATGGCTTATCGATAGCTTGGTCAGTGGCTGAGCATCTGCATGATGAGATAAAAGCGCGAACACTATTCGCAACTCACTATCACGAGCTTACTGACCTAGCGAATACCCGCAAAGCCGTGGCTAACTACAACGTGGCGGTGAGAGAGTGGAATGATGATATTATTTTCCTGAGAAAAATCCTGCCTGGGACGGCTGATAAGTCATACGGAATCCAAGTCGCCAAACTCGCAGGTCTGCCACCGAGTATCGTCAATAGAGCCAAAGACATTCTTTCCCACTTGGAGATGAATTCATCAAAACCAGACGCAAAAAACAACCCTAAGCCTAAGAATACGAGGCAGACGATGCCTGATTCTGATTCACCGCAGATGGATTTGTTTTAGCCTCACTCTAGTAAGTTACCAACTTGAAATCCCTACCTAAATACGGCTCGACCACCGTCATACCTGTCGCACTATGGTAAGAACCAAACCACCCGGCTCTAGCGCATCAATTTTGAACCTCACATCAATGAACTTCTCGATCAGCGTAATATTTGTACGAATGTGATTAGTGATAGCCACTGTATTGATTTCACCTGCTCCGGATAGCGCCATTGGCAGCAATAACTGATCTGCTAATCTAGCGCTCAGAGCCGCCTTAGACTTCACGAATGTTTGATAATCTTTCACCGCCTCTCCAGCCACCTTACCAGCCGACTTTGCTTTTGCACCATGAGATGTGACGTGAATTACCGCGTTCTCGAATTCCTCTTCGATAAAGATGACATTTCCTGACCCATCCACATCATCACAGACTTTGATTTCAAAATCCTTAGCCTCCCAATCAAGCGATGATCGAACAGTCGCCATCTCCTTATCCGCCACCTCCCGGCGAACATTCGATAGCACACACTCCACACTCTGTGAAATTGACGTTCCTCGCTCAGTGATCGAAATGCTAGTGAGCTCTATCACTGGACGAACCACCGCCTTAATACAACCACCACCTGCCGGGGCGAAACCATATTTCACGCATTCAAAACTTACCCCCACCCCCATCTTCCTTAACTGCGGGAGAAATGCGCGCTCGATGAAATCGGCCGATGGGGCCATTGGGTTATGAGTCCCACCATGGAGCTCTAGTGAACTCACGCCTTCCGTCAGCATCAGCGCAGGAAACAGCGTCTGAAACAAAAGTGTAGTGCTGCCCGCTGTTCCTATCCTAAACACATAATCCCCCGCCTTCACCTTCCCAGGCTTAAACACCAACTCCGTAGAATGCATCTCAGCACCCGATGCCGAACCACCACAAACCTCCAAAGCCGCCTTCACACAAGTCAAATGCTGCCGCATCAACCCCGGCTTAGCCCGCTGCCCGCGGATATTAACCATCCTGAAGCCCTGCCCAGTGATCATACTCAGCGAAAGCGCAGATCTTAAAATTTGCCCACCACCATCTTGTCCGTTTATTTCTATCATGTTTCTATTCTTTATATAAATGATCTATCACCTTATGAAAGTCGATAAGCCCCATAGAATAACTACAGGGCTTATCTCCCACATCTTTGCGCAGAAAGCCATTAACCTCAAATTAATAACCCTGCTATTTAATCGTCTGCCTTGCTAGCATCCTTGACCACGAATCTCGCTTTCAGCCTCGCCACCACGCTCGCGAGCTCCGCTTGTCTGACACTCTTTAGGACTTCTTTAAAATCCTTATAAGCATCAGGTGCTTCGTCTCTCGGGTAAGCACGGCTGTTGTGCATGATGTCGTGTGCGTCCATGTCCGCATCTACTTCTGCTTGATCCAGTTCTCTGAATGCGTGCTTGCGTCCCATTTTTCTTCCCGCACCATGATTCACTGAATAACAGCTCTTCTCGGCACCAGGAAGCGCAGTCATCACAACCGATCCATCACGTGGATTCCCCGGTAGTAATATAGGGTGACCTGTCCCGTAGAACGGAGTCTCCTTTAACTCGTGATGCCCTGCAGGAAACGCCCGAGTCGCACCCTTCCGGTGAACCCACTGCACTTTTTCATTGAGCACTTCTTTTCTAGCGATGTTATGGCTGATGAAGTAAACGAAGTCCCCCTCGACTCCAGGAATCACTTCCTGAAATGCCTCAAGCACTAGCTGATTGATAAACAAATGATTCACAGTCGCGAAGTTTGCACCCAGTGACATGTCATCGATATAATCATCTGCCTCTTGAGTCCCGAGTGGTGCGTAAACCAGCTTCTTATCGCCAGCAGGATAAGGTATCCCCCACGCATCAAACATTTTCTCTAGTCTCTTAAACTGAGCCACCGCCAGATCATGCCCGAACCCACGAGATCCACAGTGTGAAAGAAATGCAACGTGCTTATCCTTCAGACCGAACACCTCAGCAGAAGCCTTCGCCTTATCGGAATCGCCGATCTCAACACGCTCAGCCTCACCGAAGTGGTTTCCCCCTCCGTAGGTTCCGACCTGCTGCATCTTTCCTAGAAAACGATCTCGATACCCGTTGTTTAAAATTTTATCAAGACGCTGCTGAAGCGCCCCAGTAGAATCATCATGACCGACGTGATACGCATCCTCACAACGTGCTGCCCATGCATAAGGAATCCCAAGCTGCTCGCAAACCCACTCGCTAGCCCCCTCAGTCGCCATACGGTATCCGAGTTCATTATCGATCTCGCGACCATGCTGAGAATGACGCTGTCCTTTACCTGCACCTGTAGGAGTTCTCTTACAGATCGCATTGATCAGCGCACGTCGAGTCGCCCTGTCATCGATCGCTTCATCTAACAGATCAAACTGGATCAAGCTCATAGAACACTTTATATCCACCCCCACTGGTCCTGGATAAATATGCGTAGGTGAAGCCATCACACACCCGATCGGTGCACCATAACCTAAATGAGCATCTGGGTTTAAAACCACCTCAGTCACCCCCGGCGCGCTACGAGAGTTCAGAGCCTGCTGCAAGCAACCTTCATCAAACCCAGCCATAATCGCATCCGTCCCGATCACCGTGATCGGCTTCCCTTTGTTCCCTGGCGCCGGTATAAACCCAGTCGCTTTTCCTGTTTTCTGTATCATGTTATTATTTCTTTCTAAGTTATTCATTACTTTATTTCTATTGATTTTTGAATTTTATCGGCACCGGTAAGCACAAAGGTATTACCCATACTATCAGCTGCGGACTGGAGAACCTCTAGATACTTCAACTGCATCATCTCTGGATTCTGAGCATATTGCTTGCTCACATTTGCCATTGCTCTTGCGGCAGCCACCTCTCCTCTTGCTGTCTCCAGCTTGGCTATAGATACTTTCTGAGCGCAGACCGCATCGTGAAATGCTGACTTTATCTCACTAGGAAAAATCAAATCTCTTACAGAAATCTCATCTACCGCAATCCCCACCTCAAGCGATCTTTCGCCCAAATTAGCCATCGCCATTTTAGAAACCCCTTTCCTGTTAGAGTTTACCTCTTCAAAAGAAAGCTCAGCAACCGCATCTCTCAATACTACCTGCACGAGACCATAGGCCACCATCAATGGCTGCTGAGAAGCTTCATGAAATTTCCTAGGATCGATAATTTTATATTGAACCACCCCAGACACCTTTACCGAGATATGATCTTGAGTAAATATTTCCTGAGGCTGAATCACCATCTGCGTGACTCTCTTATCAATTTTAATAAGCTCATACCCCTCTCCTCTAAATGTATGTTCACCAGCTGGTAGAACCTGCAAAAACACTCCCTTCTTATAGAGTAATCCTTCTTCATAAGCCTTGATCAAAAATTCATTTTTCAAGCCCTTAATCATTCTATACGCCACAGAACCGACTGAAGCCGTTGCTACTGCTATTAATATTTCACTATTCATCTTCTATTTTCTTTGTAGTTAGATCTCTGACAGGCTGCTCAGACTTTGAGCGGGAACTTGATTTAGAGAGTGTCTCCACTTCCTAAAAATAGCTCACAAAGCTCTCCTTCTGCTTCCACTGCTTCCGCAGCTCATTGCCTCCTGTCAGAGACGTTTAATTATTCACTTTCTAAGTGCGAGGATTTGAACCTCATCTAGGTGTTAACCCTATTTATCCACTGTGCTCGTTTCTGAGCAAATTGGCCGATACGCAGAACAAATCCAGGACTCCCTTCATTGCCACTTGCCAACCCTACTATTGCACCAAGCGTGCCAAATATTATTCGACCTCCTTAAATTAATCACAACCCACTAACAATAAGCTAAAATAAGACAACCCAACTAACCATAACCAAATAATAAAAAAACTAATAATGATAAATAATTATCGACAATGATCATTTTTTATCTCTTCATTAAATCAAACCACACCATAAAATCCAACCTTGAATACCACACTTAAAAAACATACCTCTATGGTAACTTAATTTCAAAAATGACAAAATCAACAACAGTAATCGGGTTCCTAGGCACTAAGTTAGATGCATTTAGTGGCCGGAGCCGCTGGACGGAATGGCGACCAACGGTAAATTTATGTGGCCGAGAGGACTTTCTAATTGACCGCTATGAGCTACTGTATGAGCAGGATTTTAGCGATCTTGCAGAATCTGTGATGCAGGACATGCGGCAGATTTCTCCTGAGACTGAAGTAGTGGGACGTTTAATAGGCATTACAAAGCCATGGGACTTTGAAGATGTGTTTAGCAACCTCTACGACTACTTCAAATCATTACACGCTAATCCCTCCCAAACAAATTATTACGCCCACATCACCACGGGAACGCATGTGGCGCAGATCTGTTTGTTTCTTTTAACTGAATCACAGCACTTGCCTGGAAAATTAATTCAGACCGGCCCCCCACGCGGCAGAAGTGTGGGTAAAAAACCAGGAAGCTTCACCATCATCGACCTAGACCTCTCAAAATATGATTTACTGGCAGCACGCTTCCATGAAGAGAAGTCAGAGGCTCAGGATATACTCAAGTCGGGTATCGCCACGCTGAACAAAAAATTCAACGCACTCATCGAGCAGATAGAGACAGTGGCGCTTCGCTCTGATGCACCAATCCTCATTACAGGCCCAACGGGTGCAGGGAAAAGTCAACTTGTAGAGAAGGTCTATCAACTTCGGCAAAGTCGATGTGGAGTAGAGGGTAACTTTGTAGAAATAAACTGTGCCACGCTCCGAGGCGACATGGCGATGAGCACGCTTTTCGGCCACAAGAAAGGATCCTTTACAGGTGCAGCCACGGATCGCCAGGGACTCCTCAGAGAAGCCAATGGCGGAATCTTGTTTCTCGACGAAATAGGCGAACTCGGAGCAGATGAACAAGCGATCCTTCTCCGCGCTATCGAAGAAGGCAGATGGCTTCCGGTAGGTTCAGACACTCCAGTGAAGAGCAAATTTCAGCTTATCGCAGGAACCAATAAAGACCTCCGTGTGAGTATCACAGAGGGAGTATTCCGTGAGGATTTATTAGCTAGGATCAATACATGGACATTTAGACTCCCCGGCCTCGCGGAGCGTCTAGAGGACATAGCGCCTAACATAGATTACGAGCTAAGTAAGCAGACAGAAACTAGTGGTCAGTCCATAAGGTTTAATAAAGAAGCGTATGAAAACTTCCTGGAATTCGCAACCGACCCCAAAAGCAGCTGGAGTGGAAATTTCCGAGATCTCAATGCTGCAATCACCCGTATGGCTACTCTGGCCCCAAGAGGTAGAATCAGAACAGAAGAGGTGGCCGATGAAAAAAACCGACTCAGAGAAAACTGGATGAGACCCGGACACAAGAAGAACTCATCAGAACTAACAGAATTTCTAAGTAATCAAGAAATTGAACATATCGACCCCTTTGACCGCCCGCAGCTATCTTACGTCATCCAACTATGCAAGACCTCGAAATCAATTAGCGACGCTGGACGCCACCTGTTCTCTGTCTCCAGAGAACAACGTAAATCAAAGAATGATGGCGATAGGCTAAGAAAGTATTTAGCCAAGTTTGGTCTTAGTTTTGAGGACTTCTAGGATTAAAATTTTCTGATAACCTCACGATATACCTAAGCAATAGCATCGCCGTTCCAATCGCCAAATTTTCTGAATTTTCGGTAGCGCTGATCCAGCATTTCCTCGGTGGAGAGTGACTGCACTTGCTGGATTTGAGCGAGAACAGCATCGCGGAAATTTGTTGCGGCCATTACGTGATCGTGGTGAGCGCCTCCTCTCGGCTCGGGAATGACTTCATCGATGAGGTTCAACTTACCCAGATCTGGCGCTGCTATCTTCATCGCCTCAGCAGCTTCTGGTGCGTGCTGTCTATGCTTCCATAGAATGGCGGCACAGCCTTCTGGACTGATCACTGAGTAATAGGCATTTTCCATCATCATGACACGGTCTGCCACTCCGATGCCGAGAGCACCGCCTGACCCACCTTCACCCAGAACACAGGCAATTACCGGAGTCTTGAGATTCATCATTTCTTTGAGGTTGAAGGCGATAGCTTCAGCGATGTTTCTCTCCTCAGCACCGATCCCTGGGAATGCACCAGGGGTATCGATCATACAGACCACGGGAAGTTTGAAGCGCTCTGCTAACTTCATGAGTCTAAGTGCTTTTCTGTAGCCTTCAGGATGCGCGCTACCGAAGTTTCTGCGTAAATTCTCCTTAGTATCGCGTCCTTTTTGGTGACCTATGACGACGACTCCCTGACCACCAATTCTGGCGAATCCTCCCGGCATAGCGTGGTCATCTCCGATATGACGATCACCGTGGAGTTCTACGAAATCTGTGAACCCGTAGGCTAAATAGTCTAGCATGAATGGCCGATTAGGATGTCTTGCTATCTGGACTCGCTGCCAAGGGGTTAAATTATTATAGATGTCACTTTTCAAGTTAGTGAGTTTTTGCTCCATAGACTCGATCTCGGCACTGAGATCGATGTCCTGCGTGTCTGACTGGGTTTTCAGCTTGAGGATCTCGCTCTCAAGATCGGCGATTGGCTTTTCAAACTCTAAAGGTTTCATGCTCATAGTGGTATTTTGCAACGATTCTTAAGGTAGCGCAATGGTTTTAATAACGAATTTCAACAGTATTTGATTTCCTAAGAAGAAGAGCGAGCTCTTCCATATCAGCCTTGGTAAGGATGATACCTCGGAAACTTTCATCCACTTCAATATCCTCGCTGATAATTTCTATATTTGGATCAAGAATTTTGATTTTCTTTGAAGCTTCGCGATAGTCTCCCCGAGTGACATTCACTCTAGACCTCCCTTTGTAGGCTCTAACATTTTCTACCGATGTAGTAAGTTTATCTGATTCACCGCGCTTTTTAGGCATGGTCATGTCCACTACGGGCTCGTAATATTTGATCACATCGCCATTTTCATCGAGCAAGAAGAGCTGGTTCAGATGAGGAATAATCTTAAGAGATAATCCTAGCGGCATTATCACAAGCTTGTCCCTAGGCCGGAGGCGGTCGATCCTCGTCAGCCCATTGAGATACATGAGAATATCTAAATTGGTATCAAACTCCCCTACTATTTTAAGATAACTGTCGTTGCG
>JBLHQF010000097.1:0-9875 GCA_047624885.1 Cryomorphaceae bacterium | reverse complement strand
CGTGCCTGTACTCGGTCGAGCTCAGGATTAGAGGTCATTCGGCCAATGAAAATTGGCCGGTAGTTCATCGGTTCGATGCTGATTTCTCGGCTACCCACTTTTTTACCGTCAAGATAGATGGTTAGAGTGCTGCCTTCTCGTGTGGCTGCCATGTGATGCCAGTGCAGTGGTCTGAGTAGGGTATTGCCAAACAGTTCTTCACCGCCTGTCCAGGCTGGAGGATCACGGAATACAGCATGAGGACCCGTGCCATAAAGTCCTGATTTTCCGAAGTTGGCATAAGCCTGCATCAGGAATGAATGACCTTGTGCCTTATTGTCATAACGTGAGGCGCTGATGAGAGAATAATTCTGGAGCCAGTCCATTTGAAAATACAAACTAAAGGTAAAGTTATTTTGTAGTTTGGTGTGATCCAATTCATTGAGGGCGAACAATTCTGTTTCATGGAAATTGTTTAACTCACCAGAGTGGTTCCCGCCGGATTCCTCCGTGATGTCTGCTGTACCCATAGCGTGGAGGGGAATCCCTTGATCCACTTCATTTGGAATGAACCCATTGTTGAGGGATTCAAATCTCCAATACCCGAGGGGTTTTAAATTGGCTACAATAACTGGATAAGATTGTTGCAGAGCGAGGTTAGAGCGAGGGGGGATGATGATCTCGTGGTAGTCTTTGTCATCCTCCTTAATGCTAATGAGATTCTGGCCTGGTGTGTTAGAGTGAACCGAGTTACTGGCTTCTAGTCTCTGTTTGTTAAGGGCCTTCCCCTTGATGTCTAAGAAAGAAACATCGGCAGCTCCCTCAAATACCCGGCAGCGCTCTGTACCATCAGCATTGATTTTGACTGCAAATTCCGTTCCTAGATCTAGCACTTCCATCGTCGGTGTGGTGAGCTTGAATCCTTCTGCTCCACCCGGCACATAGACGCGGGCTGCGCCACTGATAAGCTCGATTTCATCAACGCCTATAATATTGGCTTCGAATGGAGCTTGCAGTGTGATGGTCACACCGTGGAGTGTCTGTATAGACGCCCAGCCGCTATCCTGCTGGATGTTCTCTGTTGCTAGAAAGGTACCCTCAGTAAGCTGTTTTTTGTCATCAGATTCACTACCGATAACGATGGCATGGAATAGCCCCTGTGGAACGATCACTATGGGAGTATTAGTAGGTGACACAGACTTTTGAACCGCTTGAAAAACGAAGATCCCAAGGATGATAGCGGCGGCTGAAACGGCTACTTTGCACATTATCGTGCGCCAGAATGGTTTGCGAAAATCGACAATTTGATCGTCCTTGGCTGCACCTGGCTCCATCCCGACCATCAGTGCTGTGTGTGTCAGTAGTCCATCCTGCCAATGACTCTGGAAAACTGAATCACCCTTTTTTTGCTCCAGGTATTGCCATTGATCGTCGTCTAAATCGCCCTCAAGATACGCAGAAAGAAGCGCATCAAGGTCGTTGCCTTGCGCGGCTGAATCATTGGATGGGGGCGGCTTGGATGAATGGTCAGATTGAGTCATGGTTTCTTGGTGCGAGCGATGGCTTCACGCTGCTGAATGCAACGCGCAAGTTGTTTACGGATCTCACCGATCTTCTTATACAGGTAATTCGGTCTTACCCCCAAGTGTTCCGCTATTTCTTTACCTTCTTGCTTTTTTTCATAGCGTAGGGTGATGATGTTCAAATCTTTGGGCTTAAGTATCTTTAAACAACGCTTTAAATACGGTATTCGGTCATCGACTGACGGATCGAAGGGTTCGGTGTCAGGTTGGAGGGTTTCAAGCACCTCATCGCTTACCCCAATGGGTTTGCGTTTGTTTTGATAACAGATTTTCAGTACCTTGTAGTGCGCGATTGCTTTAGCCCAGGCGAGGAAGTTACTCCCAGGTTTAAAATCTCCCCATTTATTCCAGAGGACGAGGGAGACTTCTTGAATGACATCATCCATTTCCGAGCGATCTGACATGTGTTGAGTCACATAGCCACGCAATTTCGCTACGTTCTCATCCCAATACTGGACAAAGAGAGCTTCAGCTTCGGTTGTTCCCCGAGATCTGTATGGAGGTAAATCGTCTATTATTTAAACTATGATAATGTCGCGTGACTTGTCCAGATACAAATGAAAATGAAGAGAGTATTTTAATAAAAATATTTTAATGGGAATATATCGTTAAATTGGCAGTATGTAAGTGTGCAAACTATGAGAAAATCATCTATATTCGTCACTATTAGTATCCTCTTCGTCCAAATGACTTTTGCAGGCGATCAGCCTAATCTCATCGTGATCATGGCAGATGACCTTGGCTATGCTGATGTCGGTTTTAATGGCTGCAAGGACATCCCAACACCAAATATTGACACCATTGCGAGTAATGGTATCCGTTGTTCCAGTGGCTATACCTCCTACAGTGTTTGTGGGCCAAGCCGAGCAGGGTTTATTACCGGACGTTACCAGCAGCGGTTTGGCTTCGAGCGCAATCCTCAGTATTCCACTACAGACCCTAATATGGGAGTGACTCTTAAGGAGGACACCATAGCAGATGCGCTTGGGAAGGCTGGCTATCACTGCGGTGTCATCGGCAAATGGCATCTCGGAGCACACGAGAAACTGCATCCACTTAAGCGAGGTTTCCATGAGTTCTACGGTCACCTCGGTGGTGGCCATCAGTATTTCCCTGAACTCTTGACGATCAAAGACAGCGATAAGGCCAGAAATGAAGCGGAGAGCTACCGCACCTGGACACTGCGCAACCACGAGCCAGTGAAGCCGACGAAATACCTCACCGATGAGTTTTCTGATGAATCAGTTAGTTTCATACAGAGAAACAAGAGCAAACCTTTCTTCTTATTTCTTTCCTACAACGCTCCACACGGTCCTTTGCAAGCGACTCAAGAGTATCTGGATCGTTTCCCTACAATTAATAATAAAAAACGCAAAACCTACGCCGCTATGGTTAGTGCCGTGGATGATGGCGTGGGTCGTTTACTTAAAACACTGGAAGAAAATAAACTGACCGACAACACAATCGTCTTTTTTCTATCAGATAATGGTGGGCCGATGAGCAAAAACGCATCGAATAATGCACCCCTGAGAGGGGGTAAGAGCGATGTCTGGGAGGGTGGTTACCGTGTCCCGTTTGCTGTTCAATGGCCAGGCACCTTGGATAAGGGGAAGGTGTATAATCACCCCGTTTCATCACTTGATATTTTTGGGACTATTGCAGCACTTAGCGGTGCGAAAATATCTAAGGATCGACCACTTGATGGGGTGAATCTAATACCATATCTTAAAGGAGAGAACATAACAGCTCCTCATCAGGCGATCTATTTACGTAAGTTTGACCAGCAGCGATTAGCCGTTCGCAAGGGTGATTACAAACTAGTCATCCTAGGAAAAGACCAGAAACCTCAGCTCTATAACCTCGCAACGGATATCGGAGAGACAAAGAACATTGCGGCGAAAAATCCAGAGGAACTAGCCAAACTCGATAGACTCCGCAAAGCATGGGCCTCTGAGCTTATCGATCCTGTATTCAAAGGGCTGATTCATCAGAAGGGCGCCAAGAAGATCCGATCCAAACAAAAAGCGAAGTAGCGGTCATCTCTTAGTTATTCAATATTCCAATATCATCTACTCCAGCTTACCATCGTCAAAAAAGGAGACTCATCCGACACGTATTTCAAAGACTTCTTTTCAGATGACCAAAAAGGTCCGCTTTACTATAGGCTCTTAGACTAATCCTATCATAGGCCTGAACTCTTGATCTAAGAAAGAATGAAAAAAATCACGAAAAAAAGGAACACATAGATAATACTTGGAATTAAGAAATGGGTGCTAAAAAAAAGGAAGCACAATAGACAAAACACACAAAACACACAAAACAACCAATACATTGACAACATGAACCATAAAATTATCACACACACATGCATCGCATTTGCCTTGGCTGGCGGTTTACAGGCAGCAACCCTCGTGACCGGATATGTTATCGGAGGCTCTAGCCAACTATTATTGGCCAATGGGGGTGCAGGGAATGTTCTTTTTGAAGATACAGCAGCTACTGGCGGTGGCGATGTTACCGATGCTGGCACAGCTGCTTTTCACTCTGTTCTCTTGACAGGTTCTTGGTCAATCGGCGATACGGTGACCATCACAGGGGTCGCTCTTCCCCTGCGTACGAATACCGCGACTGGATCCATTACCTTCGATATCCGTCAGGGGCTTGGAGGAACTGGAGCATCTGCCGCGGGTGGACTAGCCTCGCTTGGTACCGCGACAGCGTCATTTACAGCAGGAGCAGGAACAAGTGGGTATTATGTGAATTTTGACACCGCTGTCAGCTTTGTGGCTGATGCAAATTCGACCACGATTGGAATTAATTTCGCCAATGATGGCGGGGATATGTCCTATAAAATTAATGAAAATGTTGGGTTAACTCGGTATAACTATAACAATGGAAATCTAGTGGGGTCTGTGTCTACTGATAGCATGAGATTCTCCGTAGCAGGTTCTGTCGTTCCGGTGCCCGAGCCATCTTCCACGGCTTTGCTTGGACTTGGTGGTCTCTTTCTAATACTTCGTCGTAGATGTTAATGTTGGAATGGTGACCTTCGTCATATAAAGGCCTTGCGACTCAGCATGCGATAACTAGAAAAATCAGTGCATAACTAATGTTTTGGGATTACCCCGAAATAATGGCTGACTTAGTGTGCCCAATTCAGATCTATCAAGGAAACCGAACGGCGTCATGAAATCATCTAAATTATTCACACTCATTTTGCCTCAGCTAATGGTGCTAATGGTGCTAATCGCAGTATCGTCTACTTTGTATGGTGCTGACAAAGCGCCGAATATTGTCTTTCTTCTAGCTGATGACCTTGGGCCGGGAGATGTGGGGAGTTATCATCGGCGCTTTGCGGGAACCGAAGCCAAGGTGGCAACGCCGCATATGGATCGGCTAGCAAAAGAGGGTATGTCATTTAGCGATGCTCAGTTGCCCGCCGCGCTTTGTGCGCCTAATCGGTTTAGCATCCTTACTGGCAACTACACCTTCCGTTCGATTCCTTGGGGGTCATGGTTTTCCACTGGGCATCCTGCGCTGACCTATGGTCCGAACGCTGGCGACCGTGCGAAGAATCCCCATCAGACAGTAGGGGGCTTACTTCAGAAGGTAGGGTATCGGACTGCGTTTATAGGGAAGATGCACCTAGGTGGCGATTATTTTGATAAACAAGGCAATCTACTGCGTAATATTGAAAAAGGGGAGCAAGGGCAGAATCTTGAGGAAATCGATTTTTCAAGACCTTTCAAAAACGGTCTGCGCGAGCATGGTTTCGATTACACCTTTGTATCACCCTGTGGCATCCAAGGGCCACTTTACGCCTATTTTGAAAATGATAAATACCGTGCGATCAGTGATTTTGCAGATCATGTGGCCGGTCTATCTGTCGCCTCACCATCAAAGTGGAAACATTTCCCCAAGCGTTCCAAGATGGGGCACAGTTACGCGGAGCGAAAAGGATACGGCGACTCGGAATATGACTCCAGTGAGCATGGCCCCATCCTTACGCATTTCGCAGAAGAGTTCATCAGGAAGCACTGTAAGGAACACCCAGACAAACCCTTCCTGTTGTATTACGCATCGCCGAGCATCCATACACCACACAGCCCATCTCGTGAGGGGATCGTAGCGCATGGTTCTACTAAACTAGGCGTCCGCGCGGATTCTGTCAGTGATTTCGACATGCAGGTGGGCCGCATCCTCAGCGTCTGTGATGAGCTTGGTATTACTAATGACACCCTGTTTATTCTCACCAGTGACAATGGTGGAGTGTTAACCAACGCGCAGCCGATGATCAAAGCGGGACAGCATCCTATCGGGCCATATCGCGGCAACAAGGAGCTGGTCTGGGAAGGTGGCCGTCGGGTACCGATGATTTGGAAATGGGGCGACGGGTCAGCTAAGTCAAAGATTCCCTCTGGAGTGGTTTGTGATCAGTTAGTCTCTGTTATGGACTGGGTCATGAGCATTGCTCACCTCACCGGTCAGACACCGGCTTCTGATCAGCACCAAGACTCTACTAGCCTGTGGCCGTTACTTAGTTCTAGCGATCCCAATAAAGAAGCTGCCATTCGGAAAAGCCATTATTTCCAAGGTGAGGATAGGAAAAAACGTGAACGTCGAGGAATCCGCGTGGATATTGGGGACTGCCAGTGGGTGTATATCCTTCCACAAAAAGACGCTCCACAGGAACTCTACGATCTGAGGCAGGACATTGGAGAAAAGAACAACCATCTCAAAGGGCTCTATGGTCCCGAGGCCATACCAGCCGAACACCCTCAGGCTGATCTTGTGAAACAACTGATAAAAGCATTCCAACAGTGTAATAACTTCAAAGATCCTCGCAGCATGCCGCTCCAGGATTTCAAAGGCACTCAGGCGGTAAAATAATCATAAAAAACAATGAGAATGAAATTTCACCTCCTAACCTTTACTGCCATTAGTCTAACGGCAAACTTTTCTCTAGCCGATCCAGCAAAAGAGGCTCCAGCTAAACCTCTACCTACCCCAGAGTCTGAGTTCAAACGCTATGATGAAAATGCTGACAAAAAACTGAGTATCGCTGAGTTGTCAGTAGATCGAAAAGTGGAGCACGTTACCAAGTTGATGACCCGTCGGGATGCTAATAAAGATGGATTTCTACAATTAAGTGAATGCCGTGTCGCCATGGTATTGAAATATCCTAAGGCTGTATTCAACGAATACGACTCAAACAATGATGGAAAAATAAACCGTGCGGAATTCGCCGCTCAGATAAAAAGCCGAGACGTCGCCGCATCATGGTTTTACTCACTGGACTGGAACCAAAATAAAAAGCTCTCATTCAATGAGTTCAAAAAGAGCCTAGAGAAGAAAAGCAATATTACTAAACCTGATGATAAAAATTAAAGAAGCACTCATTCTATTGGTTATTGGATCGGCCATCTGGGGAGTCACCAAGACACCAAAAAAAACTAAAGAGTCATCAACAAAATATTCTCAGCACGAGTTAGAAAAAGGCGAGGATTTAGTTAAGGTTGTCAGCTCGTTACTTTACGCTCCACTGGAAAAACTCCCGATAGGGACACGCACTAAGTCGCCTGAAAACATGGTGTGGTCAGGTGATGACGATGATTACAAGCTCGAAGGTGACGTTGCTAAGAATGGCAAGACTATGGTTTTGTTGCCCCCTGGTGCGCACTGGGATATCTCTGACCATAGCTATTTGAGGATAGACTTTACCAACAACGGCAAGGGCTTAGTATGGGTGAAAGGTCGACTCGATAATAAGGGTGCGCAGGGCTTTGCCAACAGCACCGTTAGTTCCGCTTTTGTTCTGCCTGGCGAGCGAGTGACGCTCGGATTCCCTTATCCGCGAACTCCCGAACAGAATGATGCTCCGCACTTTTTTGATACTCACAGTGGTAAGCCAAATGGTCACCGAACCCACTGGAAAAGATTCGATCCAAAACTGGTGATAGCATGTCGGCTAACTATCCAGTCGACCACTCCAGAGATCTTACTGCATGATATTCAAATTCACCTGGCTCACGAGTATGGTGTTGAAGCCAATGAAGCACGCATGAAGTTGCCCTATCTTGATCGATTTGGACAGGTGAAATCAGGGGAGTGGCCTGGGAAAATGAAGCAGGAATCTGAACTCTTGGGTAGGCATAAAGAAGAAGAATCAAACCGAGATGCTGGACCCAAATCATTCAATAAATATGGTGGCTGGGCCAACGGGCCAACACTAAAAGCTACCGGATATTTTTACACCACCAAGCACCGTGGAAAATGGTGGTTGGTCGATCCCTCCGGCGCGTTGTTCTTTTCACAGGGCATCAATACGGTGGGCTACTTTGCAAGCACACCCATCGGTGGACTAAACCGCAAAACTCTGTTTGAGTGGTTGCCTGAAAAAGGAGATCCACTACGTAAGGATGTCATCCAGCAAAAGAAAAATCGCACACAAGCGATGAGCTATATTAGTGCGAATGCCCAGCGCACCTTTGGGGCAGGGTGGAGAAAGCCTGCCTTAGCTCGTATTCACCATCGGATGCGGTTCTGGGGCATGAATACACTAGGCGCTTGGACCGATTCAGCCTTGCTTGCCGCAGATGGACTGGCCAGGACACCTTACACAGAGATGCTACACGTTTGGCGGAAAAATGAATCGCGACTAACCGAGGACACGCCTGATCCATTTACCGATGATTTTGACGATATTATTCGTAAAGGGCTGGAAAAGATCGTGGCTGAACGCGGCTATGATCCATGGTGTATTGGGGTGTTCATCGATAACGAAACTGATTGGCCCAATAACCTCGTTCAGCGTGTGTTTGCCAAGCCCGCTCAGCAACCCGCTAAAAAGGCATTCATCGCGTGGCTCAAAAACAACTACGGTGATGTTTCCAAACTCAATCATGCCTGGAAGTCAAACTTCACTTCCTGGGATGCAATGCAATCAGCCACTAGAATTCTGGAAACTCCAGCTCGTAAGCAGGACTTCAAACAACTCTACACCTCATTGGCTGATCGTTATTATCAAACGTGTCGTGACGCGATGAGGCAAGTGATGCCCGACCATCTTTATCTAGGTTCACGTATCCACACCTGCCCGGAACTAGTGAGGCGTTCCTGCGCGAAATTCACTGACGTCTACAGCTCGAACAAATACGAGGCTGTGGCGGGACGTGGCGGTCTGCCTGATGGCATTGATAAGCCTGTAATGATTTCCGAGTATCACTTCGCAGCACCAGACCGTGGTGTGCCTGGAGTAGGACTTTCACCGGTGGGGGATCAATACCAGCGAAGCCGTTCATTTGCCGCCTACGTCACAGACGCACTTCAGCACCCTAATGTCTTGGGGGTGCATTGGTTCACCTATGCCGATCAGTCGGCTGCTGGCCGGCCGTATGAAAACTACCAGATTGGTTTTGTCGACGTCACCGACACTCCCTACCCGATCATCACAGAGATGTCTCGGCGACTTGCCAATCGGATGTATCAGATCCGCAGTGCTGAATCTGGAGATTTATTAAAAACTCTAGAAGTGATCTTTCAGGATTAATGGTCCCAGGATTTAAGGTCATCCTCAGTGCCCATTTTTTTATCTGGACCGGCATTCCAAATGAGAACTTTGTGGCCTTTAATTTCTCCATAGCCAGTAGGATCGTAGATCTTTGGGATCGATAGGATCTCATCGTAATCGTTATCAATCAAGATTCCGAAGCCGTTGCCAAATTTGTCGTAAAGGTAGGTAGGTTGATCATTTATCCATAATACCCCTCCTTTATTATTCTTGGACTCAGGTGCTTCAAAATACTCTATCCCCTTGGTATTCATTAAGCTCTCATCGGCCATCAAGACGCGTAGCAACATGGTGCCATCGCCACGATTAGTCCAAATTTGACTATCCCATGAGGGGGGATTAATGCGCTTGTTACTGGGGATATGTTCATAGTCGATGTAGAATTGATTGATACTACGTTCAAGTTTTTTCATGGTATTGAGTGCTTCAGATCTCCGAGAATTATTAATCATAGACAAGATAGGAGAGTAGGATAAGCCAGCTAAAGTAGCCATGATTGCTATTACAACAAGTATCTCGATAAGACTGAAACCTTTGGCTTTTCGGGAGGGTATATGTGCGCTTATGTGTTTCATATTCATAATTTTTTATGGATGTACCTACCTCTCTATCCTAGGTGATTGGAATGTGTGCCGTTATTTCTTCCTTGGATTCAACTAATAAACGCAACTTTTGATGGGCGGGAAGTAATCTGTTAATCGAAAAGGGAAAGGTCCGAAAACCCTTCCCTTTTGATTCAGTAA
>JBLHQF010000096.1:0-9975 GCA_047624885.1 Cryomorphaceae bacterium | reverse complement strand
CCGGCCAATTTTCATTGGCCGAATGACCTCTAATCCTGAGCTCGACCGAGTACAGGCACGCGGGCTGGTAGGGCGTATTGATGAACTCTCTATTTTCGATCGAGCACTCACTGCCGACGAAATACACGCACTTGCTTCGGGTCAGCAGTAACCCGCTTTGATCAATCATTTCAAACTTTATGTAGGGACTAACTTATTGAAACTCTCTCGCCATTTCACTATTTGGTAAAATTGAATGTTGATTTATTCACCATTTAGTGAAGTTTTGGTTGCATGATTAAGAGCTTTTCAAACACAGTCACTGAAAAGATCTTTAATAATGAACCACTTACTCGGAAAGAAACCCGTTCATTTGGTGATCTTAATTTAGGCAAAGCATATGAACGTCTCAAAATCCTAAACAGAGTTTCACAAACAGACTTGCTCCAGCTCCCACCTCTCAGAGACCACACTCTTTATAATGGTAGATATTCCATCGATGCAAGTTCTAGGAGATCAATATGGAGAATCATATTTGAATGGAGCAATGAAGAGCTCACGGACGTAGAATTAGTAAACATAGAAGACACTCACTAGAACCACCACATCATCATGACCACACTACAGAAACTACCTAATCCAGCCACAGGACTGATCTCAGATACTCTCGATCATTTCTCACTCACCCAAGCAGCCTTGGCAAAGGCATGCCAAGTATCTGGAGGACTTATCAGCGACATCCTTTCTGGAAAAAAACGCATCAGCACAGAACTAGCCCTTCGCCTAGAACTAGCACTAGGCATTAGAGCTGGGCTTACACTAGATCTCCAACAAGACCACGAGATCGCTATCCTACGAAACCAAATAATACCCAAGCTGAAAAAAGAAATAGCCACACTAGTATAAGGCTAATCTACAGGGTGCCAAGTGGTCTTGATCTCTTGGAAGTCCATGATAGGGTAGGGGCTGAGTTTGCCTTTGCTGGTGTCATGGAAGATGGTGCGTTTGACGTTTTCGGCTCCTA
The DNA here is from genome assembly GCA_047624885.1 of Cryomorphaceae bacterium. GTDB lineage: Bacteria > Verrucomicrobiota > Verrucomicrobiia > Verrucomicrobiales > Akkermansiaceae > Rubritalea. The sequence continues at coordinate 8,972 of JBLHQF010000096.1, read as the reverse complement.
GTTCCCGGACGGATTTGCGGAGTGCTTTGTCTGATGAACAGAGTGCAACGGCATTCACATCCATGTGTCCAGAGAGTGTTGGGAGCATGTCTGAGATATCGCCGGTGAGAATATTTACCACGCCGCATGGGACGTCTGAGGTATGGATAACTTCGGCTAGTTCCATGGCTACGGTCGCCCATTTACTAGGGACGACGAGTAAGTTACTGTTACCACCGACGATGACCGGTGCCATTTGCGAAACGAGTCCGTAGAGTCCGGCCTTGTCATCAAGGACTATACCGACAAGCCCAGTAGGAACTGGTGCGCTGAAGTTATAATGCGGACTACTGACTGGGTTGACACTGCTGTAAACGGCTTGGAATTTATCACTCCATCCGGCGAAATACACCAGGGCATCGACTGATTTTTCTACTTCTGTTAGAGCGGCTTTCTCGCTCATGCCAGATTGCTTTAACACACTGACGAACTGAGATTTTCTTCCCTCTAACATTTCTGCGAGTCGGTAAAGAATCTGTCCTTTCAGATACGGGCTAGCGCCCTGCCAACCCAATTGCGCCTTTCTGGCAGCAACCACAGTGCTGCGCAGATCTTTCTTGCTCGCCATGGCGATGTTCGCGATTAGTGCTCCTTTTTTATCTAACAGAGCGTGAGTCCTACCAGATTCTGATCTCGGAAACTTACCTCCGATGTATAGCTTGTATGTCTTTTTTACTTCTAATCTCCTCATCTATTTATGCGTTAAATTTTACGTAAGGATACAGTCCGTGCAGTCCGCCTTCTCGGCCTATTCCACTTTCTTTAAATCCACCAAATGGTGATACGGGGTCGAATGCATTGTAGGTATTCGCCCACATGACTCCTGCGTTGATATTGTCCGTCAGTTTAAAGACCTTCGCGCCTTTATCACTCCAGACTCCACCAGAGAGTCCGTATTGGGTGTTGTTGGCTTTTTCTATCGCCTCATTCACCGTCCTAAATGACTGGATCGTTAGGACAGGCCCGAAGATTTCTTGCTGTACCACGGTGTGACTCTGCGCACAATCTAAGATCAGCGTAGGTGGGTAGAAATTACCCTTACGCGGAATCTTGGTGTCTGGCTGCCAAACGGTAGCTCCTTCTTTAGTCGCCGTCTTCACTAGTGCTTTGATCTTCGCTAGTTGCTCTTTAGAATTGATCGCGCCGATGTCGGTATTCTTATCTAGTGGATTCCCCACGATGAGTGTCTGCATGCGTTTCTGAAGTTTCTTCACCACTTTATCGACCACTCCCTCTTGCACCAGCAAGCGAGATCCTGCACAACAGACGTGTCCTTGGTTAAAGAAAATACCATTCACAATGCCTTCGACCGCTTGATCAATCGCGGCGTCATCCATGATGATATGCGCTGCTTTACCACCGAGCTCAAGCGTGTAGCTCTTGTCAGTGCCTGCGACTGATTTTAAAATATCCTTACCCACAGAGGTAGAGCCAGTGAAGGCTACTTTGTTTATATCTGGATGACTGACTAGATGCCGGCCTGTATCCCCTCCTCCCGTGACGATGTTCACCACCCCAGCTGGGACGCCTGCTGCTGCGATGACTTCTGCGAGTAGCAGAGCGGTTAGAGGTGTAGTTTCTGCGGGCTTAAGCACCACGGTATTTCCACATGCCAGTGCCGGAGCTATCTTCCATGCTGCCATCATGAGTGGGAAGTTCCACGGAATGACCTGCCCCACGACACCCACCGGCTTCACTTTCTGACCACCTATCCCTGCGCCAGGAAAGGCGTAGTCTAGCTTATCTGCCCAGCCTGCGTAGTAGAAGAAATGTGCCGCTACTAGAGGGATGTCGATATCTCGGCTCTCACGGATCGGCTTGCCGCCATCCATGCTTTCTAATACCGCAAATTCTCTGGCACGTTCTTGCAGAATCCTAGAGATCCGGAAGAGATACTTCCCCCTCTCGGCACCGCTGATGCGGCTCCATTCACCTTCGTAGCCAGCGCGGGCGGCTTTCACAGCTAGATCCACATCTGCCTTGCTAGCATCGGCTACTTTAGAGAGCACTTTCTGGTTGAAAGGGTTGATGGTCTCAAAGGTCTTTTTGCCATGAGCGTCCACCCATCTACCTCCGATAAAGAGCCTGTAACGCTCCTTGATATTCACGTCCGCCGTTGATTCCGGCGCTGGCGCATATTCGCTACCATTTATAAAATCATACATATTCTATTTTCTGTTTAAAATTTAGTCCTTCGAGAAATAATCTCCACCTTGATACAATCCTGTCCGCTGCTTTTCTAGCTGCATCAGCAGATCATTAGTCAGCGAACTCGCTCCAAATCTGAACCTCTTATTACTCAGCCATTTCTTACCTAACATTTCCTTTACCATCACTAGATACTGCAGCGCTAGCTTAGCATCTGAGATACCACCAGCCGGCTTCATACCCACCATGAGGCCGGTGCGCTCGTGGTAGTCTGAGATAGCCTGTAGCATCACCAGAGTAAATGGCAGCGTAGCGGCTGGTTGGATTTTCCCTGTGGATGTCTTTATGAAGTCTGCACCGGCCGCCATCGCCAGTTCACTCGCTATCCTTATGTTGTCTAGTGTTTCTAGCTCGCCAGTCTCTAAGATTACTTTTAAATGTACATCACCACAAGCCTCCTTACACTTCGCCACCTCATCATAAATGCCACGATAATCTCCCGCCAAAAACTTACCTCTAGAGATCACCATATCGATCTCATCCGCACCTTCCCCAACGGCATATTTAATCTCGGCCAGCCGCTCACGCAACCTACTCTGTCCACTAGGGAATGCCGTCGCAACACTAGCAACCTGAACCCCGCTATCACCCACAGCATTCTTTGCTGCCTTTACCAGTGAAGGGTAAACACACACCGCAGCAGCAGGTCCTATGCTAGGGTCACTAGCCATAGGGCACATTGCCTTGCGGCACATTTGCTTCACCTTCCCCGGACTGTCTTTCCCTTCCAGCGTGGTGATATCTAGCATCGTTACAGCTAGCTTCAGAGCTGACAACTTGGTCTCCCCTTTTAAACTGCGCTTCTGATAGCGTGATGCTCGTTCTCTCACGCCCACTTCGTCGATAGGTGCTATGTCTTTTAAATTTGGGTATGCCATGATGGTATTCTCACAGATTGAAATCCGAGTTTTTTAACTAAAAAAACAAGCGATGATTCGCTCTAAATGATCAGCGTCTATCTGATCAAAACTATTCTTTGATGTCGAGTCAATATCTAACACCGCGATGATTCCTTCACCTGATCTAACAGGGATCACGATCTCGCTGACAGAGGCCGCATCACAGGCGATATGTCCTGGGAAAGCATGCACGTCTGGCACCACTTGAGTCTCCCCCGTTTCAGCAGCAGTCCCGCAGACACCTCTGCCCATTGCTATTCTCAGACAAGCTGGCGTCCCTTGATAAGGACCGATGACTAACTCTCCACCGATCATTCTATAAAAACCGGTCCAATAAAAACCCTCAAACGACTGATGGAGCAATGCAGTGATCGATGCCATCTTCACAATCTCATCTTTTTCGCCTTCTAACAGTCCCGTTAGTTTCTCCAGACACTGCTGATAAATCTTCACTTTTTGATCGTTCATTACTCAGAATCAATATCACGATAAACTCTGCTTGTGAAATCGAATATTTGACTGTAAATTTATCTCATGCCTCAACCAGTCACACTTACCTCTCAGTGGATTTCCCAATGGCCCGTAGATGGTACAGCTCTTGATCTCCCCCAAGCTCTGGGTGAGGCGCAGCGTGGAGAGATTTCTGCGGACATCTCCGCCATCAAACGCAGCTTAGAGACAGCAGAGAAGCTCAGCCAACACCCGATCTTAGCAGTGACTGGTCAGTTGAATTCTGGTAAATCAAGTGTCGTGGCAAGCTTCCTCAGTCCATCCGGCAAGGCTCGTGTACCACGTGGCTCATCCAGTTCCACAGGCACGCATCGCTTCGTCTACTGGGTGCCGCAGAGCTGGCTAGATGACATAGCGTTCCGCGAACTACTGCTAGACCTAATCGCTACCGCGCATCCCAATGGTTTAGAGTTTCTAGATGATGATCCAGAGAGAGCCGCGGAACAATACCGTAGTGGCCGAGATCATTTAGAGACCTTATCGATTCCTTTGATCGCTGGTGACCCTCTGTTAGATGAACTCGGCACCGGTCTACTAGATTGCCCAGACATCCAGACCCATGACCACGATATTGATCAGCCCAGCTTGTTACCGTCAGAGAACCCTAGGCTAGATTTTCTTTCGGCCGCGGCTAGGGTCTGCTCGGCATTTTTAGTCGTGTGGAATAGAGCAGCGATCCGTGATCGGCTTATTGAGACCATGCTCAGCGCATTACGTCAGCGCATGGCCTCTGCGCCGCTTTATCTTCTTATTAATATGATCCGCCCTGAGGAAGGTCAGCCACAGAGGACGATGACGGATAGTGATGTCACGCGCTTGTTAGAGCAGTTCAGCATCGCACCAGACCATGTTTATGGTGCATTTGATTTCGCCATAGAGGACCGTGCTGAGCGCGCTGGCTGGAGGAGTTACACCCCTGCTCGCTTAGTAGAGAAATTCGACAAAGCGGAAGCACCACAGTTTTACCCACTAGCAGATGGTGTCCAGTCTAGAGACGATCTCCAAACACTTTCTGAAAATCTCGATATTGCAGAAATCCAACGAATCAAGATTACTGACCACCAGACCGAGCTCAGTAACTTACTCGAGCAAGCCAACACATCGATCAGTCAATGGGTTAATAATTCTGAGAAAGAAATCTCCCAAATCCACGAAGGCTTACTCACCACTTGCCATCGTATGATGAGCGATGAGACGACTGGCGAGCCGCTGCAGATCATGTCGCCACAGTTTGCCAGCGCGCTGCATGCCAGTCTCGTCAGAACCGCGCCCTTCGCGCTCAAGCTTCCACTTAAACTCGCGAACCCTTTCGACAAAGCCTATGACAGCACCAAAAAATTTATTCGCACACTTAATCTCAAAACCCTCGCCTCAGATAAGATCAAGGATCTAGAAGGCGAGCTAAAGCAACACCTCAAGCTAGGCTCTATCAAGATAGCCAGCAGCGATGCACTAGCGCGCAGGATGCAGAGTCAGCGCTGGTGTCCCGCAAGCGTTCAGATACCTGAGCTAGAAACTGCCTGGAATGGAGTATTCGATACTTTCCAAAAACACCCCATCGAGAGTTTTGACACCGAACTGTTAGACCTGTCCTCTAAAGATCGCTGGGATGGATTCAGCATGATGCAGAAATTCACCATCGGGGGAAAGGCTCTCTTAGGAACGATCGGTGGACTTGCCGCTGTCTGTGGTATCGCTACGCTAGCAGTTGACGGTGGAGCTACATTTTTTGCTGCTACGTCTGTCTCACACGCCATCAATGGCAGTATCGCCGCAGTCATCGCGGCAGGCGGAGGAGCTGTTGCGATGGCAGGATTCCAAGAATCACTCTTAAAAGATAATACCTTGCCCTATCTCTCGCGACTATTTTCTATCACTTGTGATTGCTTCCACATCCCCCGCGCTATCCGAGATGAGCCGACAGAAGTGAACTTTCAAATCGGCGATAACACAAAAGCCAACTACAAACTCGCAGCTTCTCCAGAACTCCCCATTTTCCCCGCCATTACCCCGCTCACTGATAAGCGAATCTGGGACAAAGAAGACACGTAACCATTTCTAACAGAACCAAAACATGAACAATCAAAAACCCATCACCATCGATCTTGCCGACAGAGCGGACAGAGCCGTGCGCCAACTTTTCGGTCACGATGCACCGCTGACGCATTCCGTCTCCGAGATTACCGACACCTTACGCAGCGACATCCAGCGTATCCGTTCCGGACAGTCCGCGGGGCCGGCCACGCTCGCACTAGTCGGTCGTGTGGGTGAAGGAAAAAGCTGGCTCACCCGCGCATTTCTCGCAGAGGGTGACGCGGCCAACCAGATGATCCAGTCAGGTCAAAATGCCGCCGAGCGCAGCATGGAGCTCACTTGGATTGGTAGCCAGCAGCCATTCTCGGAACTGACCGCTGGTGAGAGATTCATCAAGACCTCGCCTCAGAACATGTTAGATTTAGGCGCACCCTATGTCCTTGCAGACTCTCCAGGCTACTCGGATCATAACCCTTCGCTCGAAGCGCTCTCCAGCGTAGCACTCGCATCATCTAACATCAAACTCCTCGCCACCTCGGTCTCTAACATCAGAGACTCATCGCTCGCATCATTTATCGGCTCCATGGACGGGTCTTTGATCCTACCTATAGTCAGGTTTAGAAACGAGGATGACACTCTCACTCCTAGTGATTCCGTTAGAAGTGATTGTCTAACAGAAATGCAGGACTGGGCTGCACACGCACCGTCAGCTAGCATCCTGCCAGCTATTTTTATCCCAGATGCAGGCATCGCTGGTAACCAAGAAGCCCGCACTACAGCCCGCCAGCTGATCTCTGCCGCGCTGACTCCGCTACTCGCAGATCCTGCTACGCTTGCTAAGCACCGCGAGAGCCAGTTGCAACAGCGCATCCAACTCACTAGGTCTCATCTTTCCGCAACTCTAACAGATTTCCGCCAGCGTATCGGTACCCCAGTTGAAAAGCTCGATCAACTCTCCGCCACGCTCCCTGAGATCGTGCAGAAAGAAGTCATCGGTGACACCGCTCAACTACACATTGGCATCCGCTCCAGATTCCGCGCAGATGCCATTGAGCGCACTCCTGCACTACTCTTCCCTTATCGTTCACTCATCGGTATATTAGGACTCACTCATGGCGCATGGGATAAGCTTATTTTCACCACTCTTGGCAGTGTCCCATCGCTCGTCATGACCGCCTTTCACTCAGTGAAATCATGGAGTAAAACCAAGAACTACGAGCAAACACTGCGCGATCAATCTAGACAGCGACTCAACTCGCTGATCAATGATGCTTACCGTGAAGACATTAAAAACTTCTCCTACGCACTGACAGCCATCACCGATGATACTGACCACTCAAAAGACATCACACTCAATGAAAAAGCCAACGTCATCGAAATACAAGGTCTCACAGGACTTGAGATAGAAGCTCACGAGATCATTGCCAACGCGATCAAGAAACGCCGAATTTCTGGTCTCGTTCTCTGGCTTGGCGGTATTTTAGCATTCACCGTATTCTGGGCGATGCTGCTCGGTCCAGCCATCGCACTCTACACAGATTACTTCATTTCACTTAGCAAGACAGCAAAGTCATTCTCAGAGAACTGGGAACATTACCCAAAACCGCCTGCATCACTATGGCTTACAAGCTTCATGCTCTCGATGATCCCCGCGGGCATCATCTCCATGATTGTCATGTATCTCACCTGCCGCCGCGGCAGAGTCACTAAAACTTCCACCGATATCGAATCAGAAATCGCCAGTATCATCCGCAATAGGATCGACTCAGACAAACTCAGACTCGTCATCAACAATCCAAAGCTCGACGCCGCTAAGACATTATTAAGTATGTCTAGAGAGAAATAATCACTAAAAAAGCTACTTTCCTAGCATCCGCTTAGAATCACTGACAGTGAGCTTATTGTAGTCATCTTTGCTCATAATCAGTGGTTGTTTCTTTTTGTTTCTGCTCGTCACATAGCCACTAGTTCCAGTTTTAACGGCATTTGCACTACCTTCGTTCGCCTTACTACTGGCTGCAGAATACTTCCCTGTATTAAATTGGCCATTATCAGCTGTAGAATATTTACCATTTGCTTGGGCTCGGGTATCCCGGCTCACGTAGTGCGGAGAATGCTTAAATTTACTTCCATCGGTATTTCCACCGTATTGCTTGGAATTATATCCTTTATTACCGCCCCAGCGCTGCTTGCGATAGCTTTCTTTGTTGTAGTCCTTTCCTGAGAAATCTCTAGCGCCTATATGAGTGGCCTTTCTATCGTATTCACTCACTTTATCTGAGCCAGAGCGCATCATCCCATGCTCACCTTTTTGCATATCATAACCATTGTTATATTGGTCCAGTCCTGAGCGCACCTTTGAGCTAGTCACAGTCTGCTTACTAGCACAGGATAACAACATGAACATCGCGAACACCAAGCCGAACTTGATCACTAGTTGATAGAAATTTTTCATACAGATATGACTATAACCCTCTTAGCTCACCCTACAAGCCCAGAATCTCAGATTTGTAAAATGAAAATGGCACGTCCCCATCAATCAGAAGACGTGCCATGGTTAAAATTATTAGGTCATCCAGAAGTCACCAATACCTATCGCTCCGATATAGGAGGAACCGGTGAAGTTGTTGCTGGTCCTGTGTATTTAGTCAATGGACGATAAAGTCTGTTGTCCGTCAACTGCTCTAGCACCTGCGCTGTCCAGCCAGACATTCTCGCTATTGCGAAGATAGGCGTGAACAAATCCGTAGGGATATTCAGTGAATAATACACAGTAGCAGAGTAGAAATCCACGTTCGCATTGAGCCCCTTACGCTCGCGCATGATGGTGGCGATACGCTCTGACATATTGATCCATTTGGACTCACCAAGCTCTTCAGTGAGCTTGATAGCCATTTTCTGAAGATGCGGAGCACGTGGGTCTAGCACCTTATAGACGCGGTGACCGATACCCATGATCTTCTTCTTATTCACTAGACAGTCTTCCACGAAAGCATCCACTTTATCTTCACTACCAATCTCCTTAAGCATCTTAATCACGCCCTCATTAGCACCACCGTGAAGTGGTCCCTTGAGTGTGCCGATAGCTGAAGTCATGGCTGAGTAGAGATCTGAAAGCGTCCCCGTAGTAACACGCGCTGAAAAGGTAGAAGCATTCATGCCGTGATCAGCGTGAATAATGTAAGCTACATCAAGTGTCTTCACCGCAGCCTCACAAGGCTCTTCGCCAGTGATAAGGTAGAGGAAATGTGCTGCCTCTGAAAGATCTGTGCGTACTGGTGG